>NZ_JAPHNC010000001.1 GCF_026241255.1 Helicobacter sp. MIT 21-1697 | reverse complement strand
TTCTACAATGCCCTCTCTAATCTCTACACATTGTCCATCAAATCGCTTGGAATACTGATGTGCTTTGATAATCTCTCCTGTATCACTGGTAATATCTTCATCGTAAAGATACTCTCCATAAAGACCTTGACATACAATCATACTTACGCTAAATATAACTGCTAGTAGTTTTTTCATTGTGTTGTTCCTTAGAAATTAAGATTATTTCCATTGCTTATTTCTGTAGAAAAGTTCATTATCATTTGAAAAAGACTTTTGTAGTGTTTTTGAGACTATACAATCTTTGGCATTTTTAATCCTTATTCGCTCTTTTTTATCATTTTCATCAATGGGCATATCTTGTATTCTCACTGACAAAGAGCATTGGTTGTTATTTTGATACCAATATTCTACCACTTCATAGCCACTACCATTTTCATCATCACCTTCCCAACCGCCATACTCATCATAGGCTTCACCGCTTAAAAGCACCTCGCCATTCTTTCTAATGATAAAATGAATTTTTTTCTTATTTATATGTGAAATTTCTATCTCTCTCCCATCTTCAAGTTTTGGTTTATAAATCTCCGCCATACATAGACTAGATACCAAAGCTATTGTTAATATAAGTTTTTTCATTATGTGTTATTTCCTTTGCATTTGATTATATCCAAATTTCTATCAACAAGATTAACCCTAAACCTTTTTGTTTTGCTTGATAGAAACCTATATCAAATCAGAATCTCAACATCGCACTTAAGCTATTTTGCCAATTCAGTTCATAGTATGAGAGCATATAAGAAAAATTTGATTTTGCTAAGAGATGAAAATTCTTATGCTCTAAGACACCAATACTTATCTCACTAAAGATTCCATTACTCATACCCAGCCTGTCATAGACTATTGCACCATTTGCCAACACACCAACACCCGAACTTGATAAATTTAAATCACTCAACGTCCCAAGACTAAGCGAAGCCTCAAAATAGCGCATATCCCAAATATTTTTTACGCCTACAAGCACATTGAATCCCTCATCAATAAAGTCGCGATTTCTTGCTCTCTCTTTGGTTGGAAAAAACGCATAACTCTCTAAACGCACAAAAGGCAACATCGCATATTTACCAAAGTTAAAACTATATCCATAATCAACATTTAAAAGCACACTTTGCTCATCAAATTCTACGCCATCAACGCCTCCTGCAAGATGAGCAGGCAAGGCAAAGGAATAGCCAATCTCAAAGCCAAGCAAATGATAGCCCTTATCGCTTTGTGCAAATAAAATATCAAGTTGAGCTAATGTGCCGATTTGAAAACTTGCATCAGGCGCAATAGAATAAGAATCTTGTGGATTATAAGAATTTTGCGTGTTACCATTAGAGCGAGATTCGCTCTTAAGTGAGGCTTTTGTAAAATTTGTCTGCACAGAAAAAAGCACATCACTTTGAGCATTATTAGCTAAGATTCTATGATATTCTAGCCCCACGCCATTTGTGCTTATAGCAAAGGAATGATGACGCATATACGCGTTGAGATAATGCAATGAAAGACTTTGAGTAATAGGACTTTGAATAGTTTTGGAATCTATGTTAGGAGATTCCAAAAAAGTATCCTGCCTTTTGGAATTTTGAATACTCAAATCATCTCTAAATGCCTCATCTTGCAAAGGAATAACAATATCTGCACCAAAAGCACAAACACACAAAAGCACACAAGAGAGAATAAATCTTAAAAACATTGTTGTTTTTGAGTCATAAGTGAATGTAAAAATTCTTCTAAATTAAATTTTTTGCGATGATTAGGTGTAAAAATATGAATCATAATATCTCCCAAATCAGCAATCACCCAATCTTCACTCTCTTCTTCAGTCGCATAAAATACTTCCCCTTGAGGCTTTAACTCGCTTTTAAGATAATCAAGCAGAGCGAAAGAATGCTTCCCTATCATCGCGCTAACAATAACCACTTTATCCACAATATAATCCCTACCACGCAAATCAAATACTTCAATATCCTCACCTTTTTTATCCGCTAAAAGCGTGGCAATGCGCTCAATCCTCTCATCTATATGTTTTTCTTGCAAGTAATCTCCTTGTATAAAATAAAGGCTTATTATAGCCTAAAATGTGCCTTGATAAAAGTATGCAAACATACGGGAATAAGCTTTAAAGCCTCTTCTATGTGTCCTTTTTCAAATAAAGAACGTACAAAGCTTGAAGAAAAATGCCCTACACGAGGAGGCATATCTAAATACTCAATAATGCGTGCATAAGGCACAATATGTGGTAATTCTTGAGAATCTTTTTGGGAACTTTCGCGTTTTACAAGCACAAACTCTACCATTTGACATAATCTCTGCACATCTTTCCACTGCGCAAGATTCCTAAAGCTATCCTCTCCTAGCACAAAAACAAGCTGTGCATTAGAGTGCTGCCGTGCCATTTGCTCTTTGATAAAAGCTACACTTTGCACACTAAATACAGGTTGATTCTCTCGCACTTCATAATCACTGACTGCTATATATGGAATCTTTTGATTTTTTGGTGCATTATTCATCTCATCAGCAAGGATTTTACACATTTGCAATCGCTGCAATGGCGTAAAAAATGAGGGAGGTTTAAGGGGATTACGATAATTTGGCATAAGGATAATTTGCTCATACAGAGGATTCTCACGCAAAATGCGGATAATTTCCAAATGAGCATAATGAAGCGGGTCAAAACTCCCGCCATAAAGTGCGATAATATTACTCAAAGCGACTTGCACGCGTCAATTTAAAAAACTTCACACCTTTAAGCCCGCCAATTTCAATGCTTAGATTCTCAATTTGTGTTCCTTTGCCACGCAAAATAATCGTTTCAAGGCAGTTATGATGATCTAAATGCACGTGTGTATTGCAAAGAATCTCAACATTACCATTATGTGTATTTGTATGCTGAATATCAATCATTCTTTGATTAAGCTCACGCTGATGATGGTCATAAATAATCGTCAAAACTGCTACACCCTGCTTATCTTCAGCACCATTGCTCCACACTTCCTCATTGAGTTTTTCGCGTATCATATCTCGCACAAGTTCAGAACGTGAAGAATATCCCTTATGCGTAAGACGCTCATCAAGATTTTCAAGGAGATTCTGTGGGAGAGATACGCTAAATCGGATAATATTAGGCTTCATTGTGTCTCCTTTGTTAAACTTCAAAGATTGTAGCGTAAAAAGGCTGAAGTATGAATTTAAGTAAAATTAAAAGGAATTATAATCTTATCTTAAGAATGATTTTTATAATATTCAGCAATTAAAATTCTACACTCGTTAATGGAGTATTATTATGGAATTTCTCAAGGATTATATTGATTATATTATTTTTGCAATTCTTGGCTTTATGAGTTTTTTAAGCGTGTGGTTGAGCTGTGAAAGATTAATTTTTTATATACGTATCAATCCTAATGACTATCAAAATGAAGAAGTATTAGAAGAAGCATTGAGTAGAAATCTCACTGCTCTTTACATTATCTATTCTAATGCACCATATGTGGGGCTTTTAGGCACTGTTATTGGAATTATGATTACCTTTTATGATATGGGTATGAGCGGCGGTATGGACGCCCAAAGTATTATGATTGGCTTATCTACTGCGCTTAAAGCCACTGCGCTTGGCTTAGTAGTCGCTATTCCTACTTTGATTGTATATAATTGCTTTGTGCGTCAAATGGACGTCCAGCTCAATGCTTACAAGCTTGGTAAAAAAGACATTGGTGAGAAATAAATATGAGAATCCCAAAAAAAGATGGCTTGAATATTGTCCCATTCATTGATGTAATGCTTGTGCTTTTAGCCATTGTGCTTAGTGTATCAACTTTTATAGCTCAAGGACAAATTAAAGTAGAATTGCCTTATGCAAGCCAAAATCAACAAGATAAAAATGAGAAACCAAGTATAATTACTATTGATGAGCACAATGTGATTTATTTTGATGATAAAGTTACCGATATAGAATCCCTTAAAAATGAGATTGCCAATATTGATAATAAAACACTTATTCAACTTAAAAGTGATAAAAATGCAAAATTTGAAACTTTTATTCAAATTGTAGATATTTTAAAGGAGAAAGGACATGAAAACTTCGGCATTTCAACAAAATCCAAGTAATCCATATCAAAATAGCAAACAACATCTGCATTTTGAACAAACTTATCAAAAAAACAAACAAAACACCTTTTTTACATCTCATAAAATAGCTTTTGCTCTTAGTTTTGTGCTACATTTTGCATTTGCAATGACATTTTATACATATTTTTATCATACTGATTTTGCTCAAAATGGTGATAACATCACAACTCTTGCTCTAGCAACTTTTCAAACCCCTTCTCAACAAGAAGAAGTGGAAACTCCCAAACCCAAACCTCTCGTGCATAAAACAAAACATCAGCATAAAGAAATTATAAAAGAAGAAGGTAAGCTTGCAAAAAAAGAGGAAGAAGTATCACCCACAAATAAAGCTCCCAAAGCTAAGCCTAATGAAAAGATAGAAGAAGGTGAAATAATACAAACACTTTCATATAAAAATGGAAGCGAAGATGATTTGTTCTCAAAGATTAAAAGCGCAATTGACCGCAGAACTAAATATCCAACTATGGCAAGAAAAAGAGGATTGGAGGGTGAAGTGATTGTAGAATTTATCATTTATCAAAATGGTAAAGTAGCAAATATTCGTCTCATCAAAGCTTGTGAATATGAACCATTTAATACCGCTGCAATCAATGCCATAAAAAAGGCTCAAGATGATTTTCCTACTCTAAGCTCAACAACCAAAATTGAGTTACCAATTAAATACGAACTTGATAGAATCTAAGATTCTATCACGAGATTCTAAAACGCATCAATATAATTTGCCAATGCCTCAATGTCTTGATCACTTAAGTTTTTTGCCTGCATATACATAATAACAGAATTGCCACCCTTGCTCAATGTGCGATCGCGGAATCCTTTGAGTGATTCTGTTACTTGTGCTTTATTAAGTGAAGCAATAAGCACATTGCCTACACTTCCGGGTGCGACACTCTTACCATCTTTGCCGTGGCACGCTGCACATTTACCATAAAGCACCTCTGCATTAGGTAAGGGAGCGGCTTTTGTAGTCGTAGAAGAACTTACATTCTCTAAGGTATTCTTATTTGGATCAGTATTGGATTGTTTAACTTGAGATACTGAAGTATGTTTAGAATCTTGTTTTTTATCATCAAAACAAGCGATAAAAAACAAAGGGAATATACAAAAAAGAAGAAATCTATTCATAATTGTTTCCTTATCTATTGCCTCTCTTTGTTAAGAGAGGCTAGCAGAAGAGACTTCTTTATTGAGCTGCACTCTCTTCTTTTGCAGCATCATTTTGAGGTTGAGAATCGCTGGATTCTGTAGTAACCTCTTGCTCTGGAGCTACTTGTGCTTGAGCATCATTCTTTGTTTCTTCTGCTTGAGGTTCTACTGCTGGTGCAGTTTCACTTGCAGGAGTTTCAGTCGCTTCTGTTGTATGTGTAGGAGTTTCTGCAGTTTGATTATCTTTTGCATTATCTCCACAAGCTACAAACACTAAACCTAAACCTAATACAAAAATTAACTTTTTCATGGATTATCCCTTTCGTTTTTCCATAATTTCTTTGGCAACATTACTTGGCACTTCACCATAGTGGTCAAATTCCATTGTATATGTACCTCTACCCTGTGTAGCTGAACGCAAGTCAGTAGAATATCCAAACATTTCGGCAAGAGGAACAAAAGCATTCACAATCTTTAATCCCATACGATCGTCCATTGAGTTGATTTGCCCTCGTCTTCTGTTTAAATCTCCTATGACATCACCCATATACTCTTCAGGGACCTCTACCTCAACCTTCATCATAGGCTCTAATAGCACTGCGTTTGCCTTACGGCAAGCGTCTTTAAATGCCATAGAGCCGGCAATTTTAAACGCCATTTCAGATGAATCCACATCATGATAGCTTCCATCATAAAGTGTTATTTTAAAATCTACTACGGGATATCCTGCAAGTACACCATTTTGCATTGCTTCTTGAATGCCCTTATCAACAGCTGGAATATATTCTTTTGGTATAACTCCACCACTAATATTATTAACAAATTCATAGCCTGTGCCTGCTTCTTTTGGCTCAAGCCTAATATGCACGTGTCCATACTGCCCACGCCCACCTGATTGTTTAGCATATTTACATTCTTGTTCAACTGCAGTTCTAATTGTCTCCCTAAAAGCAACTTGTGGCTCACCCACTTCGGCTTCTACTTTAAACTCACGTTTTAACCTATCAACAATAATCTCTAAGTGAAGCTCACCCATACCACCAATAAGTGTCTGTCCTGTCTCTTCGTGTGTGCTTACTCTAAAGCTCGGGTCTTCTTCAGCAAGTTTGCCAAGAGCAATAGACATTTTCTCTTGGTCAGCCTTTGTCTTTGGTTCTACAGCAATTTGAATAACAGGCTCTGGGAAATCCATACGCTCTAAAATCACAGGCACTTTTTCATCACAAAGTGTATCGCCCGTAACAGTGTCTTTTAAACCTACAAATGCACAAATTTCGCCAGCATAAATTTCTTTAATATCCTCGCGCTTATTAGAGTGCATTTTTAAAAGTCGTCCTACACGTTCCTTTTTACCTTTTGTTGAATTAAGTACATAACTACCAGAATCTAACTTACCACGATATGCACGCACAAAAGTAAGCTGTCCCACAAATGGATCAGTCATAATCTTAAAGGCTAATCCTGCAAATGCGCCTTCATCACTAGATTCTACACTTAACTCTGTTTCATTTTTAGGGTCAATACCCTTAATCTCTGCTACTTCGGTAGGAGCAGGCAGATAATCCACTACTGCATCAAGGAGTGTCTGCACCCCTTTGTTTTTAAAACTTGAGCCACAAAGCATAGGTATAAGACTCATATTTAAACAACCAATCTTTATACCCTTTTTAATCTCTTCAATACTTAATTCCTCACCACCGAGATATTTTTCCATTAAAGTTTCATCTTGCTCTGCTGCAGCCTCAAGGAGCTTTTCTCGGTATTCATTGGCTTTCTCAACAAGTTCCGATGGAATCTCTTCTATATCATATTTTGCTCCCATTGATTCATCATTCCATACAATGGCTTTCATTTGCACTAAATCAACAACACCTTTAAAGTTCTCTTCTGCACCAATAGGAATATTAATAGGTACAGGATTAGCCTTTAAACGTTGCTTAATTTGACTTTCAACGCTATAAAAATTTGCACCGATTCTATCCATTTTATTCACAAAAACCATACGAGGCACACCATATTTATTCGCTTGTCTCCATACAGTTTCGCTTTGAGGCTGCACTCCTCCTACCGAACAAAATACAGCAATAGCTCCATCAAGCACACGCATAGAGCGTTCAACTTCAATAGTAAAATCAACGTGCCCGGGTGTGTCAATAAGATTAATTTGATAATCTCGCCAAAAGCAAGTTGTTGTTGCAGAGGTAATTGTAATCCCCCGCTCTTTTTCTTGCTCCATCCAATCCATAGTTGCCGCGCCATCATGCACTTCACCAATCTTATGGCTCACACCTGTATAAAATAAAATTCTCTCTGAAGTCGTTGTTTTACCTGCATCAATATGAGCAGCAATACCAATGTTTCTAATTCTTGCTAAAGGGGTTTTTCTTGCCATTATATTTCCTTATATGCTACCAACGATAATGTGCGAAAGCCTTATTTGCTTCAGCCATTTTATGCACATCTTCTTTTTTCTTAAAGGCTGCTCCTCGCTCATTCGCAGCATCTACAAGCTCACTTGCTAGGCGCTCAACCATTGTGCGCTCATTTCTTTTACGCGTAGCTTCAAGTAGCCAACGAATAGAAAGGGATTGCTGACGCGCTGGACGCACTTCAACAGGAACTTGATATGTTGCTCCACCTACACGGCGACTTCTTACTTCTACAAGAGGTTTAACGCGCTCAAGTGCTTTTTCAAATACTTCTATACCTTTCTCACCACTTTTTTCTTCAATTTTATCAAATGCAGCATAGATGATTTTTTCACTCACACTTTTTTTGCCATCAAGCATCATTTTATTGATGAATTTTGTTACTACCTTGTTATTATAAATCGGGTCGCCCAAAACTTCCCTTACAGGAGCTTTTCTTCTTCTCATTCTCTCATCCTTATTATTTTTTATCGCCACCGGCTTTAGCTTTTTTAGCACCATACTTACTGCGCGAGACATTTCTTTTTGCAACACCTGCGGTATCTAATGCACCACGGATAATATGGTATTTTACCCCGGGTAAGTCTTTTACACGCCCACCTCTTACAAGCACAATAGAGTGCTCTTGGAGATTATGTCCTTCACCCGGAATATAACTAATAACTTCCACTTTAGAAGTAAGTTTTACTTTAGCAACTTTTCTTAATGCTGAGTTTGGCTTCTTAGGTGTCGTAGTATAAACACGTGTGCATACTCCTCTCCTTTGTGGGCATTCTAATAACGCAGGAGACTTTGTCTTACGGATAACTTTCTTTCTTTCTTTCCTAATAAGCTGATTTATAGTTGGCACTGATGCTTCCTTTATGAAAAATTAAAAATAAAAAATGCAGGGATTTTACCCAACAAAAACTTTCATTTCTCTTAGAGATGAAGTTAAATTATTTATTCTTCCTCATCTTCCTCGTATTCCTCTTGTTCTTCACACTTATAATGGAACCTCTTATTTTTATACAAGCCTGTTCCCACAGGTATCATACGCCCAAGCACAACATTTTCCTTGAGATCATCAAGTGTATCTTTTTTAGCCGCAATACTTGCTTCGGTAAGCACTTTTGTAGTCTCTTGGAACGATGCAGCTGAAATGATAGAATCACTTCCAATAGCTGCACGAGTGATGCCCAATAATACGGGTTCAGCTACTGCAGGCTCTCCTCCCATACTTAAGATTCTCTCATTTTCTTCTTTAAAGTGCCGCTTACTTGCTAAATCGCCTTCAATAAACTTCGTATTGCCACTATCAACAATTTTTACTTGACGCAACATTTGAGAAACAATGATTTCAATATGTTTATCAGCGATACTCACACCTTGTCGGCGATATACTTGCTGCACCTCACTTACAATATATTTATGAAGCTCTTTTTCACCACTAATGCGCAAAATATCGTGGCTTGATATGACACCATCAGTCATTGCTTCACCTGCGTGGATAAATTCTTGCTCATGCACAAGAATCTTTTTATTCTTATCCACTGCATATTCTGCAATCCTACCATCAGCTGCAGTGATAATAATGCGTTCTTTACCACGTATAGGCTTACCAAAACTCACCGTTCCATCAAGTTCTGAAAGAATAGCTGTATCTTTTGGCTTTCTGGCTTCAAAAAGTTCTGTAACACGGGGGAGACCACCTGTAATATCTTTAGACTTTGCTAATGCCTTAGGCACTTTAGCAATAATATCAGCTATTTCAACTTTATCACCATCATTTACGGCAATAGAAGTGCGAGATTCTAAGCGATAACTCATTTCCTTACCATCTTTAGTCGTAACAACAAGCATTGGCTTATAACCCGTAGGGACATATTCATTGATAACAAAATTTTTCTGGTGTGTATTTTCGTCTTCTTGCTCACTCACCGTTAGTCCAGCGATAATATCCCTAAAGGATACGACTCCTGCTTGATCAGCGATAATTGGCTCACTATAAGCGTCCCATTCTGCAACAACAACCTGCTCTGTGGAAGTTGGTTCAGAAATAAGTGTATTTATATCTACCTCACTATTATCATCAACAAGAATCTTAGAAGTTCGCGCAATATAGTGTCGGATAGCTTCCCTATCGTTTTGGTCTGCAATCACTGCAAACATACCTTTTTCAGACACAACCATACCCGCTTTTACATTATGATTGCGTTCTAATGTATCTGCACGAAGCGTATAAAACTTCACAACACCTTTTTCTTTAGCAATAATTTTTTGAGAGATAGGCGCATTATCCTCAACCTTTAATTCACTTCCATATGGAATCCGCGTTGGCACATTCCAGCTATCCATAATTGTATCCACAATGCTTCCACCGGCTTTTACTTTATAACCATTTTCGTGTGGCACAAGCAGCTTACCTTCAATCTTACCTGCTACACCTGCAAGTTCATTTTGTTTTGCCACATCATCTTTTCTTAAGCGATATGTTTCGGAACGTTTTTTATCACCTACAATCGTAATATGCACTTCATCATGGACATTCTCTACTTGCAATTCTCCATCAAACTCCGCTTTAATACGCGGTTCGACAACTAAAATTGCAGCATTTCTACGATTTGCTACAATTTTTTGCCCCTTACTATTAGTGTAAGTGCGGATATTATAGTAACGTATAAAGCCCTCTTTTTTTGCTACAATCTGCTTTTCTTCAGCACTCCTGCTTGCTGTCCCACCTACGTGGAATGTTCTTAATGTAAGCTGTGTACCCGGCTCTCCTATACTTTGTGCAGCAAGCACTCCGACTGCCTCACCCGGCTTAACCATTTTAGATTCGCCAAGATTTAGTCCATAGCACTTCGCACACACACCTTTTTGTGCCTTACAGGTTACAGGAGTGCGTATCATTACAGATTTGACATTTGCCTCTTTAATACGTCTTGCCATTGTGCTATCAATCAATACACCCTCACTTAGCAGAATCTCATTAGCAATAGGGTCAATAACATCTCGTGCTAACACGCGTCCAACCACTCGCTCTTCAAGTGGTTCAATCATATCACTTCCAACCGTGATGTCTGTAATCTCTACACCCTCGTGTGTGCCACAATCTTCAATCGTAACTTTCATATTTTGGCTCACATCAATAAGTTTTCTTGTGAGATAACCAGCATTTGCAGTTTTAAGTGCAGTATCAGCTAAACCTTTTCGCGCGCCGTGTGTAGAATTAAAATATTCTAACACATTCAAACCTTCTTTAAAGTTTGAAGTAATAGGCGTTTCAATAATCGTGCCATCAGGTTTTGCCATAAGCCCTCTCATAGCAGAAAGCTGCCGAATTTGTGCTTCGCTTCCTCTTGCTCCAGAATCTGCCATCATATAGATAGAATTAAAGCCCTCTTTATCATTTTTGACTTTTTCCATCATCAATTTGCCCATTTTCTCACTTGTCTCTGTCCAAATATCAATACTCTTATTATATCGCTCTTGCGCAGTAAGGAGTCCTTGCTCAAACTCGCCTTGGATTCTCTTAATTTCTTTTTTCGCCTCATCAATCATAGCAGTTTTATTATGAGGGATAATAATATCTGCTGCCGAAATAGAAATACCCGCTTTTGTTGCGTATTTAAAGCCAAGATTCTTAAGGTCATCAAGAAAAGTAGCTGTAATGCCTAATCCTCCCTCTTTATATACATAATCAATCAATGCACCAATATCTTTTTTCTTCATTGTTTGATTCCATAAATTTAATGGCACAAAATCAGGCAAAATTGAACTTAAAATCATACGTCCAGCAGTCGTATCTATTACACGGCGTTCATACACGGTTTTAATACGCGCATTAATATCAAGCTCACCCATTTCAACAGCCATAACAATCTCATCAATACTCGCAAGAATCTTATGTTCGCCTTTTACACCCTTTTTCTCAAGTGAAAGATAATACAAACCTAAAACCATATCTTGGCTTGGCACTGCCACAGCCTTTCCGCTTGCGGGAAGCAAGATGTTCATTGAGCTAAGCATAAGAATCTTACATTCTGCAATCGCTTCTTGTGAAAGCGGCACATGCACCGCCATTTGGTCGCCATCAAAGTCTGCATTAAATGCTGAACATACAAGCGGGTGAAGTTGAATTGCTTTACCATCAATGAGTTTTGGGTGAAAAGCTTGGATAGATTGCTTATGCAAAGTTGGCGCACGATTAAGCAACACTGGGTATCCATTAACAATCTCCTGCAAACATTCCCATACCTCATTTGTTTTTTGATTTACCATTTTTACAGCCTGTTTCAGTGTAGTAGCATAACCTTTCTCTTCAAGTTTGGCAAATAAATGTGGTTTAAAGAGTTCAAGAGCCATATTTTTAGGCAATCCACATTGGTCCATTTTAAGATTTGGTCCCACAACGATAACACTTCGTCCAGAAAAATCCACGCGCTTGCCAAGGAGATTCTGTCGGAATCTGCCCTGTTTCCCTTTAATAATCTCGGATAAAGATTTAAGCGGTCGCTTATTTGCACCCTTAACAGCATTTGCATTTCGTCCATTGTCAAAGAGGGCATCAACAGCTTCTTGTAGCATTCTTTTTTCGTTTCGCACAATAATTTCTGGAGAATCAAGTTCAATGAGTCTTTTTAAACGTTGATTACGATTAATCACACGGCGATACAAATCATTTACATCACTTACAGCAAACTTCCCTCCATCAAGAGCAACCAAAGGACGCAAATCAGGTGGCAACACGGGAAGAATGGTGAGCATCATCCATTCTGGACGATTGCCTGAATTAATAAAGCTCTCTACAACTTTAAGACGCTTTACAATAGTCTTTTTCTTTGCTTCCGAATTTGTAGAACGAATCTCCTCACGCAAAGCATTTAAAAGCACCATTAAATCAAGTTCTTCAAGCAATTCTTTAATTGCCTCTCCACCCATTTGAGCCACAAAACCTGTGTGTTCAAAACGTTGATTGATACTTTGGAATTGTTCCTCATTGAGTACATCATATTTTAAAATTGGCTTTGAGCCCTCATTATCATAAAATGCCTCACCGGGTGATTTAACAATATAGGCTTCATAATACAATACGCGTTCTAAATCTTTCATCTTTACGCCCAATAATGTCCCTATGCGGCTAGGCAATGAGCTTACATACCAAATATGTGCCACAGGTGCGACAAGCTCAATATGCCCCATACGAGAACGGCGCACTTTTGCTTTTGTAACTTCAACACCGCATTTTTCGCATACGATACCCTTATAGCGCATTTTTTTATACTTACCACACAAACATTCATAATCACGCACTGGACCAAAAATTTTAGTACAGAATAACCCATCGCGTTCGGGTTTTAAAGTGCGATAATTAATTGTTTCAGGTTTTTTTACTTCTCCATTACTCCAAGAGAGAATCTTCTCTGGACTTGCCAATACAAGTTGGAATGAACTAAAATCTTTTGGACGCTCATCTTCTTTAATAGCAATAGGCACAGGCATACCATTTTCATCTTGCTCCTCTCCATAAATATTAACATCAAGGGCAAGAGATTGGAGTTCTTTAGTTAAAACATAGAAGGTTTCTGGGATTTCAGATTCCCCAACGTGCTCACCTTTTGTTATCGCCTTATACGCACCTCTGCGCCCTTCAGTATCATCAGATTTAATCGTAAGCATTTCTTTAAGCGTATGAGCTGCACCATAAGCCTCAAGCGCCCACACTTCCATTTCTCCAAATCGCTGTCCGCCAAAAAGTGCCTTTCCACCCACAGGTTGCTGCGTAACCAAAGAATAAGGTCCTGTGCTTCTTGCATGGACTTTTTCATCAACCAAATGATGAAGTTTGAGCATATACATATAGCCTACATTGACACGCTCACGCATTTTTTCACCTGTTTTACCATCATAAAGCTCTGTTTTTCCGTCCATATCAACTTTTACCAAAGAGAAAAGCTTATCAAACTTCTCTTGTTCAATACCTTCAAACACAGGAATAGCAAATTTTACCCCATTGCTCCAATCTCGCGCATATGTTATTAATGCTTCATCATTAATGCCTTTAATAAAATCAACCATTGATTTATCATTAGAATTGACAACTTGAGCAATTTCAATCATTTTTGCACGTAATGTATCAAGCCATTGCTTTGATTGAGAAGATAAAATTTCCTGAATCTGTTGTCCAAGACGCTTGCCTACAAGCCCTAAATGCACTTCTAAGATTTGTCCAATATTCATACGACTAGGAACGCCTAGAGGATTGAGCACAATATCCACAGGCTCTCCATCTGCAGTATAAGGCATATCTACCATAGGCACTATATTAGAGACGATGCCTTTATTTCCGTGCCGTCCTGCCATTTTATCACCTACTTTAAGTTTGCGTTTTGTGGCAATATAAATTTTGACAAGCTTGACAACCCCACTTGGCAAAATATCATCTTTTTCTAAGATTGAAAGTTTTTCTTCGTGCTCTTCGCCAAGTGTTTTTTTCTGCTCTAAGAAATTTGTTTTAATTTGTTCATAACGCGCTTGAACTTCTTTGGCATAATGTTTAATGAGAGTGCTTAGAATAAATGGATTAAGCGCACTTAGCTCCTCTTTTGGAATCTGCACACCTTTTTTAAACACTTTATCGGCAACTTTCACCTCACTTAAGAGCTTCTCTTTTGAAAGCATTAATGAAATACGCAAGGTTTCCTCTTGCTGAATCATCGTTAATCGGTCGTGGTGCTCTATATCAAGCACACGTTTTTCTTCCTCATACGCGCTCACAGCACGTGCATCTTTTTCATAGCCTTTTTTTGTAAAAATCTTAACATCTACTACGGTTCCCTCAAGTGAAGGCGGACAATAGAGTGATTTATTTACTACGTGTCCAGCTTTTTCGCCAAAAATCGCACGCAAAAGGCGCTCTTCTGGGGTAGGTTTCACTTCACCCTTAGGAGAGACTTTTCCTACAAGTATCATACCTGCACTTACATAAGTCCCTATTCGCACGATACCGCTTTCATCAAGGTGTGCTGTCTCTGCTTCTTTTGTGCCCGGAATATCAGCTGTAATCTCTTCAAGTCCGTGTTTGAGCTCACGTGCTTCTATTTCTTTTTCATAAATATGAATTGAAGTAAAAGCATCTTCTTTAATAAGTCTCTCACTTACCACAATCGCATCTTCAAAGTTATAACCATTCCACGGCATAAAAGCAACGCGAATATTTTTACCTAATGCTAATTCACCATTATCCATACTCGGACCATCAGCAATAATTTGTCCCTGCTCTACTTTATCACCTTGTCGGACAATAGGCTGTTGAGAGAAGCAAGTATTTTGATTTGTGCGCAGATTCTTGCCAAGATGATAGTGGTCAATATATGCACCATTATCATCTTCGCCAAGAATATAAATGTTTTTAGCATCTACTCTTTCTACCACACCGCTACGAGTAGCTTTTGTCGCTTCCCAAGAATCACGAGCAATGATTTGCTCTATTCCTGTTCCAACCACAGGTGCGTCAGGCTTGAGCAAAGGCACAGCTTGACGCTGCATATTTGAACCCATAAGGGCTCGGTTCGCATCATCGTGCTCAAGAAATGGAATAAGCGAGGCTGCTACACCCACAAGCATACGAGGGCTTAAATCAATGAGTTGAACGCGCGATTTTTCACTTAAGATGATTTCGCCATCTTTGCGTGTTTCAATCAAATCCTCAATAATATGCCCATTTTTATCTACTGCTGTGCTTGCAGGAGCAATTACAATGCCCTCTTCTTGTGCAGCTGTAAGATACACTATCTCTTCAGAGACAACGCCATTTTCAACCTTTCTATAAGGCGCTTCAATGAATCCTAAATCATTCACGCGTGTATAGGTTGAGAGTGTATTGATTAAACCAATATTTTGTCCCTCTGGTGTTTCAATTGGACAAATCCTCCCATAATGTGTAGGATGCACATCACGAGCCTCAAAACCCACTCTATCTTTCACAAGCCCACCTTCACCAAGTGCAGAAAGTCGGCGTTTATGTGTAACTTCTGAAAGCGGATTAGTTTGGTCCATAAATTGAGAAAGTTGCCCACCAGTAAAAAACTCCATAATTGTACTTGTAATCATTTTGCCATTAATAAGGTCGTGAGGCATTATCGTATCAAATGCACCACTCAGGGAAGTAAGTTTATCGCGAATAGCTTTTTGCATTTTTACAAGTCCTGTATGAAGCTCGTTTGCTAAAAGCTCTCCAATAGCACGGATTCTACGATTTCCAAGATGATCTCTGTCATCAATTTTGCCCAAACCATTTTTTACTTTAAGCAAATACTGAATCGTCTTAATAATATCCTCGTGAGTAAGCACGGTAACATAATCAGGGACATTAATTTGAAGCTTATGATTCATTTTCATACGACCAACACGCGTTAAATCATATCGCTCTGGGTCAAAAAATAATTGTTTTACAAAACTTTTTGCAACCTCTTTTGTTACAGGTTCGCCCGGACGCATAACTTTATAGATTCTAATTGCAGCAAGTTCATTTTCATCATCAATCTTTTCACTTTGACGAAGCATTTTAAGAGACTCTGTATCTGCTATAAATGAATTGATGATAGAGTTATCCACACCAGCCGCACTTGCATTAGCAATAACAAATTCATTAATCTTAAGCTCAAGCAATTTTTTAAGTTTGCTTTCATCAAGCTGGGTGAGCGTATCAAAAAGCACTTCTCCTTGCGCGTTGATTATAGGTTCAGCAAGAAATTTGTTTGTTAAATTTTCAAGTGGATATTCAATGAGATCAATCTTTGCTTCTTTAAGCTCTTTAATTTTTTTTGTAGAAAGTCTTTTGCCTGATGAGACCAAGAGATTACCTTTGGCATCTTTAATATCAAATTCAGCACGATTGCCTATGCTATCCACATCAAATGGGATAAGATATTTACCTTTTTTATATTTCACTTTTTGTAAAGGATAAAAAATCTTAAGAATATCTTGTTTGCTATACCCCATAGCACGCAAAATGATAGTTACGGGCACTTTGCGTCTCTTATTAATCCGCGCATAAAGCACATCTTTAGAATCATATTCAAAATATAACCACGAGCCTCTATCGGGAATAATTTGTCCCGTATAAATAAGCTTATTTGATGAAGCACTTGATTCTTCTTCTTTAAAAATAACACCCGGGCTACGATGAAGCTGATTAACTACTACGCGTTCAACGCCATTAATAATAAAACTCGTCCTATCTGTCATAAGAGGAATATCACGCACAAAAATATTTTGCTCTTTGGCATCTTTTATACCAAGCCTCTCTCCTGTTTTCTCATCTTTTTCCCAAAGCACAAGGCGAATCTTAATTTGCAACGACACGGCATATGTTACACCGCGCACCATTGCTTCATTTGTAGTATATTTAGGCTTACCAAATTTGCAACTTACATATTCAAGCGTAATACGATTTTGGCTATCTTGAATAGGAAAAACAGACTTAAACACTCGCTCAATGCCAGATTCTTTATTGCTATCAACACAAAGAAAATCATCATAACTATTCCTTTGAAGCAACAAAAGATTAGGGACATCAATACTTTGAGGATTTTTTGTAAAGTCAGCGCGGAGTCTATTCTTAAGTTTTGTGAAGTTTGCCATGTGTTATATCCTTCTTGTTCTTAAATGGATTAAAGAGCTAAATACTCTAAAAAACCTACTATCATATAAGGCATTTTACAATATTCTAAATAAGCGACCAAACCTTAAGTTTTCAAATGTGAGCTTTAAGATTTGGCACTTAATAAATGCGAAAGCCTGAAATTATTTAATTTCTACTTTTGCTCCCGCTTCCTCAAGTTTTTTCTTGAAGTTTTCAGCATCTTCTTTATTTACGCCTTCTTTCAATGTGCTTGGAGTTTGCTCAGTGGCATCTTTTGCCTCCTTCAAACCTAAGCCTGTAATTTCACGCACTGCTTTAATAACATTGATTTTGTTTGCACCTGCATCAACAAGCACTACATTGAAATCAGTTTTCTCTTCTGCTGCTGCACCACCACCAGCTCCACCTGCAACTGCACCTGCAACAACCGTTGGCGCAGCACTTACGCCAAACTTTTCTTCAAAAGCTTTTACAAGCTCTGAAAGTTCCAATACCGAAAGATTCCCAATGTAATCTAATACTTCTTCTTTAGAGATTGCCATTTTACACTCCTTTTATTGTGTTAATTTTCTTCTTTTTGTTTTCGTAAATTATCAAGCCCAGTAACAAAGTATCGTGCTGGAGCCGTCCATACAGATAGCAACATACCAATAAGTTCTTCTTTGCTTGGCAACTTAGAAACAGACACTATATGGTTACTATCAACCACTTGTTTATCAAACAAGCCAACTTTCAAACTAAAATGCTCATTATAAGAATCTGCAAACTTGCAAACAACTTTAGACAGCGCAATCTGGTCATCTGCCCAAAGAAAAATATTTGTATCTTTGAGCTCCAAATTAGGACACTGCGCATTTTTAATAGCAATGTTTGCAAGAGTATTTTTGATAACTTGGACTTTAATATGAGCACTTCTTGAATTACGTCTTAACTCTTCAAGTTGGCTGACTTGTAAGCCTTTGTAATCACATACAATCAAAGCAGAAGCATTTTTAAATTCAGCACTTAAATACTCCACAATCTGAATCTTCTCTTGCTTAGTCATTTCTCCTCCTTTCAGACCTCAACCTCACATAGGGAAAGTTTAAGCCTAAGCCCCTATGCTCTTTGGTCTAAGATAAAAATCTCTCTCAAAAACTATTTCATATCCATAAGCTCTTGAGAATCAAGCTTAATTGCTGGACTCATTGTAAGCGATAAACTACTGCTACGAATATATTTACCCTTTGCAGAAGTAGGCTTAAGCCTATTAATAGCACGCACAAGTTCAAGCATATTATCCATAATCTTTTCTTCATTGAAAGAAGCTTTACCAATAGGCGCGTGGATAATGCCCTTTTTATCAACTCTGAAATTTACTTGCCCGCTTTTTGCATTAGCTACGGCTTTAGCGACATCTAATGTAACTGTGCCTGTTTTTGGATTTGGCATTAAGCCCTTTGGTCCTAAAATACGTCCTACCTTACCCACAAGAGCCATCATATCAGGAGTAGCAATAACCATATCAAAGTTAATATTGCCATTTTTAATCTCTTCTGCTAAATCATCAGCACCTACAACATCAGCTCCTGCATTCTTTGCTTCATCAGCCTTAATGCCCTTTGCAAAGACAGCAACGCGCACTTTTTTACCTGTCCCGTGTGGCAAAACTACTGCTCCACGTATCATTTGGTCAGCGTGCCTAGGATCTACACCCAAACGCAATGCTACTTCTATCGTCTCATCAAATTTTGCTGAAGCCAAAGACTTCACTACGCTCACACCACTTTGAATACTATAAACCTTTTGAGGTTCAACTTTTGCCTGCAAAGTCTGCAATCTTTTCGCTATTTTCTTACCCATAAACAAACTCCATCAATTAATCTTGGATTTCAATACCCATACTTCTCGCACTTCCTGCCACAATCTTTTTTGCAGCCTCAATATCCGAAGCATTAAGGTCTTCCATTTTAGTTTGAGCAATTTCTTCAAGCTGCTTACTTGTCAATTTTCCGACTTTGTTTTTCAGTGGATTATCCGAGCCTTTTGTAATTTTGGCTGCTTTTTTGATAAGGTCTGTTACTGGGGGCTTTTTGGTAATAAAAGTAAAACTTTTATCTTGATAAATGGTGATAATAACAGGAATGTTAAAATCACCCATATCTTTAGTCCTCTCATTAAACGCTTTACAAAACTCCATAATATTGACAGACCTCTGCCCCAATGCTGGACCTACAGGAGGCGATGGATTTGCCTTTCCTGCTGGAATCTGTAATTTTAATTCACCAACAACTTTCTTACCCATTTGCGTATCCTTCCTTTTCTGCCAAAATTTAAATAATTTTCTCTACTTGTGAATATAAGATTTCAACGGGGGTGCTTCGCCCAAAGATTGAAACATTAAGCTTAAGCTTTTTATGCTCTAAATCATATTCTTCCACCGTTCCTGTAAAATTCACAAATGGACCATCAATAATGCGCACAACCTCACCTTGTTCAAATGAAATTTTAGGTTTTGGCGCACTTGGATTTCTGACTTTTTCAAGAATCTTAGCAATATCAGCTTCGCTTAATGGCGTTGGCTTTTTGCTTTCACCGATAAAACGTCCTACTTTTGGTAAAGATTGAATCATATGCCAAAGTTTCGTGTCCAAATCAACTTGAATAAATACATAACCCGGATATAAGCTTCTATCCACAATTTTCTTTTTTGTCTCAATAATGGATTCTGTAGGAACAACAACATCACCAAATCTATCCTGCATCTGATTTTGGATAATAAGATTCCGTATTGCTTCGCCAACTACTTTTTCACTACCGGAATATGTTTGTATTGCATACCATTCCAAAGCTTCACCTCTCCATCATTTTACAAGATACTTGATACAGAATGAAATAAAATCCAATCAACTAATGCTAAAAACAAAGTAATTACACTTACTACAATTAATACAGACACTGAAGCATTCCGAATCTGCTCTTTTGTAGGAAATATAACTTTCAATCGCTCTTCATTTGCATTTTGAAAATAAGTTTTTATTTTTTTAAACATCTGCATCTCTTTTTTATTAGTAATTTACAGCTCTATGGCAGGTCAGGAGGGACTCGAACCCCCAACACTCGGTTTTGGAGACCGACGCTCTACCATTGGAGCTACTGACCTATAAGCTAGGTTCTACCTAGCTTTTAAGTTTTACTTCCTTGTGAATCGTATGTTTATTCAAACGAGGAGAAAACTTCTTGAGCTCCAGTTTTTCTGTATTTGTCTTTGCATTTTTAGTAGTGCTGTAATTAATATCACCACACTCTGAACATTTAAGCCCTATCTTAATGGTACTTCCCTTTGCCATTTATGAGCCTTTATTACTCAATAATTTTTGTTACAACACCTGAACCAACCGTTCTACCGCCCTCACGAATCGCAAAACGAGTTCCATCTTCAAGTGCCACAGGAGCAATGAGTTCCACTGTGATTTTTACATTATCACCGGGCATAACCATTTCTACGCCGCTTGGAAGTTCAATAGAACCGGTAACATCAGTTGTTCGCACATAAAATTGTGGTCTATAACCATTAAAGAATGGGGTATGTCGTCCGCCCTCATCTTTTGAAAGGACATAGATTTCGCCTTCAAATTTCTTATGTGGAGTGATTGATCCGGGCTTACAAAGAACCATACCTCTTTCTACTTCTTCTTTTTTTGTTCCTCTTAAAAGGATTCCGACATTATCTCCTGCCTCACCTTTATCAAGCTCCTTTCTAAACATTTCAACGCCTGTAACCGTTGTTTTTTGTGTATCGCGGATTCCTACGATTTCTACTTCATCACCCACTTGCACAACACCTCTTTCTACTCTTCCTGTTACAACCGTTCCGCGACCAGCAATTGAGAATACATCTTCTACCGGCATAAGGAATGTTTTTTCAGTATCACGTTGTGGAGTTGGGATATATTTATCAACCTCTTCCATTAATTTTAATACTTTTTCGCCCCATTCACCCACATTGCCCGCTTTTGCTTCTTCAAGTGCCTTAAGAGCAGAACCTGCGATAATAGGAGTATCATCTCCGGGGAAATCATATTGACTAAGCAATTCACGCACTTCCATTTCTACAAGCTCAAGTAACTCGGCATCATCAACCATATCTTGTTTATTTAAAAACACAACGATATAATGCACACCCACTTGGCGAGAAAGGAGGATATGCTCTCTTGTTTGTGGCATAGGACCATCTGCAGCAGAAACAACGAGAATCGCTCCGTCCATTTGGGCTGCACCTGTAATCATATTTTTAACATAGTCAGCGTGTCCGGGGCAATCTACGTGTGCGTAGTGGCGATTTTCTGTTTCATACTCAATATGAGAAGTAGCGATTGTAATACCTCTTTCCTTTTCTTCTGGAGCATTATCAATATTATCATAGTCTTTCAACTCTGCAAGACCTTTGGTTGCCAATACAGCAGAGATAGCTGCACTCAAAGTCGTCTTACCATGATCCACGTGCCCAATTGTTCCCACATTTACGTGAGGTTTGTTTTTCACAAACTTTTCTTTTGCCATTTTGTATCTCCTAACTTTAAGATTTATTTAGAATCTTTTAAAATCATCAGCAAATCTAAAAGATTCTATAATATAGAAAACTGGAGCCCATAAGCGGGATTGAACCGCCGACCTCTTCCTTACCAAGGAAGTGCTCTGCCGCTGAGCTATATGGGCAAACTATCATTTATGGAGAAAATCTTAACTTAAAATTAAAGAGAAGATTCAGCTCCCAGTATGGAGCGGGAAACGGGGCTCGAACCCGCGACCCTCAGCTTGGAAGGCTGATGCTCTAGCCAACTGAGCTATTCCCGCGACTTACAACTAACTATTTTGACTACCACCAAATACTTTAAAGAATTCTGATTTTTAGGTGGTGGTGAGTCGTGGATTCGAACCACGGAAGTCGGAGACAGCAGATTTACAGTCTGCCCTCGTTGGCCACTTGAGTAACTCACCAAAAATAATCTAAACTGGTCAAACACTGAAAGCGATAACGCTAGAGTGTAAAATGGAGCTGGTTAAGGGACTTGAACCCCCGACCCTCTGCTTACAAGGCAGATGCTCTACCAACTGAGCTAAACCAGCATTCTATCACAAATGTGTAATAAAAAGGTTGCAATTATATAGATTTCATCTTGCTTTGTCAAGAGAATAGCGCTCTAAAATTCGCCTTTGTCATTTTCTTTTGCATCATCGTATTTTTGTATTTTACCCCTTAAGGTTTTCATATTTTTGTTATTAATAAAGAATTTGGATAATATATCATAGAATTTACAATACTTAAATAATTTAATAAGTATAAGGTGCATAGCAATGAGTATTTTGGCGGATAGTGTGTCTTTTCTTTTTTATAGTTTTGGGATATGGGCTATTATATATGCTTTGCCCCTTTTATTTTTCCTCGCTAGTGATATAGCTCTTTCTTCTGTCTTTATGATGATAGGACGCCTTGATTTTTTTAGATTTTATTCCTTTTTTCGTCGTTCTCAAATAATGAATTTAATTGTAGAACGGATTGTTGGCTTAGCTTTGTTTTTTGCCCTTAATAAAATTATACCTGATTTTTTATCTCATTCTTTAGTAATCTATGCAATAGGCTTTGTTGTCTCTCTAAAGATTCTGCTCACAATATTAGATTATTTTGAAAATTATAAAGGGTTTAGAGGGAAGTGCGAATATTTCTTATATTGCTCTATTGACATCTTGACTGCATTTGCACTCTTGTATCTCATTTACACTCTTCTTCCAACTCATTTTGATAGCTTTAATGAGTTTTTAAACTCTCTTTTGTTTTTAGGCTTATATGGAGAGTCTTTGCTTTGAGTTTCCTTTAATTTTTGTGCTTTATGTATTTTCTAGCGCTTTTGCTTTATTTGATAGAATCTAATATTAATTATTAAGCAATGTGGCCGGGAGAGAGGGATTCGAACCCCCGGAGGTGTTACCCTCAACGGTTTTCAAGACCGCCGCTTTCAACCGCTCAGCCATCTCCCGCTATACCTTAAGTGAGGATTTATTTGTATTTATGGAGGCGACACCCAGATTCGAACTGGGGAATCAAAGCTTTGCAGGCTCTTGCCTTACCACTTGGCTATGTCGCCATTTTGCAATTTTAAAGTAAGTTGCACTTCTCTTTGTTGAAATGCCTCATTTGAGGTGGTGCCCGAGACCGGACTTGAACCGGTACAGACGCAATGTCCGAGGGATTTTAAGTCCCTTGTGTCTACCAATTTCACCACCCGGGCATTTACATAATTTACTACTCTCAAAGTGCAGACAATTTAAAGCACAAATCTTTTTATAATCTATAAATGGAGCGGGAGACGGGGATCGAACCCGCGGCCCCAACCTTGGCAAGGTTGTGCTCTACCACTGAGCTACTCCCGCATATATTTTGTGTGTATCACTTTTGAGCGTATGATTGTATCAATGCTTGATAAAAAAATCAAGGGTAAAAATAAAATATAGTAAAAAAGTTATCATTTTACTATATAATCGCACGAATTTAATTCGCATATCTAATGGCAACTCGCCTTATTTATATCAAAACAGATTCTCTAAAATGTAAGGAGCTATTTTGCTATATCAATTTGAAAGTTATCCTTTTGAAAAACTCCGCGCCTTGCTTGCTCACAGCTCTCCTCCGAGTGATAAAGAGGTTTTTTCACTTACTATTGGTGAGCCTCAATTTCCCACTCCAACAAATATTATAGAATCTTGGCAGCAAAACGCACATTTACTCAATAAATACCCCAAATCAAGCGGCGAAGATGAACTTAAAGATGCGCAACTGCATTTCATAGCTAAACGCTACAATCTCACACTTACCAAAAGCCAAATTATCCCTACTTTTGGCACACGCGAAGCACTTTTTAATTTTCCACAATTTTATCTTTTTGACTTGTCCCAACCTACCATTGCCTATCCTAATCCATTTTATCAAATCTATGAGGGTGCGGCTATTGCTGCAAAAGCACAAATAATTCTTATGAATCTCACAGAGCAAAATAACTTCACACCATCACTCACACCAAAAGAGCTTGAAAAAGTCCATTTGGTTATTCTTAATTCTCCCAATAATCCCACAGGCAGAGTGCTAGATATGCAATCTCTTGCGCAATGGGTAAAACAAGCCCTTGAATATAATTTTGTAATTATCAATGATGAATGTTATAGTGAAATTTATGAGAGTTCTCCTCCTCCAAGCATTCTCCAAGCCTCAATCCAAGCAGGAAACACACAATTTAAAAATATTATTGCCCTTAATTCTATCTCCAAACGCTCCTCTGCTCCGGGTTTGCGAAGCGGCTTTATCGCCGGAGATACCGAGATTTTAAAAGCTTATAATCTTTATCGCACTTATTTAGGTTGCGCTCTACCACTCCCTTTACAAAAAGCTGCAAGCGTGGCGTGGCGAGATATGCAAACGCCAGAATCTATTCGCCATATTTATGCCAAGAATCTTGCCTTAGCGCGCGAGATATTAGAACTTACGCAAGAACAAATCAGCCCCTATACTTTTTATGTATGGCTCAAAGTAGATGATGATGAAGCATTTTGTAAATTTGCCTATGAAAAAAAAGGAGTGCTTACTTTACCCGGTAGCTATCTAGGCAGGGAAAATCAAGGCAAAGGTTATGTGAGAATCGCCCTTGTATATGATAATGACACAACAAAAAAAGCACTCCTTGCCCTCAAAGAAGCAATCAAACTTTATAAACAGGAGCATAAATGAAAATACATTTTATAGGCATTGGCGGCATTGGTATTTCAGGCTTAGCAAAATATCTCCGCGCACAAGGGATAGAAGTGAGTGGCTCTGATATTGCAGAGGGAAGTGCCACAAAATATCTCCGCGCACAAGGTGTGAGCATTCATATCCCTCATAGTGCCGCTGCCATCACCAATCAAGATGTAGTGATTCATTCAGCCATTATTAAACCCGATAATATTGAGATACAAGAGGCGATAAAAAAGGGAATCAAAGTCCTCTCACGCAAAGAAGCCATTGCCTCTATCCTCAAGGAAAAACGCGTTTTTAGCGTATGTGGTGCTCACGGCAAATCCACCACAAGTGCTATCCTAAGTGCTATCTTTCCGCAATATGGCGCAATTATTGGCGCAGATTCTAAAGAATTTGGTTCAAATGTACGCGAAGCAAAAAGCGAAAGTATCGTCTTTGAAGCTGATGAATCTGATAAAAGCTTTTTAAACTCAAATCCCTATTATGCGATTATCCCTAATGCCGAGCCAGAGCATATGGAGAGCTATAATCACGACTTAAATGAATTTTATGACGCATATTATGAATTTATTTGCAAAGCAAAAAAACGCATTTTAAACCTAGACGACCCTTATTTACAAAGCCTTGCAGATATAGAATCTATCACGCTTTGCCCTGATAAAGATATTAAAGATATACGCTTTAATCTACATAATGATGAGCCTCAAACAACCTTTAGTCTCAAAAATTATGGGGAGTTTAGTGTATGGGGCTTTGGAGAACATATGGCGCAAAATGCAAGTTTAGCAATTTTGTGTGCGCTTGATGAGCTAGGAGATTCTGCCCTGCCACAAATCAAAGAGAATCTTAAAAACTTCAAAGGTATCAAAAAGCGATTTGATATTATAAGCAAGGGGCAAACAACAATCGTTGATGATTACGCCCACCACCCCACAGAGATTCTAGCTACACTCAAAAGTGTAGCGATTTATAACTCGCTTAAACCTCATAGCAAAGTCATTGCTATTTGGCAACCTCATAAATACTCGCGTGTGCTTGATAATCTGCAAGCTTTCATAGATTGCTTTAAGAATGCGTGTGATGAACTTGTGATTTTACCTGTATGGAAAGCTGGAGAAGAACATATAGATATTGATTTTGCTTCACTTTTTGCACATTATAATCCCACATTTGCCACACATCTTAAGCGTGAAGATTCTCAAATCCACCTCTATGATGGAGATAATCTCATTAAAACTTTGCAAAACGCGCTCATTATTGGGCTTGGTGCAGGAGATATTACGTATCAATTACGAGGAGAAAAATAATGGGCTATATTATTTTCATACTACTATTGGTGTTGTTCGTGATAATTGGGCTTATGTTGGCACAAAATAAAGACAAAATATCGCGGAAAACAAAAATTATTCTAGGTGTGTGTTTGCTTCTTATCGCCTTGCTCATTGCGATTTATAATAGTTTGCAAGAAAAAGAAAGTGAAGAACTTTCACTTCTTAAAAATGCTTTTACGCACAATAAGAATCTTGCTTGCACCTTTGCTTCGCGCACTCTTACAATTAGTGCAGAACATTTTATCCTAAGCAATGGCACAATGAGCTTTCAAGGCAAATCAAATACGCCTTATAATGGCATTATCATACCTTTGCAAGATTGCAAGATAAGCGATACAGATGACACAGATAAAGATTCTGCACAAAAATCTCTACAAGATGAAAACAAAGATGACACTCTAGCGGATATACCTCGTGCAAAACCATAATGAAAAGCTTATTACCAAGCTTGATTTATCCGATTTTCTTGCAGATTTTTTAACATACTTTGCGCGTGAAAAATCTTTTATTTTTGAAGGAGATAGACATTTTTATGCCGCTCTTTTGCAAGAACTTGATACCCACCCATTAACCCCCCCTCCACCACTTGAGAATCTCAATGAGCCGTTAAGACTTTTGCAAAAATATGGCACTCTAAGATTGTCTGAAATCTTTGCATTTATCAAGCTTATGCGGTATTTTATTTATCTTAAAAAACATATATCCGAATCTGCTCCGCGCACTAAAGAATGGCTTGATAAGATTCTTATCCCTGATGTATTAGTAGAGATTGATAATGTATTTGATGAAAAAGGAGAGATTAAAGAGGGCGTGTATAGCGAAATTGATACGCTTAAATCCCATATTTCACGCACTAAAATGCGCATTGATGAGCATATATCACGCATTTTGCACTCTTCTAGCCTCGCTCCTTATCTTGTGGATTCTTCTGTGCATTATATCAATCAAAACGAATGTCTTTTGCTTAAGGCTGGATATAACCATATCATTAAAGGCATAGTGCTTGAACGCTCACATAGTGGATTTTTCTACCTTGTCCCAGAGAGTATTATAGCACTTAAAGAAAAGCAAAATGAACTCAAAGATGACTTAGCGCAACATCTCTATGCCATCTGCAAATCCCTCTCAAGCATACTTCATAAACACGAGCGATTTTTGCGATTTCTTAACTCTGCCTTTGATACTTTTGACCATATCTATGCGCGATTGAGTTTTGCCAAAGCTCATAATCTCTCTTTTATCTATCAAATGACGCGTGAAAAAAACATTATCTTATCGGAATTTTCCCACCCTGCCCTACAATCCCCAAAACCTATCAATTTTGCATATAAGGGTGATGTGTTGATGATTACAGGTGTCAATGCTGGGGGAAAAACAATGCTTTTAAAATCGCTCCTTAGCGCGTGTTTTTTAAGTAAATTTCTTATTCCGCTGAAAATTAACGCTCATCACTCACAGATTCCATATTTTAAGCACATTATAGCCATTATCTCTGACCCTCAAAATAGCAAAAATGATATTTCTACTTTTGCAGGGCGTATGCTTGAGTTTAAGGAGATTCTTAATACCTCTGATTTGTTGCTCGGTATTGATGAGATTGAGCTGGGCACAGACGCAGATGAGGCAGCTAGTCTGTATAAAGTCTTACTTGAGTATTTGCTTGAACATAATGCAAAAATCCTCCTCACCACACATCATAAACATCTTGCAGCCCTTATGGCGCATAATCCCAAAGTGCAACTCTGTGCAGCGATGTATGATATTCAAGCTCAAGTGCCGCTCTTTGAGTTTCTTGATGGCAGTATTGGCAAAAGCTATGCGTTTGAAAGTGCGCAAAGATATGGTATCCCTGCCTCTCTTATTGCTCAAGCAAAGGCTGTATATGGCAAAGATAAAGAGCGATTAAATGAGCTTATTGAGCGCTCAAGTGAGCTAGAAATCACGCTTGCGCAAAAGCGCCTTGAGTTAGAATCCCTCATTGCAGAGTATGAGCGTAAGATTCTTAATCTTAATGAATCTGCTCAAGCGCAAAAAGAAGAGTTTGAGCAGCTCAAACACAATTTAGCATCTACCTATCACCAAGCCACACAAACACTCAAATCTGCCCTCAAAGCGCAAGAGAGCAAAGAAATGCACAAAGCTTTTAACCAATCTCATAAGATTCTTCATACTGCACCCTCTCCCCAAAAAACAGCGCAAAATCCTCATATATTTCAAGTTGGTGATACAATAAAATATAAAAATACAAAGGGACATATTGTAAATATAAAAGGCAAAATGTGTGTCATAGAGCTTGAAAGCGGATTTAAAGTAAAAGAAAAGCTAGAGAATCTTAAACCCTCTTTTGCACCCTCTCTCACGCCAAAATCTCATTTTAATTTTAAGCAAAATAAAAGTGTGGGTGTGAGCCTTGACTTGCACGGAATGCGTGGAGAGGAAGCTTTGGAAAAGCTTGATGAGTTTTTATCAAATGCGCTCATTGCAGGGTATGATGAAGTGCTTGTTTATCACGGCATTGGCACAGGGATT
Organism: Helicobacter sp. MIT 21-1697; assembly: GCF_026241255.1. Lineage (NCBI taxonomy): Bacteria > Pseudomonadati > Campylobacterota > Epsilonproteobacteria > Campylobacterales > Helicobacteraceae > Helicobacter > Helicobacter sp. MIT 21-1697. The sequence continues at coordinate 337,781 of NZ_JAPHNC010000001.1, read as the reverse complement.
TTAAGCAAACTTGTACGGGATTATCTCCTTGCTCACCCAAAGATTCTCTCCTTTAGCGATGCACCTGCCAATATGGGTGGTTTTGGAGCAAAAATTATCAAATTATAAATCCAAACAATATTTAAATTAATGTGATAGAATGCGCACTTTTTATTTCAAACAAAAGGAAACCTAAATGTCCCTATTTCGTGTAAATATGCCACCAATCCCTGATAATATCCCCATTCATACTATTGAACACACGCCACTACTTAAACGCGCTAAATGGTTACAAATTATCCCAATCTTAATCAGTCTAATTTTGCTTTCTATCGTTATTTTTATGGGCACACAATCCGCAGAAGAACTAATAATGCTCTCATCAACAGCCACCATAGCTATTAATATTCTTAGTTTTTGCAATATAATATGTATATTCTTTTCATATTATCTCCTCTCCAAATTGAGTTTAAGAAGACGTTTATTTAATCTCTATCTCGCATATTTTGGGCTTATTTTATTCATAGTTTTTTTAGCATTTGTATTGAATTTCTTAGGCGGTTCATCGTCTTTTAATAATACCATTAGTGCCATTATTATGTGTATTATCTATATTGTCCTCATCTATATTTATTGGCAAATAAGCAAAGAACTAAGCTTTATTTTGAATGAACCACTCTTTTTTAAAGGTTTTAAATTAGCTTTATTTGGAACCATTATTGTGGGCATTACAACTTTCATTGCATTATTTATTTATGCAGCTTATTCAGGCAGTTCAAGCCTTCCTGCTTCTACTAATTTTATACTTATCATAGATGCCATTATTTTGTTTATTGGGGCTATTTTAGCTATATTCGGTAGTGTCTTTTATATTATAGGCATTTTTAAAATCAAAGAAGTTATTGCTTGGGGTGAGCAAACTCCCAATCTTATCTCATAATGTGTAGAGCAATATAATGGGACAAGAAGCATTAAGTATTGATATTTATTTTAAAGATACACTCAAAGATGCGATTGTAGATATGCTCCTAGAAGATGGCTATGATGATTTTTTCTATATTCCTTGTGCTAAATATGCTTCCAATCTCCTTTTACAAAGTGCTTCAGAACAAGTAAGTGGCAGGCAAGAATATGGACTTTTTAGAATGTTTATTGATGAGCAAAAAGCACAATTTATCATCAATAAACTCCTCCAAGCTTTTGGGAAAGAAGATGTGAGAATCTACACTCACGCCGCCACGCAAATATAAAACTAAAACAGAATTTAGAGAATCTTATAACATTGGCATTGACGCATTCCCTCATAAAGAGCCGCGCCAACACTTGTGGCGAGATTGATACTTCGCACACCTGCTTTCATTGGAAGTTTATAGACTTGCGTATGATATGTATGCAAAATGCTTTCATTTAATCCCGCATCTTCCCTGCCAAAATACAAAAATCCACCTTGAGAAAAATCTGCATCAAAATAAATCTGCTCTGCTTTAGTGCTAAAGAAAAAATGTCGCTCATTTGGTGAATAAGTATGCCAAAATGTATCCAAATCCGCCCATTCATATACCTGCAAATGCTGCCAATAATCAAGCCCAGCGCGCTTAAGCTCTTTTTGTGATGTGCTAAAGCCAAGCGGATGTATCAAATGCAATATAGAATCTGTCGCTACGCAAAGTCGCCCGATATTGCCTGTATTTTGCGGAATCTGTGGTTCAACAAGCACAATTTCAAAAGCTGCCATTTACTTAGAATCCTTAGATATATGATATAAATGCCTCACTTTAACACACTCACGCCATAAAAACACTTAAATAATTAGGCTTTGTCAAAATCTCGTGTTTTATCTTGCCTAGACTTATCTCTTGTGTGGCAGGATATTTACTCGCAAAAGTCGCAGGATATATTTAGCTAAAACTTGATAGAATCTACAATTTAGATTCTATTTCAAGGAGCATATATGCCTCATCTTTTGCTCACAGGTGCAAGTGGCTACATCGGCTCGCACACTGCCTATTGTTTGTTGAAAAACACAAATTATCACTTGCTCATCGTTGATGATTTAAGCACAGGCTTTAAAGAAAACATCGCTTACCTCCAAGAATGTTTTGGAGAACGAGTGAGCTTTGTGCAAAGCAATATCAATGATATATCCAAAATGCGCCCTTTGTTGTTGCACTATCAATTTGAGGCTGTCATTCACTTTGCTGCTTCGCTTATCGTAGGAGAATCTGTCCTCAAACCACTTGAATACTATACAAACAACACGCTCAACACCACAAATCTTATTGCCCTATGTGTAGAATACGGCATAACAAAATTTATCTTTAGCTCCACTGCTGCCGTATATGGAGAGCCCGATATGGCGCTTATCCCCATTGATGAAAATGCTCCACTTTTACCTATCAATCCCTATGGTGCTTCAAAAATGATGAGTGAGCGAGTTTTGGCAGATACAGCAAAGGCTATACAAAACTTTAATTATGTAGCATTGCGTTATTTCAATGTCGCAGGGGCAAGTATGGAGAACACGACAGAGATTCTATCACAATCTAAAGGCTTGGGACAAAGGAGCAAGAATGCCACACATCTTATCAAAGTCGCTTGTGAATGTGCGTGTGGCAAAAGAGAGAGTATGAGTATCTTTGGCACAGATTATCCCACAAAAGACGGCACTTGTATTCGCGATTATATCCATATTGATGATTTAGCAAGTGCGCATCTTGAAGCCTTGCACTATCTCCAAAGCACAAATACTTCAAATATCTTTAATGTGGGCTACTCTAAAGGATATAGCGTAAAAGAAGTCATTGATATTGTCAAGCAAGTCAGCGGAGTAGATTTTAAAGTTATAGAATCTGCTCGTAGAGAAGGCGACCCTATTGAGCTAAGCGCTAAAAATGACAAGATTCTCTCCCTGACACAATGGAAACCTCAATACGATGATTTAAGATTGATTGTCAAAAGTGCTTATGATTGGGAGTGCTCATTAAAATAAACTATTGAACAAAAAGATGATGATATTCCGTTGAAATGCTACTCATAAAAAGCGGTGCATATGGGGTTTTTTCATTTATGAGCGCACAAAAGGCTATCATATCCTTTTTCTTCGTGATACATTCAGCACACATTTTCAGAATCTGTGGCGCATAATCTTTGGGGATATGCTTTGGCGCGTGTGAGGGAGAAGTGAAATGCTTATGGATTCTATGCACAAGCGTTTTATTGCTAATCTCTACAATCAGTGAATCTATGGGCATTTTGAAAAACATTAGATTATCGTGAGGATTAATGGAAATATAGGTTGTATCCACGCCAAACATCTTCGTGCTGTATGAATCAAAAAGATAAAGGCTTTTATTATAGTTGTCCTCAAGACTTTGGAGCATTAAATCCAACACTTCAAGCCTCTGCCTCATAGTATAGATATTGCCAATAGGCGAGAATGCAAAACGCAGTAAAGATTCTATACTATACCATTCTATACTCTCAAATCCGTGTTCAAGCATTAATTCATAACGCATTTTGCGCAAATGCATTGCGCGTGGATTTTGTCCAAATTTGTAGGGAAAAGTAACAATTTTATCACGATATGCAGGTGAAGGAAAACGAGGGTGAATCACAAAACGTCTCTTAGATTCTTTATCTAAAATATACTCTAAACCGCCTTCATAGCCCTTATCAATGATTTTTACTTCACTCTTTGGCACATTTTTAAGCAGAGCATAAAACTCCTGCTCATCACATTGCTCCCAAATATTTTCAGGATAGCGAAAAAAGGTACTCACTGCTGTAAGAACTTCGCTAGAAGGCTGTTTTTGCACACTTTTATCAATCCACGAAGTAAGTGTGCGTCTATCTTTTCCGATAATTTGGGCAAATTTTGACACACTTAAGCCTGATTGTTGGTAGATAATAATCAATTTTTCTAATGCTCCAAATGCCATATTTTAATCCTTGATGTTCTCATATTCTCTGATTTTGGACATAAAATGCACAATTTTTGTTCAATTATAGCATTTATGCTCAAATCTTGTGTTTAAAAATCAAAAATTGTTCAAAGCAAATCTCATCAATCAAGCTAGAATAGAACTTTAAGCAATAATCTTACTTATAAAGGAGAAAAAATGCCCACATATCAAGAAATTTATCAACAATCCATTGAGAATCCAGAAATCTTTTGGGCAGAAGCTGCAAAAAAAGTGCATTGGTATCACGAATGGGATAAGGTGCTTGATGTTGTCAATGACCATTATCGTTGGTTTGTAGGAGGCTGTATGAATACTTGCTACAATGCTCTTGATTTGCATATAGAAAATGGTAGAGGTGAGCAAGTAGCACTTCATTATGATTCGCCTGTAACTGATACAAAAAAATCTTACACTTATAAAGAATTGCGCAAACGCGTAGCTAAAACTGCAGGGATACTTGTAAATAAAGGTATAGTCAAAGGCGATAGAGTGCTTATTTATATGCCAATGATTCCAGAAGCAGTCATTGCTATGCTTGCTTGTGCGAGAATCGGAGCTATCCACAGCGTTGTATTTGGCGGATTTGCTTCACACGAGCTTGCTTCACGTATTGAAGATGCCAAACCACGAGTAATCATTAGTGCTTCGTGCGGTATAGAAATTAGTCGTGTAGTCAAATATAAGCCTATTCTTGATGAAGCCATTAAGTCTTCAAGTCATAAGCCCACTACTTGTCTGATTTGGCAACGTCCTCAAGAGAGGGCAAATATGCTCCCTTGGCGTGATGTAGATTGGGAGAGTGAAGAAGAAAAAACCGAAGGTGTAGAATGTGTCCCACTTAATGCAACTGACCCACTATATATACTTTATACTTCAGGCACAACAGGCAAACCAAAAGGCGTTATTCGTGGTAATGGCGGACATTCTGTGGCTATGAAATGGTCAATGGACAATATTTATAATGCCAAACCCGGTGATGTATTTTGGGCTGCAAGCGATGTAGGCTGGGTAGTTGGGCATAGCTATATTGTATATGCACCGCTAATGAATGGTTGCACAACAATCCTCTATGAAGGCAAACCTGTTAAAACGCCAAATCCCGGCGCATTTTGGCGTATTGTGGAAGAGTATAAGGTCAATATCCTCTTCTCTGCACCTACTGCATTTAGAGCTATCAAAAAAGAAGATCCTAAGGGCGAATGGCTTAAAAAATATGACTTATCCTCGCTTAAGGCAGTATTTGTTGCTGGAGAACGTTGTGATACAAATACGCTTAAATGGATTGAAAAGCTTACGAAAAAGCCTGTGGTTGATAATTGGTGGCAAACAGAAACCGGCTGGGCAATAGCAGCCAATCCCTTAGGTTTAGAGCCACTTCCTATTAAACCGGGTTCTCCCACTAAACCTATGCCCGGATTCAATCTTAAAGTGCTTGACGAAGAGGGCAAGGAATGCAAAAAGGGGAAATTAGGGAATCTTGTTATCAAGCTTCCATTGCCTCCTGCGTGTCTTTGTGGAATTTGGGGTGATGACGCACGATATAAACGCTCTTATCTCAATCACTATCCGGGTTATTATCTCACAGGTGATAGCGGGTATATTGACAAAGATGGCTATGTATTTGTAATGGGACGAATGGACGGCGTAATCAATGTCGCAGGACATCGCCTCTCCACAGGTGGTATGGAAGAAGCCATTTCAAAGCACCCAGATATTGCTGAATGCGCAGTTATTGGTGTGAATGATGAGCTCAAAGGAGAGATTCCATTAGCTTTTGTCGTGCTTAAAGATGGATTAGAACGCGATACACAAAGTCTATGTGAAGGTGTGGTGCAACTTGTGCGAGAGGAAATTGGCGCAGTAGCGTCATTACACATTGTAGCTGTTGTGGCAAGACTTCCCAAAACACGAAGCGGCAAGATTTTGCGCAATACTATGCGTGATATTGCCGATGGCAATGAATGGAAGATGCCCTCAACCATTGAAGATTCAAGCGTTTTGCCTGAAATTGAAAAAACACTTGCTGCGCTTGGCTATCCAATCAAAACAAAGGAGGAAAAATGAAATCACAAGGGACGAAGTTAAGAGACGCAGTAGCACACAATAATCCTCTGCAAATTATCGGTGTAATCAACGCATATAGTGCGATACAAGCACAAAAAAGTGGAGCAAAAGCTCTTTATCTTAGTGGAGGAGCATTAGCTGCGATGAGTTTGGGAGTGCCAGATTTAGGCATTAGCTCATTAGAAGATGTATGTATTGATGTGCGTAGAATCACAGCAGCAAGTGATTTACCCCTACTTGTTGATGCAGATACAGGCTGGGGTGGGGCATTTAACATCGCACGCACTATCAAAGATTTAACACGAAGCGGAGCAGCAGGCTGCCATATTGAAGACCAAGTAGCACAAAAACGTTGCGGACACCGCCCTAATAAAGAGCTTGTGAGTTTAGAAGAAATGTGCGATAGGATTAAAGCCGGAGTAGATGCAAAAATTGATGAAAGTTTTGTATTGATGGCACGCACAGATGCACACGCAAGTGAAGGGCAAAATCGCGCTATTGAGAGGGCATTAGCCTATGTAGAGGCAGGAGCAGATATGATTTTTGCCGAAGCGATACATACGCTTGAGGAATATAAACAATTCACGCAAAATATAAAAGTGCCTGTTTTAGCAAATATCACAGAATTTGGAAAAACACCCTATTTCACTACTACTGAACTTCAAAGTGTGGGTGTCAAAATGGTGCTTTATCCTCTTTCTGCAGCACGAGCAATGAATAAAGCTGCACTTGCAGTTTTTCAAGACATTATCAAAAATGGCTCACAAAAGCAAAGTATAGATGCTATGCAAACTCGTGAAGAACTTTATGAAATGCTTGGTTATCACACTTTTGAGCAAAAGCTTGATGAATTATTTAAACATAAGAAATAAGGAGAAACTATGGGAGAAGCAATCAAAAATACGAAAGTAGGCGGACTTGCAGGAATTACTGCTGGACAATCTGCTATTTGCACGGTTGGCACAGGGCACGGGCTCAATTATAGAGGCTACGATATTTATGATTTAGCAGAACATTGCGAATTTGAAGAAGTGGCTTATTTGCTCTTAAAAGAAAAATTGCCAAATGCCAATGAACTCGCAACATTTAAAAAAGAGCTTATAGCAGCAAGAGGTTTGCCCAAAGCGCTTAAGGATACACTTAAACTTTTGCCAAAAAATGCACACCCTATGGATATTATGCGCACAACTTGTTCTATGCTTGGCTGCCTTGAACCTGAAAGCTATGATATTGTAAAAATGTCTTTTCCTATGCAGCATAAAATTGCTACAAGGCTTTTGGGGATTTTCCCTTCAGCTCTTACTTTTTGGCATCACTATCACCATAATGGCAAGGAAATAAACACAGAATCTCACCAAGACTCCATTGCTGGGTATTTTTTGGAACTTCTTCATCAAAAATCACCAAAAGATTTATGGGTAAAAGCAATGCACATAAGTTTGATTCTCTATGCTGAACACGAATTTAATGCAAGCACATTCACTGCGCGCGTTATCACAGCGACTATGTCGGATATTTATTCGGGTATTACAGGGGCGATTGGTGCGCTTAGAGGACCTTTGCACGGAGGAGCAAATGAAGCAGCAATGGAGCTTATCACCGAATATAAAACTCCACAAGAGGCTGAAAAAGGCATTTTAGATAAACTTGCCAAAAAAGATAAAATTATGGGCTTTGGACATCGCGTGTATGTCAAAGCTGACCCACGCAATGTAGTGATAAAACAATGGAGCAAAAAGCTTAGTGAAGATGTGGGCGATACAGAGGGGCTTTATCCCATTAGTGAAATGATAGAAAAAGTGATGTGGGAACAAAAAAAGCTTTTTCCAAATTTGGATTTTTATAGTGCGTCTGCATATCACTTTATGGGGATTCCAACACCCTACTTTACGCCAATTTTTATATTCTCTCGCACAGCGGGGTGGTTGGCACATATTTTTGAACAAAGGGCAAATAACAAACTTATTCGCCCGAGTTCAGAATATATTGGACCAGACAAAAAGGCATTTGTGCCACTGCATAATCGCTAGGCACATTTTTAATCTAAATATAAGGAGAACACAATGAGTGTAGATATGGGTATTTTAGAGACAAAACGACCGGAGTTTGATGAACTATTAAGCAAAATTGCTCGCTATGCGCTAGAGTTTGAAATTAACTCACCTCTTGCATACGAGACTGCAAGATATTGCCTTATGGATACAATAGGCTGTGGGCTTTTAGCACTGAATTTTCCTGCTTGCACGAAGATCTTAGGACCCGTGGTAGAGGGAGCAGAGTTTCGCCCATTGGGGGCAAAGATTCCCGGAACTAGCTATCAATTAGAGCCAGAGAGAGCAGCATTTAATATTGGTGCAATGGTCAGATGGCTTGATTTTAACGATACTTGGCTTGCTGCAGAATGGGGACACCCAAGTGATAATTTAGGGGCGATTTGGGCAGTGGCAGATTATCTTAGTCGCAAAAATATTGCCACAGGCAAAGAGCCGCTCAAAGTAAAAGATGTGCTAAGCGCAATGATTAAAGCACACGAGATTCAAGGAATCTTGGCTTTAGAGAATTGCTTTAACAAGGTAGGATTAGACCACGTGCTACTTGTGAGAATTGCCTCTAGTGCTGTGGCTTGTGCTATGCTTGGAGGAAATTTTGATGAAGTGCGTAATGCTGTGAGCCACGCTTTTATTGATGGTGGAGCATTGAGAACTTATCGCCACGCCCCAAATACAGGTTCGCGCAAAAGTTGGGCTGCAGGTGATGCAAGCAGTAGAGGAGTGAATCTCGCCCTAAAAGCATTAAGCGGTGAAATGGGCTATCCAAGCGCATTGAGTGCTTCATTTTGGGGATTTGAAGATGTGAAAATGAGAGGACAAAAACTTACCATTCCACAAGAATTTGGTAGCTATGTAATGGAAAATGTGCTTTTTAAAATCAGTTTCCCCGCAGAATTTCACGCACAAACTGCGGTAGAGTGTGCGATTAAACTTCATAATGAAGTGAAAAATCGCCTTGAAGATATTGATAAAATCATCATTACTACTCAAGAATCCGGACATAGAATCATTAACAAAGTAGGACCGCTTGCAAATCCAGCTGATAGAGACCACTGCATTCAATATATGGTAGCTGTGCCGCTTGTATTTGGACGACTTACAGCTGATGATTACGAGGATAGCGTAGCAAAAGATTCAAGAATTGACGCGTTGCGTGCTAAAATGGTAGTAGAAGTTGATGAGCGCTATACACGCGAATATTTAGAATCTGATAAACGCTCCATTGCCAATGCAGTGCAGATTTTCTATAAAGATGGTAGTAAAAGCCAAAAAGTAGAAGTTGAGTATCCTATTGGGCATAAACGCCGCAGAGATGAGGGAATCCCTGTGCTTGTAGAAAAGTTTAAACGCAATATTGCAGGAAAACTAAGTGCGAAAAAATGCGCACTTATTGAGGAATTATGCGCAAATCAAAAAACTTTAGAATCCACGCCATTTAATGAGTTTAGTGATTTATTTGCACTATAATAATTGCCAAGCTTTATGCTTTGGCGATTTGAGGAGCTGCAATGAAAAGACAGGTCATATTATCTATTGAATCTAAAGATTCTGTATTCAAAGAATATCGTTGGTTTTGGGTGAGAAGTGTGTATGATTTTGTGCCAAAAAACAATGCAAAAGCTTGCACTGATTATCTCAAAGGAGAGCGAATATTCACTGCCGCCAATTATAAAGAGGGTATCCCTACACACCAAAGCATACCCTTAGAACTAGACACCTCATATGTAAAAGCCGAAGTGCTTTTTGGAGAGAGCAAAGAAAAGGAACAGAATCATCCGCTAGAAATCGCGCATTATTTGTGCTTAGATTTTAAAAAAAGATTCTATGATGATGAAGAGCAAAACTATATTCACATAGGCTTTATCTATGAAAAAGGAGGTGAGATTACAAAAAGGCGTGAGGATATAGGCTTTGCCCTTACATTGAAAAATGCAAGAGAACTCTACTTTGATGATTCTATCGTGCAGAAAAAATACAATAACTTTAGCCAAAAAGCTAAAAAATGCATGGTATTTTGGTTTGGAAGCTACTTATTTGGAAAATAAGTTTTATCACCTCAATATTAAAGCATTCTGTTCTTTCTTTTATTCAATAAGGCTCTATGATTTTCTCAATAGCGATTCTATTGAGCTCATCAACGAGGATTTTCATATAGCCCTCAAGTTTGGCGCAATTTTCTTGGGTTTGCTCAAATGGAATAATGTAATGATAAGCGGGGAAGTCATTAAAATACCACAAACAAGGCATATCATTAATACTAAAACGCCAAATTTTTGTTTCTACCAAATCATAAAAATCTAATAAAACAATGTTACAATCAAATATCGTCCATATAGCCCCACACAAATTCAAGGCATCTTCATAGCCAAAATTCCACAGCTCAAACTCCCAGCGCATATTGCCCTCATCATCTTCATTCCATTCTTTATCGCACCACATAAGATAATTGAGATTTTCACGCTCTGCTGCTTCTCTTGGGGTAGGCAAATCCTCTTTGCACTTTTGAGGTTTATCGCTCATTTTTTGATTTATTGGGTTTGTGGCAGTATTGATAATAATCTTATAAATCTCATCGCCCTTATAGCCTTTCTTTTTGAGTTTCTGCTCCTGCCATTCAAAAGGCTTTAGTTTTGTTGGAGGTTTTATCTTTAATTTTTTATAATGAAGCGTTTTATTCAAAGTCTCATCAGCGCACCTTTTTTGAAGCAATTTCTTTACACAATTCATTAAGATTCTCATTTTGCACCCTATATTCTTTCATTTTATAAATACTAACATTATAACTTGCTGCCTTTAATACTTAGATGCCATAAAACACACTATTTAATAAGTATTTATCATAAGATTTTACAATCCTCGCGCCTCTAAAGAGAGTAAAAATTATAAAATAAAGGATAGAGTATGAGATTAACACCTAAAGAATTAGATAAACTAATGTTACATTATGCTGGGGCATTAGCCAAAAGCCGCAAAGAACGAGGTATTAAACTGAATTATGTTGAATCCATAGCCCTTATCAGTATGGAAATTATGGAGCTTGCGCGAGAGGGTAACAAAAGCGTAGCAGAACTTATGCAGCAAGGTAGAGAGATTCTCAAAGCTGATGAGGTAATGGAAGGTGTAGCGAGTATGGTTGATGAAGTGCAGGTAGAAGTGAGTTTTCCTGATGGAACAAAGCTTGTTACAATTCATAATCCCATTGAAGATAATGGCAAACTCACGCCCGGAGAATATATCCTCAAAGATGAGGACATCACGCTTAATGCCAATAAAGAATCTATAAGCATCAAAGTTACTCACAAAGGCGATAGACCGATACAAGTAGGCTCTCATTTTCATTTCTTTGAAGTCAATGCGCTCTTAGAATTTGATAGGGCTCAAAGCTTTGGCAAACGCTTAGATATTCCCTCTGGCACATCTGTGCGTTTTGAACCCGGTGAGGAAAAAAGTGTGAATCTTATTGATTTTGGTGGCAAACAAACAATTATTGGATTTAACGACTTAACAAATATGCACACAAGCGAAAAAAACAAAGAACAATGTCTCACAAACGCTGCAAAAAAGCATTTTATACACTAATTTATATTAAGGAGAAAAAATGATTAAGATTTCAAGAAAACAATATGTTTCTATGTATGGACCAACCACAGGAGATAAGGTGCGCTTAGGCGATACAAACTTATTTGCAGAAATTGAAAAAGACTGGACACTTTATGGTGAGGAGATTAAATTTGGTGGAGGGAAAACTATCCGCGATGGTATGGCTCAAAGCGCAAGCACTTATGAAAATGAGCTTGATGTAGTCATCACAAATGCAATGATTATTGATTATACAGGGATTTACAAGGCTGATATTGGCATTAAAAATGGAAAAATCGTGGGTATTGGCAAAGCTGGAAATCCAGATACACAAGATAATGTGTCTGAAGCAATGGTTGTAGGAACAGCAACAGAAGTTATAGCAGGAGAGGGACAAATTATTACTGCTGGTGGCATTGATACGCATATTCATTTTATCTCTCCTACGCAGATTCCAACTGCACTTTATAGTGGCATAACAACAATGATTGGCGGAGGCACAGGACCAGCAGCAGGCACAAATGCGACTACCTGCACACCCGGAAAGTGGAATATGCACCAAATGTTGCGTGCTGCTGAAGGCTATGCTATGAATCTAGGATTTTTGGGCAAAGGCAATAGCTCCAATGAAGAAGCATTAGAGGAGCAAATTAAAGCTGGAGCATTGGGATTAAAGGTTCATGAAGATTGGGGTTCTACTCCTGCTGCGATTAATCACGCCTTAAATGTTGCCCAAAAATATGATGTGCAAGTAGCTATTCATACAGACACACTCAATGAAAGTGGCTGTGTTGAAGATACGATGAGGGCAATCGCAGGGAGAACTATCCACACATTCCACACAGAAGGTGCTGGTGGAGGACACGCCCCAGATATTATTAAGGCTGCAGGAGAACCAAATATCCTCCCTGCTTCTACAAATCCCACAATTCCATTTACAAAAAATACAGCCGATGAGCATTTAGATATGCTTATGGTATGTCATCACTTAGATAAAAAAATCAAAGAAGATGTCGCATTTGCTGATAGCAGAATCCGCCCAGAAACCATTGCCGCAGAAGACACACTCCACGATATGGGGATTTTCTCAATTACAAGCTCGGATTCTCAAGCTATGGGTAGAGTGGGCGAAGTCATCACGAGAACTTGGCAAACCGCAGATAAATGCAAAAATGAATTTGGAGCTTTAAAAGAAGAAAATGGGGAAAATGATAATTTTAGAATCAAAAGATATATTTCCAAATACACTATTAACCCAGCCATTGCTCACGGGATTTCAGAATATGTAGGCTCTGTTGAAGTAGGTAAATTTGCGGACTTGGTGCTTTGGAAACCAAGTATGTTTGGTATAAAGCCAGAGATGATTCTTAAAAATGGAATGATTGTGGCAGCAAAAATAGGAGATGCTAATGCTTCTATCCCTACTCCCGAACCCGTTCATTATGCGCCAATGTTTGGTAGCTATGGCAAAGCAAAATATAATTGTGCCATTACTTTTGTCTCACAAATTGCTTATGATTCTCGTCTCAAGGAGGAACTTGGACTTGAAAGAATGCTTTTGCCTGTAAAAAATTGTCGCACTATTGCAAAAAAAGATATGAAGTTTAATGATGTGATTACGCCCATTGAAGTCAATCCTGAAACTTATGAGGTGAAAGTAAATAATACAAAAATTACTTCTAAGCCTGTTGATAAGGTATCTTTGGGACAACTTTATTGTTTATTTTAAGGAGAAAATATGTTAGGTATTGTATTAATGTATGTAGCTATTGTGCTTATCAATAATGGCATTTGTCGCCTCACGCAAATTGATGGCAAAAGTGCTTCAATAATGAATATTTTTGTAGGATTGCTCTCTGTTTTTATAAATATCATAGTGATTGTGCATGGAAGTGTAAGCGATAATGGCTTTGATGACTTTTATGCGGCGGCTACTGGATTACTCTTTGGTTTTACTTATCTTTTTATAGCCTGCAACAATCTTTTTAACCTTGATATAAGAGCTTATGGTTGGTATAGTTTGTTTGTTGCAATAAATGCTATCCCCGCAGCCTATCTAAGCTATAACGAAGGCACACAAGAAAGTATAGCCTTTGCTTATATATGGATTGCTTGGGGCATTTTGTGGCTCACAGGCTGGATTGAAAGTGTTTTAAAAATTGAACTTAAATTCGTGCCTTACTTAGCTATTGCAGAGGGAATCTTTACCGCGTGGATTCCTGCGTGGCTTATCCTTATAGGATATTGGCATTAATGCAAGTGGAGCATATTCTTGGCAATATCAAAGACATAGATACAACACATTTAGAAATTGATAGAGTGCAAGTGGATTGGTATGATACAAGAAAAAAAATTGCGCGTTTAAGCTCACAAAATGGGCAAGTTATAGCGATGAAGCTTGCCCAAGTGCCAAAAGGTGGCTTAAATGATGGGGATATACTCTTTTTAGATACGCATAGGGCAATTATTATCTCTATTTTGCCCACTTGGGTGCTTTCTATGCAGCCAATAGATTGGGATACTATGATAACACTCTGTTATGAAATTGGCAATTTGCATATACCGCTTTTTTATGATAAAAATACAATGGAGCTTCAAGCACCTTTTGAGATGCCATTGCAAAGAATCTGCCAAAAAAGAGGTATTGCATTTGAAAAAAAATGGTGTGTGTTAGATTCTCAAAATAGAATCAATCTTACCTCTCCTCTTATGCGTGAGCCAAAGCTTACTCAAAGTCCGCATTTTGGTATAAAATTATGCAAAAAGGATTAAGGTGAATTTTTTGCTTCTACAAATTAATGATGCGCTTTTTCCCATAGGCAATTACACGCATTCTTTTGGACTAGAGAGCTATGTGCAATCAGGAAGGATAAAAAATAAATATGATGCAAAAGATTATCTTAAAGCCTATTTGCATACTCAAGTTTTGCATACAGACTTATTAGCTATAAAGCTTATTCAGCAATCTCATTCTTTGGAGGAAATCCTTGAAATAGAATCTATCATCGCAGCAGCAAGTGTGGCAAAACAAGTAAAAAGTGCTATACAAAAGCTTGGAGCGCGTTTTATAAAAACTATTCAAGCTATGAAGTTGCAACAAAATGCCTTATTTCAATCATATACACAAGCAAGCATTCATCATATTTATGCAGTTGCCTATGGTGTATTTTGCACCTCATATCAACTTAATGAGCAAGAGTGCATACAACATTACTTATATGCTCAAGCCTCTCATACCCTCACAAATTGCGTGAAACTTATCCCACTTGCCCAAAGCGATGGGCAGGAGATACTTGCTTCTTTACACGAGGAATTTTTTATATTATGTCAAAAGCTTACATCTCTCACAAAGCAAGATTTGTGCAATAGCGCTATTGCAAGTGATATTAAAGCAATGCAACATCAATATTTGCACACAAGATTATATATGTCATAAAGGAGAATAAATGGTAAAAATAGGTATATGCGGACCTGTGGGAAGCGGCAAAACTGCTTTAATAGAATCTCTTACGCGTTTAATGCACACACAATACTCTCTTGCTGTTATTACTAATGATATTTATACGCACGAAGACGCAGAATTTATGAGCAAAAATTCTGTGCTTCCAAATGAAAGAATTATCGGCGTAGAAACAGGTGGTTGTCCTCACACAGCCATTAGAGAAGATGCCTCTATGAATCTTGAAGCAGTAGAGGAAATGCTGGAGCGATTTCCTGATATTGAGATTCTCTTTATAGAAAGTGGTGGCGATAATCTCTCTGCTACATTTAGTCCAGAATTAGCAGATTTTACAATCTTTGTCATTGATGTAGCACAAGGGGATAAAATCCCAAGAAAAGGCGGACCGGGTATTATGCGTTCAGATTTGCTTATTATCAACAAAATTGACTTAGCTCCTTATGTTGGTGCAAATCTGCACATAATGGAATCAGATGCAAGAAAAATGCGCGGGGATAAGCCTTTTTTATTCACAAATATCCGTGCCAAAGAAGGCATTGGTGCTGTCGTGGAATGGATAAAAAAATATGCGCTTTTGGAAGATATATGAGTAACTTTGCACAAAAAAGCACTTTAAAACTCAAAACAAAAAAAGGCTTAAATGGTAAAAATATCATTGAGGAGATGTTTTTTACGCCTCCTCTTAAGATAATAAGCCCATTAGAAGATGAGGATATAGCTGAAATTATGCTTATATCAGTCTCTGCTGGACTACTTAAAGATGATTGTCAAGATATTCACATACACATTGGCAAAGAAAGCAAAATCCGATTAATCTCACAAAGTTATGAAAAAATACACGACACACAAGATGGCTATGCAAGCAAACATACTCACATTCAAGTAGAGGAAAATGCCTTTTTAGATTATGCACCCTTGCCTCTTTTGCCCTTTAAAGATTCTTCATTTAAAAATACTACTGATGTTTATTTGAGTAAAAATGCTAGATTGCATTACAGCGAGATAATATGCGCAGGCAGAGTAGCGTGCGGTGAAATATTTGATTTTACGGAACTCTGCTCAAGGCTTCGCATATACAAAGAAAATGAATTGGTTTTTTTTGAAAACACTCATCTTAAACCCACGCAAATGGATATGCAAAATCCCTGCCTCTTTGATAAATATACCCACACCTTGAGTATGGTGATATGTGATGATTTACTAGACCTTCACATCTTAGAGGAAAAAATCAAAAATAGCTCCTTAAATGTCGGTATAAGCACAAATAATGGAGCTATTATCATTAAAGCATTAGATACCCAAAGCGAGCGATTGCTTCAATTCAAAAAAGATTTGGCTTTAAGCTAAATCACATAATGCTCCATTTTTTATATATTTGAGATTCTCGCATAATTTTTGAGCGATATGCTTATCGTGTGTGATAAGCAAAATAGCACTTTTGTGTTGTTTTTGCCAAGCTTTAAGAAATGCAATAACCTCCAAACATAGCTCATAATCAAGTCCCGAAGTGCTCTCATCAAGGATAAGGAGTTTTGGATTAACGAGCAAAGCGCGTATAAGGCAGATTCTTTGTGCTTCACCTCCTGAAATCATTGCTACATTTTTGTCCAAAATCTCTGTATGTAATCCCACACGCTCAAGCAATGGCTCAATATATTTTAAACAATCTTTATAGGCTATGCCACGCAAATACAAAAGTGGCTCAATAAGATTCTCAAAACAATTCAAACGCGGATTAAGCGAACCTATGGCATCTTGAAAGAGAATCTGCACTTGTGCATAAAATAAACGTCTTGCACGAAGTGAATTAAGGTTAAGTAATTGTTCATTTACATATACCTTGCCCACTTGCCCTAATTCATCACGCGTTGGAGTGAGTAATCCACAAGCAATTTGTGCCAATGTGCTTTTACCACAACCACTTGCCCCCATTATTGCAAGACTCTCTCCCGCACAAAGATTCAAAGAGATATGCTTGAGCACTGCTTTTTGTGTCGTGCTAAAGAATCTGTATGATTTATATTGATATGATACATTACAGAGCCTTAACATAGCGCACTTTCCTTTGTGAGCAAATTACTCTCACATATATCTTTTAAGTGCTTTAGAGTCGCGCTCTTAGGCACATAAGAACAAAAATCTTTGCTAAGAGAAACTTCTTCTATAACCTTGCCTTTATCCATTACATACACATATTGAGCCATATAGGCAACTACTTCCAAATCGTGTGTGATAAGCAAAATACCAAGTCCTCGCTGTTGTTGTAACCTACGCAAGGTTTGAAGAATCTCAAATGCTATATCTCTATCCAAATCGCTACTTGGTTCATCAGCGATGATGAATGGAGCTTGGGTGAGCAATGCTAAGGCTATCATTACGCGTTGCAACATACCGCCGCTTAATTCAAATGGATACATAGTAAGCACTTGCTCATCTAATCCAGATTCTCTAACACATTGTGCGACAAAGGTTTGATTATAAGGCTTATGAAGAGATTTAAGTGTTTCTTTAAAATGATGAGCGATACTTAAAAGTGGATTAAAACAAGTGCGTGGATTCTGCATAATGCAAGAAAAAGCAAGCGAGCGATAAAGTGCAGGATTAATCACTTTATCATCAAGCATAATCTTACCACTTATCTGGCTTAAATTAGAAGCAAGGAATCCTTGCAAAGCAAGGGCACTTATAGACTTTCCACTTCCGCTTTTGCCAAGTAATGCCACACATTCACCGCGTTTCATAGATACATTAAGATGAGAGACAAGATGATGAGAATCTAGGCAAATACTTAAATCGTGAATGTGCAAAATTTGTGCTTGAGTAAGAGGGGTTATCTTAGAATCAAGATGTATTTTGGTATCTTTTATATGTTTAGATTCTTCACTTGATTGGTCATCAAGGCTATTTTGCACACCAAAATAATCTCTTAATGCTTCACCTAATAAATTACATAAAGCCACGCTGATAAAAAGTGCTATTCCCGGATAAATAATAAGCGAGGGGTAATCCCACATATAATCTTTAGCTTCACTAAGCATAATGCCCCATTCAGGCGTAGGTGGTTGCACACCAAGTCCTAAAAATGACAATCCAGCAATATGAAGCATAATATGCCCTATATCCATACTTGCAAGCACCACACATTGACAGAGGATAGGAGTGAGAATATGTCGCCTAAATCTCTGCCACCCACTTGTGCCAAAGGTATAGGAGAGCAAGACATATTCTTTATTTTTGAGACTAAATACAATGCTACGCACAATTCTTGCATACCAAGCCCAATGTGTAAGCACAATGGCAATTATCACATTTTCTAATCCAGCACCTAAAATACCTATCAAAAACAATGACAGAGCAATAGTTGGCACACTCAAGAATACATCACACACACGCATACATAGAGTATCAATGCGCCCACCAATAAAGCCACATAACCCACCTACACTTATGCCCAACAGCACAATCCAACCTAAAATAACAAATGCACAACCAAGCGAAAGTCTTGCACCATATAAAAGTCGGGAAAATATATCCCTCCCTAAATAATCTGTGCCAAGCCAATGTTGCACACTTATAGGTGCAAACCGATATTCCAAATCCTGCATATCTGGGGTATATGGAGCAAGAAATGGAGTAAAAAGAGCCAAGAGCATAAGAATCCCAACACCTACAAATGCACCTTTGCCCCACCAACTCATCTTAATAGTATTATTCATATCCCCTCTTTTGATGCATTTTGTGTGTTTTCCATTTGCTTGCGTATGCGCGGGTCAAGCAATCCATAGAAAACATCTACTACGCCATTACAAAGCACAAAACAAAAACTTAATACCACAATAAAACATTCAATCACAGGGTAATCGTGATTTGCAATACCTTGAATACTATAAAGCCCAATGCCGGGTAATGCAAATACACTCTCTATCACAAGCGCACCACCAAGGAGCTCACCAATGTGCATACCCATTGCTGTAAGAATAGGGAGAAAAGCATTATAAAAAATATGTTTTATATGAAGTCTCCACCCATTAACACCACGCATTTTTGCATAAATAATATGCCTCTCTTTTTGCACTTCAAGCATATTTGCTCGGATAAGTCGCGCATTAATACATATAGACATCAGCGCAATGCTTATACTTGGCAAAATAAAGCTCTGCACGCCCTCCATACCAACTGCGGGTAACCAGTTAAGATATACACTAAAAACCAAAATAAGCAAAAATGCGAGCCAAAAATTTGGCATACTCACACCCACAAAACAAAAAAATCTAATCAAAAAATCAGGTAATTTATTATGATAATACACACTTATAATCCCAAGCGGCACAGAACACAAAAAAGTTAATCCAAAGCCACAAGCCACAAGTATGAGGGTATTGGGCAAAAAATATAAAAAATCCGCACTTACGCTTCGCCCATTCATATAAGAAATACCAAAATCAAGCCTTAGCGCATTGCACAGCCAAGTAAAATATTGCTCCAAAAGTGGTTTATCAAGTCCAAAACTATGTGTAATTTCTGTAATAAGTTCGGGAGTAGCAGGGAGATTTGAATGAATGATATATGCCATTACAGGGTCGCTCCCACCCAATCTTAACAAACAAAATACCCCAAAAGAAGTTATAAGCATAATAGGCACGAGAGATAAGATTCTATACAAAATAATACGTTTCATACCTTACCTTTGTTTATTCATACATTTCCCAAAATGGCACTTCATAGCTTACCACACCCATTTTAATGCCTTTAATTTTCTTATGGGCGATTGCCTTATTTCTTTGATAAGTGAGCGGGATATACACACCACTCTCTTGCAATAGGGCTATTACTTCACTCAAGGTGGTATAAAATATTTGAGAGCGAGGATTAAGAGCAATGAGTTCTCTAATGAGCTTATCAATATAAGGTTTTTGACTTAAACCTGCTTGTGCTGCAAAATCAATATGACTAGGAATGAGCATAGAATACAGCATACTCAAAGGCTCATAGGGCGCACCCCAAGTCTCACTAAAAGCCATATCAAATGCGCCCTTAACCAAGCGATTACGATAAATGGTGGGCTCACTTGCACTTAAACGCGCTTTGATACCAATGGTTTTAAACTCACTTTGTAAAATTTCTGCCATCATCTTATGGGCTGGATTATCTCCACTAAAAAGTATCTCTACACCTCTATGGCGCAATAAGACAGCTTGAGAATCTTGTAAGAGTAATGCGATAGCCCCTTTAGCCTCTTTTGGTTTATAGGGAAGTATTTTTGGGGCATTATGTGAGCCAAGTGAATGAACAAAAGTAGGTGCAAAAATCATATCTGCCCTCTCTTGTAATCCCCCATAGACTGCTTGAGTAATTTTTGCTTTATCAATGCCAAGCGCAATAATTTTGCGCAAACTCTGCGAAGACTTCTCATTGCTCAAAGCAAGAATGGGCGAAGCAGAATTAATGACAAGGCTCGTGCTATAAATAGAAGGGCTAAGGTAAGTATTAAAATGTTTATCATTTTGCATATTTTTAAATATTTCTAATGGAATCTGGTCATATCCATAAATCATATCTATTTGTTTTGATTTAAGTGCCGCAAGCTTAGCATTAGGGTCAAAAATTACCTTTAAAATAACCTCATCATAATAAATTCCATTATAAGCCTCTTTATCCCAATAATGTGGATTCTTAAGTAATGTATCGCTCACGCCAAGTTTAGAATCACTTAACATATAAGCCCCTGTGCCAATAGGCTTTGGATTGTGCTTAATCAAATCTAAGTCCTTAGGCATTGCACTCGGAGCTAAGAATCTAAAAGGACGTGCTACAGAGAGCTCATTAAGCGTTGGACTATATGGGTGCTTGAGGAGGAGACGCACTTTGTATTCACTCACTTTTTGTATGTCTTTAATTGCCATAGCCAAGCCACTCCACGAATGCCTTGCTCTATTTTTAAGGATAGATTGAAAATTGAGCACCACTGCATCAGCATTAAATGTTTCACCATTTGAAAACTTCACTCCCTCACGCAATGTAAATTCATAACTTAAACCATCTTGGCTTATATGCCACGAAAGTGCCAAGCTTGGTATAATTTTCCCTTGCTTATCTACACGCACCAAACCCTCATAAATAGCATTTTGCGCAAACATTGCATTACCTTGATAACCTTGTGGATTCAGTGCGCCTATATTTTCAGACACTGCCATAATCAATGTATTTTTTCCCCACAATACACCTATACAAATAAAAACTATTACTATGACACGCATATTTTCTCCTCGTTCAATACCCTTAATCTTTTCAAATATAACTTCAAAATATCTAAAATATTATAGTATATCATATTTATTACATAAAAAAATTAATTAAGTAATATTTAATTAGCCTATATGCTACAATAATATTAAAATATGAAAGGATAAATGATGTTTAAAATCCTATGTAACCTTGCATTTTGTATGGGTTTTGCTTATTCAATGCAATCTTACACTCTCAATAAATCAATTATTACAGGCAATACGCTTGCAACTGATGTGGAAAAAATCCCGAGCAATGTAAGTGTGGTAGATAACAAACACATTCAATATATACCAAATACTAAAATCACTGATACAATTAAAAAGCTTTCTGGTGTGCGTGTAGATAATGATGTAGGATTTAATCCGCGTCCAAAAGTGAAAATTCGTGGCATTAATTATGGCACTCTCCTTATGCTTGATGGCGTGATTCTAAGTGATTTAGAGGGAGAGAATAGAATCTTAAATCAAATTTCCCTCTATGATGTAGAACGCGTAGAGGTAGCTCGTGGAGCGCTTTCTAGCCTCTATGGTGCTGGAGCAATTGGTGGCGTAGTTCATTTCATCACTGCTATGCCTACACAATTCCAATCTCAATTTCTACTTAGCTATGGCAATGAATTGTATAAAGACACCGCCGAAAAAAATCTCATTCGTGCATTTGCAAGTGTGGGTGATGTATTTATAGATAAAAGATTGAGAGTAAAGCTTAGCGCAGGACTTACACATAGCGATGGATATTCTAGTTTCCCTACTCTACTTCCAAGCTCTGAAACAGCACCAAATAATATCAATATACCCACCGATAAAGCAGGAAATCATATTCTTGGTGATGGTGGCAGACGAGACTACGCTATTTATGACATTCGTTTGAGGGCAGAATATGATATAAGTGATTCTGATATGCTCTCAAGTATGATAAGCTTTTCTAATCACAACTACACCTTTGGACATTTTAAAAGCTCTGTCAAAGATAGCGCTGGACAAGACATTCATCTTATCAATGGCAAAGATTATTTTGTGGGCTCTGGACTTGGTGGTATGGGGACATATTCACATTTATTAGGGAATCTCACCTATCAACACGATTTTTTAGAATCTTATTTTAAAATTGCTTTTTCAACATTAAATCTTTTTAGCCTCTGGCAAGATGCAAAACAAGGAGAAGGCGATAGATATGGTGGTGCAGGGACAACACAAGATATAGATTCTACAAGTAATTATCTTGATATGTTCTATCGTGTCAATTTAAACTCTATTCATTCTTTAAACACCGCAATGCAATTTCGTTATTACACATTTACACAACTTAATGCCAATATGACAAACTGGAAAGACTACAAAAGCCGCACTGATGTCTATCGTAGCTATGGCGGGAAAGCCTTTGTCGCTTCTGCTTATATGAGCGTAGATTCAGAGTGGTTGCCTCATCTCTCTAGCACTCTTGGAATGCGTTATGATTATTGGAAAAACTTTGATGGATACCTCTTAGATAATAATAATCCTGCAACAAATCGCAACAATCAAGGAGCAATATCCTCTGTGTTTAGTCCTAAAGCCTCCATTAATTATGCTCCAAACTTTTTGCAAAATATCATACTTAAAAGCTCCATTGGTTCTGGCTTTAGAATGCCAACTATGCGTGATATGTATCAATTCACACATTCTAATACATATTGGAAGATTAATCCCGATTTGAAACAAGAGAGTGCATTGAGCTTTGATATTGGCGTAGAATACCAACATAAAGGATTTGAGGGAAAATTCTATTATTATGATACAGAGCTATGGGATATGATATATCGCTCTGGCACAGGCAAGGAAAATAATCCTTATCAAAATGTCAATGCTGGGCGCGGACGCATTCATGGCGTAGAAATAAGCGCACAAGTGCCTATTCTTAGTGATTTGTATATAGAAAGCAATTATACCCTCACCCTTGCTACGATTATCAAAAATAATGCAAAAAAAGATACAGAGGGCAAACAACTCGCAGCAACACCAAAACATATGGTAAATATCGCACTTAATTATCTTCCACAATATGGATTATATGCTTCAATGTGGGCATATTATGCGCCCGCATTTTATGCTGATGATCTTAATACTCCCGCTTTAAGCGACACCTATGGTAATTACGAATCTCAATTTACGCTCAATGCCAAGTGTGGCTATAATTTTAAAAATGGTATTGATATATCTGCAAGTTTTGCTAATATTACCAACAATCGCTATTATGATTTTTACCAAGTAGCTGGAGCAAGTTATTCGTTACAACTACGATACAAATTATAATTTAAAGAAGTGTTTTTAAGCGACTTAAGGATATAATCTGCTTTTACACTTATACTACAAATTATAATGGAGATTCTCAATATGCAAAAGCCACGAATAGTTCTTAAAATTGGCTCTTCAAATCTCTGCAATGGCAAAATCATTGATAAAATGCAAATTAAAGCACTTGCACACATTATCAGTGAGCTTAAAGTGCGTTATGATGTCATTCTTGTTAGCTCTGGGGCTGTAGCAAGCGGACATACTACACTCCATATAGAGAGAAACTCTTTGCAAAACAAACAAGCTCTTGCAAGTATTGGACAGCCTTTATTAATGGAATCTTATCGTGAGGCATTGAAAGATTATGGTATTCCTACTGCACAATTGCTTCTTGTGTGGCGTGATTTTGATTCTCGCCGAAATACAGCTTTTGCAAAAGATACGATTGATACCCTTTTAGCACATAATGTGCTACCTATCATTAATGAAAATGATACTATCGCCACAGATGAAATGGTTTTTGGCGACAATGATAGGCTTGGCGCGTATGTAACATATTATTTTGGTGCAAAACTCCTTATTATTTTAAGCGATATTGATGGCTATTTTGACAAAAACCCTCATCAATACGATGATGCACAAATCCTCCCTATCGTGCATTCTATCCCTGCAAGCGCATTAGAGCAAACTCATAGCCCACACGGAGATTTTGCCACAGGAGGGATTGTTACAAAACTCATCGCGGCAGACTTTTTACTTCAACGCAAATGTATGATGTTTTTAAGCCACGGACGCAAACTTGATGTATTAAGAGACTTTCTTTTGCATAAGAAACAAAGTTCAGGCACACTTTTTTGTCCCGCAGATTCTCAAGATATAAAGACATTTATATGACACTCATTTTGGCTGGAACGCCTGCATTTGCATCGGCAATATTTGCACCTATAATAGAAAGCAATATATTTAAGATTCTCGCCCTTATCTGTCAGCCTGATAAGCCATTTGGGCGCAAAGGTGAGCTTAAAGCTCCTCATACTAAAGAAAGTTTCGCCCATTTGGGTATAGAAATTTTACAACCTAACAAGATTGATGAAGCATTTACTGCCCATATTCAAGCATTAAAACCTGATATGATACTCGTGGTAGCTTATGGAAAAATATTGCCTAGAGCATTTTTAGACATTGCACCCTGTATTAATATTCACGCCTCAATTTTACCTTTATGGCGCGGTGCAAGTCCGATTCAACAAATGATACTTACTCAACCTCTCTATTTTGGGGTAAGTGCTATCAAAATGAATGAAGAACTTGATAAAGGAGCAATTTTAGGACTACATTATGTGCCAAATACACGACAAAATATCACTCAACTCTCTGCTCAACTAAGCTATGCAGGGTCAAAACTCGCATTATATGTTCTCACACATTTACAAGAGATTGAGCCATTAGAGCAAATCAATGCAGATACAAGCTATTGCACTAAAATTAAAAAATCTGATGGCTATGTAGATTTAAGCTGCGCTACAAATGTGTATTATAAATATTTAGCATATTGTGAGTGGCCCCATATTTTTATCAAAAGCACAAAAGGTTACATACTGAAACTCTTTGATGTTACCCTTATAGAATCTACTCATTCACACAAAATGGGAGAGATTCTAAACATTGACACTCAAGGTATTGTTATAGGCTGCAAGCAAGGAAGCGTATGCATTGGTGCATTACAGCAAGAGGGAAAAGAAAGGCTCACTGCTGCAATTTATTTGCGCGGCAAACGACTGAATGTGGGTGATATATTATGCTAAACTCACAAGAGAGTCCCAATAACTCAAATGCATCACAAGGCTTTTTTACAACTTCTTTTATTGCGCTCCTTAAAGAACATATATACCATTTTGATACATTACCCTCTACCCAAACTTATGCGATTGAAAAAATTAAATCAAAAACGCTTAAAGCACCTTTTTGTATCCACGCTACACAACAAACACAAGGCATAGGAAGCCGAGGCAATCAATGGGAAAGTGTGCCACGAGGACTTATGTTTTCATTTGCCCTGCCGCTAGCGAGTTTGCCTCAAGATTTAAAGATAGAATCAAGCTCCATATTTTTTGGTGTAATTTTGCAACAATTTCTTCTCTCACTTGGTGCAAATGTGTGGCTTAAATACCCTAACGATTTATATAGAGATACACACAAAATTGGCGGTATCCTCACACAAAAAATACGCAATAGCCTTGTATGTGGTATGGGCATAAATCTTTATGATTCTTCTAATGTTCCAAAGAGCCAACACTACGCCACTTTAGAAAAATCAATCAGCGCCAATATAGAACACTTGGGCTTTTTAAGCGATTTTTTTCAAAGCTTTGAAAAATTTATATCGTGGAAGCAGATTTTTAGTATTTATAAGTTAGAATTTCACAAAAATAACTCTTATTTTTTTCATTTTCAGGATAAACGCATTTATCTGAAAGATACAATGCTCAACGAAGATGGTTCTTTGAGCATTGATGGACATAAAATTTATAGCTTACGTTAAAGGGGAGAAAATGAGTGAAATTATAACCATAGCAAACCAAAAAGGTGGTGTAGGCAAAACAACTACCACTGTGAATTTGGCAGCCTTTTTGGCTTCAGCAAATAAAAGTGTGTTAATCATTGATTATGACCCACAAGCGAATGCAACAACAAGTTTTGGTATCCGCCGCAATAAAATAGAATCTGATATGTATCACGTGCTTACAGGCTCAAAAAAACTTTCTCAAATCATACTCAAAACTGACATTCCAAATCTTGATATTGCACCTTCAAATATTGGTTTAGCAGGTATTGAAAAAGAATTTTATAATAAAAATAATATGAAAGGGCGAGAGCTCCTTTTAAGTAAAAAAATTGAAGAAATAAAAAATCAATATGATTTTATTGTCATTGATTCTCCACCCGCACTTGGCTCGCTTACCGTGAATGCTTTGGCTGCTGCAGATTCTGTGATTGTGCCAATTCAATGTGAATTTTTTGCACTTGAGGGCTTAGCCCAACTGCTCAATACGATTAAACTTCTTAAAGATACGATTAATCCGAGATTAAGCATTAAAGGATTTTTGCCCACTATGTATTCAGGGCAACACAATCTTTCAAGACAAGTATTTGAAGAGCTTGCACAACATTTTAGCAGAGAGCTTTTCAAAGACAAAGATGAATTTATCATAGTCCCGCGTAGTGTCAAGCTTGCCGAATCTCCAAGTTTTGGCAAACCCATTATGCTTTATGATACTCGCTCTAATGGAAGTATAGCTTATGAGAATCTTGCTCGTGTCATTTTGCAAGGAGCGTAAAAGTAATGGCTAAAAAAAAATTGGCAATGGGTAGGGGACTTGGAGCAATACTCTCTGAAACCGCAGAAGCATATGAACAGAATCTTAGCGATAATTCTTCACTTGTATTAGAGCTTGATGTTGATATTATCAAACCCAATCCTTACCAACCAAGAAAAACTTTTAATCCACAAGCACTTCAAGAACTTTCAGAATCTATTAAAGAACACGGGTTGCTCCAACCTGTAATTGTATATGATAATGGCGATGGAGACTATGTGCTTATCGCTGGGGAACGTAGGCTGCGCGCTTCTAAACTCGCAGGATTGAGCAATATTAAAGCGATTGTAGCAGAAATTGATTTCAAATATATGCGCGAATTAGCTATTATTGAGAATATTCAACGAGAAGATTTAGGGGCGATTGAGCTTGCTCTTTCTTACCAAGAGTTACTTGAAGAATATGATATGACTCACGAAGAGCTTTCTAAACGTATCAATAAATCACGCACACAAATTACCAATACTTTGCGTTTATTGCAATTAAGTGATGAAGTTAAGGATTTGCTGAATGAAAACAAAATCAGTCAAGGACACGCAAAAATGCTTGTTACACTTGGTGAAAAAGAACAAAAACTTGTAGCAGATTCAATTATCGGGCAAAAATTAAATGTGCGTGATACTGAAACATTAATTAAGAAAATTAAAGACAAAAAAGAAACACTTTCCAAAAAAAATATTTTAAAACATACTCAAATCCTTGACAAAGAGCTTTTGTATGCGCTTCAGAACATATTTAAAGATATGGGTATCCAAAGTCATATCAATACATCTAAGATAAGCATTATCTTTCAAAGTGATGCGGAAATTACCACCTTAATAAAAAAAATGTCAAAATAATGTTTGCTTTAAGGTTTAATATATTTTAACTTGTTAAAATATTTACAATTTTATCTTGAATTAAAGGAGATTAGATGAGTATCACTCTTAACCCTTATCTTATGTTGCTTGTTTTTATAACTTTTATAGCCTTAATCTACCTCCTTAACCAGTGGCTTTTTAAACCTATTCTTACTTTTATGAATAATCGCGATAATTCCATAGAACGTGATTTATTAAGCACCCAAACTTATAAAAGTGATACTCAACATCTTGAGGAAGAAATTGCTCAAATACTTTCTCTTGCTAGAAAAGAAGCAGCGCAGATTCTAGAATCTGCAACAAAAGAAGCAAAAACTGCATACGAACACAAAATGAATGCAAAAAAAGCCGAAAATGAAAGCAAACTTACACAATACAAACAGGAACTACAAGAACAAAAATCGCAGCTTTATGCAGAATTGCTTGAGCAGCTTCCTTTGTTTCAAACAATACTCAATACAAAACTTAAACAAATTTAGGAGGGGATAATGAAAAAAATAGTTTTTTTTGCAATATGCGTGAGTTTTCCTTCTTTAATTTTTGCATCGGCAAACATTGAAGAAAGCGACTTTATTCAGCGCGTTATTAATTTTGTGATATTTGTTGCGATTTTATGGTATTTTGCATTTGATTCTATCAAAGGTATTTTTGTAAAAAGAAGAAATGCTATTTCAGCTCGTTTGCAAGAAGTACAAGAAAATCTCCACAAAGCAAAACGAGAAAAAGAAGCTACTCAAAAGCGCTTAGAAGAAAGCAAAGAGAAAGCTAAAAGTATTGTTAATGCTGCTAAACAAGAAGCGTATTTAGTAGAACAAAAATATAATGACCAAATTAAAAAAGATATAGAAACTCTCAAATATATGCTTGAATCAAATATTGAGTTTGAGCGTAGAAAAGTTACTCACGAAGCTGTTGATGAGCTCTTAAACAAATTGATACAAAGTGGTGATATTCAACTTAATAAAGAAGATTATGTTAATATCATTACAAAAAGGATTTCATAATGCTCCATATCATCTCAAAAAAATATACTCAAGCTCTTGTGGATTCTGTTAGTGATTTAGATGAAGTTTTGAATATCCTCAAAGGATTCTCTGCTGTGCTTAAAAATAAAAAGAATGCTGATATTATTGCTTCACCATTTTTAAGCAAAACACAAAAAGAACAATTCTTACTAGAATCTGTAGGTAAGGTTGATACAAAACTCCAAAATTTTTTCCGCCTCTTAGCACAATCTGATAGAATATTACTTATTCCATACATCAGTGATGAGCTTGAAAAACGTTTGCTTGCACGCAAAAAAGAATATGCAGCAACACTTACTACTAGAGAAGACTTAGACACCAAAACATTGGAGAAAATTCAAGATTCTCTAGCTAAAAAACTTGGTGTCAAACTTAGCATTAAGCAAAAGCTGAACGAGGTAGATGGTATTAAGTTAAGCGTTGAGGACTTGGGTATTGAAGTGTCTTTTTCCAAAGAACGCTTTAGCAATGATTTAAAACATCATATACTCAAAGCACTTTAATTTTAACACAAGGAGAGAAAAGTGACAACAAAAATCAAATCAGAAGAAATCAGCTCAATCATCAAAGAGAGAATTGAGAATTTTAATATCAACATTGATATTAGCGAAACAGGTAAGGTTATCGCCTATGCTGATGGTGTGGCAAAAGTATATGGGCTTAATAATGTGATGTATTATGAGATGGTAGAATTTGATACGGGTGATACAGGCATTGCCTTTAACCTTGAAGAAAGTAGTGTAGGTGTGGTTGTGCTTGGTTCTGGACGCACAATCAAAGAAGGAACTTCTGTCAAACGTCTCAAAAAACTAATGAAAGTGCCGGTAGGAGATGCCGTAGTTGGACGTGTTATTAATACACTAGGTGAGCCTATTGACGGAAAAGGAACAATTGAAGCAACTGAATATCGCTTTGTTGAAGAAAAGGCTCCGGGCATTATGGCACGCAAATCTGTTCATCAACCTCTTCAAACAGGTCTTAAGGCTATTGATGCGCTTGTGCCAATCGGACGAGGACAAAGAGAGCTTATCATAGGCGATAGGCAGACAGGTAAAACAACAGTTGCCATAGATACAATTATCAACCAAAAGGGACAAGATGTCATTTGTATCTATGTCGCTGTGGGGCAAAAAGAATCAACCGTTGCTCAAGTTGTGCGCAAACTTGAGGAACACGGGGCTATGGACTATACCGTTGTAGTGAATGCTCCTGCTTCTTTTTCTGCAGCAATGCAATTTCTTGCTCCATATACAGGTGTTACAATTGGAGAATATTTTAGAGACAATGCACGACACGCCCTTATCATCTATGATGACTTAAGTAAGCACGCTGTGGCATATCGTGAAATGTCTCTTATTTTAAGAAGACCTCCCGGACGTGAAGCATTCCCCGGCGATGTATTTTATCTCCATTCTCGCCTCCTTGAAAGGGCAGCAAAACTCAATGATGAGCTTGGTGCAGGTTCTTTAACAGCACTCCCTATTATTGAAACACAAGCGGGAGATGTGGCAGCTTATATTCCAACAAATGTTATTTCAATTACTGATGGACAAATATTCCTTGAAACAGATTTATTCAACTCCGGTATTCGCCCTGCTATTAATGTAGGATTATCTGTTTCACGCGTAGGAGGAGCTGCCCAAATTAAGGCTACGAAGCAAGTAGCTGGAACATTGCGCCTTGATTTGGCTCAATATAGAGAACTTCAAGCATTTTCTCAATTCGCATCTGACCTTGATGAATCAAGCCGCAAACAACTTGAACGAGGACAAAGAATGGTAGAAATCCTCAAACAACCTCCTTATTCTCCTCTTTCAATTGAAAAGCAGGTAATCATTATTTATGCTGGTGCAAACGGATACCTTGATGATATCCAAGCTAGTAGGGTTACAAAATTTGAAGCCGAGCTTTATCCATTCCTTGAAGCAAAATATCCCAAAATTTTTGAAGATATTAGCGCAAAAAAGGCACTTGATAAAGAAACTGAAGCTGAGCTTAGTAAGGCTCTTGAAGAATTTAAAATTAACTTTGGAGCGTAATGAGGAGCTATTATGGGAGGCAACCTTAAAGATATTAAAAGAAAAATCAGCAGTGTTAAAAACACACAAAAAACAACTAAGGCTATGAAACTTGTCTCTAGCTCTAAGTTAAAAAAAGCCGAAGAGCTTGCAAGACGCTCAAAAGTGTATGCCAAGCAACTAAGCGCAGTATTTCACGATGTGGTAGCAAAGATTCGCGTACGAGGACTTGATAATATTAATAGTCGCTATTTTGCCAACTCTGAAGGTCGTGAAATTAAAAAACTTGATATTATATTTATTACTGCTGATAAAGGTTTGTGTGGTGGATTTAATATCACAACCATCAAAGAAGTGCTGCGACTTATGGAGACATATAAGCAGCAAGGTATTAAAGTGCGATTAAGAGGTATTGGCAAAACAGGAATTTCATTTTTTGCGTTCAACGATATTGAAGTGCTAGATAAAGCTATAGGCTTAAGTGCTACACCAACTTTTGAAAGAGCCGAAGCATTTATAGAAAATGTAGTTGAGGATTTTCTTAATGGTGCGACTGATCAGGTAATAATTGTGCATAATGGGTTCAAGAATATGATTTCTCAAGAATTAGAATCACAAGCTATTCTACCTCTTACAATCAATATCAAACAAGATGAACAATTTTCTATCCTCAATATTGAGCCAGAAGATGAAGAAAATACCATACTAGATGAGCTTGCAAAAAAGTATGTGCAATACAATATGTATTACGCTCTCGTTGATTCTCTAGCTGCCGAACACAGCGCGAGAATCCAAGCTATGGACGCAGCAACTAATAATGCCGGAGATTTGGTCAAAAGCCTCACAATCTCTCTTAATAAAGCTCGGCAAGAAGCAATCACGACAGAACTCGTTGAGATTAATGCTGGTGCTGAAGCCATAAAATAAATTTTGCAAAGGAGAATAAATGGAAGGTAAAATTACACAGGTAATGGGTCCAGTGGTAGATGTTGAGTTCAGCTCCTATTTACCAATGATTAATGAGGCTATTGATGTAGATTTTGACGTAGAGGGACGAAAAAATAATCTCGTTCTAGAAGTTGCAGCACATCTTGGAGACAATCGTGTAAGAACAATTGCTATGGATATGACAGAAGGGCTTATACGCGGACAGGGAGTTAAGGCACGCGGCAAACCCATTGAAGTGCCTGTGGGGGAAGCTGTCTTAGGAAGAATATTCAATGTTACTGGTGATGTTATTGATGGAGGCAAACCTCTTGATAGCGACCTTAAGTGGGCTATTCACAGAGAAGCCCCAAGCTTTGAGAATCAAAGCACAAGAACAGAAATGTTTGAAACAGGCATTAAAGTCGTTGATCTTCTTGCTCCTTATTCTAAGGGTGGAAAAGTTGGATTGTTTGGTGGTGCAGGCGTAGGTAAAACAGTTGTTATTATGGAGCTTATCCACAATGTTGCCTATAAACACAGTGGTTATTCTGTTTTTGCAGGTGTGGGTGAGCGCACAAGGGAAGGAAACGACTTGTATCACGAAATGAAAGAAGGCGGTGTTTTAGATAAAGTTGCCCTTTGCTATGGTCAAATGAATGAACCACCGGGAGCAAGGAATCGCATTGCTTTTACAGGTTTGACAATGGCAGAATACTTCCGCGATGAAAAAGGACTTGATGTGCTTATGTTTATTGATAATATTTTTAGATATGCACAATCTGGTTCTGAAATGTCAGCACTTCTTGGACGCATTCCTTCGGCAGTTGGTTATCAGCCTACACTTGCAGGTGAAATGGGCAAACTTCAAGAACGTATCACCTCAACCAAAAAAGGTTCAATTACTTCGGTTCAAGCTGTATATGTGCCAGCAGATGACTTAACTGACCCAGCTCCTGCATCTGTATTTGCACATCTTGATGCGACAACAGTGCTTGATAGAAAAATTGCCGAAAAAGGAATCTACCCTGCAGTAGATCCTCTTGGTTCAACATCAAGAATCCTTGACCCTCAAATTGTCGGCGAAGAACACCATAAAATTGCAACAGGTGTGCAACAAGTGCTACAAAAATACAAAGACTTGCAAGACATCATTGCTATTTTGGGTATGGATGAACTTTCAGAAGAAGACAAACAAGTGGTTGCTCGAGCAAGAAAGATTGAAAGATTCTTATCCCAACCTTTCTTTGTTGCAGAAATTTTTACAGGTAGCCCCGGCAAGTATGTAACACTTGAAGAAACACTTGAAGGATTTAAAGGTATTTTAGAAGGCAGATATGATGATATTCCTGAAAATGCTTTCTATTTGGTGGGCAATATTCAAGAAGCACTAGAAAAAGCTCAAAAGCTTAAAAATGCGTAGGTGATAATATGGAAAGTCTCACACTCAGTATTGTAACTCCTTATGGGAGTATCTATAATGGCACGGTCAAACACGTCATTATGCCCGGTAGCGAAGGAGAGTTTGGTGTTTTTCCGGGACATTGTAATCTTCTCTCACTTCTTAAGGTTGGTGTTATTGAATTTGAAAGCTTAGAAGGTGATAAAGGACTTATAGCAATTAATTGGGGACACGCCCAAATATCAAATGCTGATGTAAAAATTATTGCTGATGGTGCAGTCGCTATTGCAGGTAATACGGAATCCGAAATTGCTTTAGCCATTGATGATGCCAAAACCCTTCTTAAAGAAGCTTCAGACGATGATGCCTTATTTGGTATGGTAGTTTCTCGTGTTGAAAGTGGTTATAAAAAATTCATAGAATAGAAAATGCAGCATTATGAGTGTTTTTAAAACTTTTTTTGAAGAAAGCACAATAACAACTATTCTTGTGCTTTGCTGGCTTTCTGTATATTTTCTTGTTACATTTTGGATTTATATCTATAAAAATTTTACACTTGGCGATTGGTTAGCATCAGAAAAATACCATCTTGATATGCTCTTAGCCAAAAGTATTCTTGTTCCAAAAAATACTTTTATCAATGCTTTGCTTGAAAAAAGTGGAGGACATATCTCAAAAGAAATATGTCAAGTATGGAAACTTAAAGCAACTCAAAAAGCTACCTCATCTCTTGTATTTTTAAGCATTATAGCTTCTACTGCACCTTTTATAGGGCTTTTTGGAACGGTAGTTGAAATTTTAGAAGCTTTTAGTTATCTTGGTGGTGGCAATGTATCTTTTGATGTAATAGCACCTGTTATATCAAAAGCTCTTGTAGCGACTGCAACAGGCATTCTTGTAGCAATTCCTGCCTATTCATTTCATTTACTTCTTAAACGCAAGTCATACCATATTATTACCTGTATTCAAATGCAAATTGATATTATGCTTTCAAGCAAATAGGATTCTAATGGAAGAGTTTGATTGGGAAGAAAAGCCTGAACTTAATATCACACCACTTGTAGATATTATGTTGGTGCTTTTGGCAATCCTTATGGTCAGCACACCTACAATCACTTATCAAGAAGATATTACACTCCCCAAAGGCTCTAAAACAAAAAAAATTGCTAAAGATACTATGCTTGAAATACGTGTGAGTGCTCACAGAAAAATCTATATACGCGATAAAGTATATGAATTTAAAAATTTTGCGGATAGCTTCGTGCTTTTTAGTAAAAACTTTGATAAAGATATACATATTTTTATCCGAGCGGATAAAAATCTTAAATATGAAGATATTATTTATATTCTTAAAGTTGCCAAAGAATCCGGTTTTCTTAAAGTATCTCTTGTTACTAGTAGCTAAAATGAATAATGCTCTGTTATTTATCACAAGTGGCATCATTTCACTCTGTATTTATTGTTTTATTATTATTGCTTTTGTTTTTACTCTTTTTGTTTCGCCCATACACTATTCTTCTCTTAAAGAATCAGCAATTTCACTCAATGCCCTTAGCATTGAGGCTATTATTGATGATAAGCCCACTCCAAGTCCAAATAAGAACTCTTCATCAACAAATAATCCTCTTGCAGGTTCAGGAATCAAAGATATATTTGATAGAATAGATAGCAATCAACCCTCACAAAATACCCCCATAGGAGACAATCGCGATAGAGTAGAACAAAATGCTAAAGAGCAACAAATCAAAGATCTACAATCGACAGCTCAAGAGTTGCAGAATAAACTTAATACTCTCAGCAATTTGACTATCAGCACCAATAGTGCTCAAAATGATGGGGAATATGATGAGTGGTATGCACAAATTGAAAAAATAATCCACCAAAAATGGCAGCAAACATTCTATGTTGAAGATAAAATGCAGGCATTAGTTCATATTCGTATTACAGACAATGGAGTTTTTAGTTATAAAATTGTAAAATATTCTAGCAATATAGCTTTTGATGATTCTCTCAAAATGATGCTTGAAGAATGTACACAAATGCACTTTCCACCTCACCCAAAGGGAACAAGGGAGATTGCTATAACTTTTAAAAACTAAAGGAGTTGTATGAGATTTATTGGTTTAATTCTATTATTACTAAGTGTCAAATCATTTGGAATTGACGCAACATTGGAGATTATCAAAAATACCAACAAGATTCCATATATTGTGGTTGAAAGATTAGATAGTGAGAATACAGATTTTGGCACAAAAGTGCTAAAAATGCTTGCGGCTGATTTAAAGGTAAGTGGGCATTTCCAAGTGTATGATGGCGGGGTGAATAAAAATTCAGAAGTTGCATATAAAGATTATGCGGACAAAAAAATTGACCTGCTCGCTCAAATCAAAGTCAGTAAATCTGCAAACAATCTCACAGGCACAATATCACTTTATGATATTAATACCTCAAAACGCATCTATGTCAAAGATTACACAGAAAATGATGTCAAACGTTTTCCTTTTATTGCTCATCGTATGTGCATTGATATTAATAGTTATATCCAAGCTCCAAGCATTCAATGGATGCAGCGTCTTGTTGTGCTTTCACAATACACATCTTCAGGCAATAGCGAGATTCTTATAGCTGATTATACTCTCACTTATCAAAAAGTTGTTGTTAAAGGTGGGCTCAATATTTTCCCTAAATGGGCAGATTCTAAACAAGAAAGCATTTACTACACAAAATATCTTGACGTCCCAACAATTCTTAAACATAATCTTACCACAGGACACATTGAACAGCTTGTCGGCAGCGAAGGCATTGCCATAGTTTCTGATGTGAGTAAAAATGGAGAGAATCTTATACTTAGTCTCTCTCCCACTGCTCTTTCTGATTTATATCTTTACAATACAAAGAGCAAAAATTTGCGTAAGCTTACAAACTATTCAGGCATTGATGTTGATGGAAAATTTGTTAATAATGAAAAAGAAATTATCTTTGTCTCCGATAGGCTTGGTTATCCTAATATCTTTATGATGCGCGTAGATGGAGGTGGAACAGAACAAGTTGTACTTCACGGACGCAATAATAGCGCAGTTACCTCAAATGGCAAATACGCAGTTTATACAAGTCGCGAAACAAATAATGAATTTGGTGCTAATACTTTCAATCTCTACCTTATTTCACTCGCACCGGGCTCAAATTATATCCGCCGACTAACAGCAAGTGGCAAAAATCAAATGCCCAAATATTCAAATGATGGTGGAACAATTATGTATCTTAAATATTATAAAGCACAAAGTGCTTTGGGCATAATTCGCATAGATTATAATACAAATTACTTTTTCCCCCTCACCAAAATGAAAATCCAAGCTTTTGATTGGTAAGATATTTACTTTTATAGCGTAGAATCTCGCTATTTTATTTTTAAGGAGATTGATGATGAAAAAATATATTACAATGGGTGTTTTAGCTGCACTAATTTCAGTGGGTTGTTCAGAGCCCGATGCAGCGGATTCTGGTTCTGGAAAAGCTGCAGGTGGAGATAATTTTGTAGATTTAGCTGGTGGAGCTGCTGCTGGTTATGCAAAAGTTTTATTTGATTTTGACAAATATGATATTCGTTCTGATATGGAAGATCGTGTTGAAAAGAGTGCCATTGCCCTTAAAGGAACAGGTGCAAAAATTGTGCTTGAAGGACATACTGACTCTTATGGTTCAGATGCCTATAACTATGCGCTTGGCACAAAAAGAGCAAATGCAGTTAAAAATGCTTTGACAACACGTGGCGTAAATGCTTCTCAAATTAAAACAGTGAGCTATGGTGAAAGCAAACCTACTTGCACAAGTGATACACCTGAATGTAATCAAGAAAATAGACGCGTTGAATTTAAACTTGCAAAATAAATTTAATGGGAAATAGAGTTGATAGAGCGTTATCTTTTTGTCGCTTTTATCCCTCTTTTATTTTATGCAAATGAGCCCTCTGCTTTTGAAAAGCAGAGTGGTGTTACAAAAAATGATATAAAAACTCTTCAAAGCCTTATCACTCATCTTCAGCAAAAAGTTGATACAATTCAGCAAGCACAAGAGGGAGTTTCAAGCCTCTATGAATCGCAAAGTTCTAAGCTACAACAACAAGTTATCCAAACTACCCAACAAGCAAAAAACATTGAAGAATTAAATGAACTATACAAAAACCTCAAGCAAAAAGTTGATGAAAATACACAAGAAATAAAAATGCTTACTACACAGATTCAAGAAATCAACAAAAGCCTCTCTACTCTTAATGAAGCCATTCTTGATGGACTTAAACAGCTTAATAATACACCTGCAAATCAAACCACTAAGAACACAACAAACAAACCTACCTTTCTCAAAGATAAAAATAAAAAATCAGAAATTTTTACCCAAGCTCAAGAAATGTTTAAAAAATCAGAATATGAATCTGCTAAAGAACGTTTTGAATGGTTACTTGAAATAGATTACAAAAAAGCCGATAGTCATTTTTATCTTGGTGAAATTGCTTTTGCAGATAAATCCTATAATACTGCTATCTATCACTATAAAGAAAGCGCAATGGCAAATGATAAAACAAAATATATGCCTACACTTTTGCTTCATACCGCTCAATCTTTCAACGCTATCAAAGATATAAAAAACTATAATAAGTTTTTGGATTCTTTGATAGGGAATTACCCCTCAAGCAAAGAAGCACAAAATGCCAAAAAACTTAAAGCTCAAAATAAGGAAAAAAAATGATTGCTCAAAACAAAATCGTCAGTATTGAATACGAAGTCTTTAATCAAGCAGATGATACATTACTTGATTCAAATAAAAATGGTGCGCCACTTGAATTTCTTGTCGGTTCAGGACAAGTCATCAGTGGGCTTGAAAACGCTCTTATGGGAGCAAGTATAGGAGATAATGTCAAAGCTACTATCAAACCTGAAGATGCCTATGGCGTTTATCAAAGCGACTTTGTCCAAGAGGTAGCACGAGAGCAGTTTGAAGGTATTGACCTTAAGGCTGGTATGACACTCTTTGGACAGGGAGAAGATGGACAAACCGTGCAAGTAAGCGTAAAAGACTTTAATGATAAGTTTGTGATTATTGATTATAATCACCCTCTAGCAGGTAAAACACTCAACTTTGATGTCAAAGTCATTGATGTGCGCGAAGCAACAGAAATGGAAATTTTGCAAGGTGGTGTTGGTGGGGGCTGTGGTTGTAGTAGTGGTAGTGGGCATAGTGGCGGTGGCTGCTGTGGTGGAGGCGGACATAGTGGTGGGGGCTGTGGTTGTAGCCACTAGAGCTTAAGGAAGCAAAATATACAGAATCTAAGAGGAATTTCTTAGATTCTTAAATCAAGGAGAGCAAACGTCTCTGGTGGGCGTCTTGGGCTTCAAACCCATTGAAGGATTAGGTGTCTAATTCTTGGGGAGTTCGATTCTCTCGCTCTCCTGCCAATAGATTTGCAAATACATCATTAAGGATTCTCTATGGAAGCTCAACTTATGGCACTTGCGATTCAGACTTATAAGCTTACTCTTATTCTCTCGCTTCCTATGCTTTTAGCTGGACTTATTGTGGGTTTGCTTATTAGTATTTTTCAAGCAACTACCCAAATTAATGAGATGACACTTACCTTTGTGCCAAAGATTCTTGCAGTTGTCGCCGTTATCATATTTACTATGCCGTGGATGATAAATATGATAACAGACTATACGCGTATGCTTTTTACGATGATTTCTAATATCAATTTTTAAGCTCGTGCAAACTCACATTATTAACTTTGCAAAGTATTCAAGCCTCAAAATCGGTGTGCCACTTGAGGTGTCCATCATACAAACCCCACAAGACGCCATTACTGCTCTTTCACAAAATATGCACCTTATTGGCAAAGCGAATAATCTGCTCATATCGCCTACTGCACAAAACCTTGCTATGCTTGATAAAAATTTTGCCTATCTTAAGGATTGCGGTGATTATCTTGAAATTGGCGGTGCATATAGTTCTGGGCGCATTTTTAGCTATTTTAAATCACACAATCTTGCTGGAGCAGAGTTCCTTCAAGCTTTACCGGGAAGTTTGGGTGGATTAGTCAAAATGAATGCAGGAATGAAAAGCTATGAAATCAAACAGATTCTTCAAGCTGTCAATATCAATGGAGAGTGGCACAATAGCGAATCCTTCCCTATGAATTATCGCAATAGTGGTATAGAGGGTGTGATTCTTGCTGCTAGATTCTATAAACGCGAGGGTTTTGATAATACACTTCAAGCAGATTTTCTCGCCCTGCGCAAACACCACCCTAAAGAACCAAGCTGTGGAAGCTGTTTTAAGAATCCCCAAGGTGATTTTGCCGGAAGACTTTTAGAATCTGTAGGCTTAAAGGGTTATCATATTGGCGATGCAGCCTTTAGCGAAAAACACGCAAATTTTCTTATCAATAAAGGCAAAGCCACTTTTGATGATGCACTCTCTCTCATTACACTTGCCAAAAAGCGTGTATTTGAGGCAAGCGGTATAGTTTTAGAATGCGAAGTGCAGATTCTACAATAAATTGTATATTTTTCATAGGTATAACCAGCTGTGGAAGCTACTACAAAAGAGTAATAGCAACAAAAATCATTAATAATGTATCTCTTGCATAGTTGCTCTTTTCACTACTCTATTGTTAATAGCAATACTTTACAATAAGCTTCACTATGCTCTTTAAGACAATCTTGCTTTATGTTCTCTTTTTCTCGTGCTATATTGTCTCGTCCTTGCTGATATTCCGAATACATACTACAACCTAAAGTTAAAAATACTTCAAGCAGTAAAATTGCTATAATTCTCAATTTTGTTCCTTATGAATTTCATTTTGTGGTATGATTATAGCTTATTTTTTAGTAGCACAAAAATAAGGCATTACAAGTTTGTTATAAGAATTTTTTGCTACAATCGTATGCTTTATTTTGAAAATACTTATTTTTGTTGGAGTAATAAATGACAACCACTCTTTTTGTTGTGCAAATTGTCTTAGCGATATTTATCACTATTATTGTGCTTTTGCAAAAAAGCTCAAGTATCGGGCTTGGCGCATATAGCGGTAGTAATGAATCTGTCTTTGGAGCAAAGGGTCCTGCTGGATTTCTAGCCAAATTTACTATGTTTTTAGGACTACTTTTTGTGTTAAATACCATTGCTTTAAGCTATACCTATAATACCCAAAGCCAAAAAAGTATTCTTGATTCTATCCCAAGCAATACATTAGCCCCTGCAGCGCCAACTGCACCAAATGCGCAAACCCAAAATCCATTCATTCTTGATGAAAATGCTGCTCCATCTGCCCCACTCTTGCAGCAAGAGCCTATTCAAGGGCAAAATCAAGACACGCACCAAAAGGAATAATGAATGCTCAATGAGATTTACCAAAATGCTAAATCACATATGGATAAAACAATAGAATCTTTACGTAGAGATTTTGGCACATTGCGAAGCGGAAAAGTGAGTGTAAGTATTTTAGATAATATTCGCGTAGATTATTATGATACCCCTACACCGCTTAATCAAGTAAGCTCTGTGATTGCTCAAGATGCTACAACCATCATCATCACTCCTTGGGAAAAGCCACTCATTAAAGAAATTGAAAAGTCTATCCAAGAGGCAAATATCGGAGTGAATCCAAATAGTGATAGCGAATGCGTCAAACTCTTTTTTCCTCCTATGACACAAGAGCAACGCAAAGAGATAGCCAAAAATGCTAGATCTATGGGCGAAAAGGCAAAAGTTGCTATCCGCAATATCCGACAAGATGCAAATAATGCTATCAAAAAGCTAGAAAAAGACAAAAGCATTACTGAAGATGAAAATAAAAAAGCACTTGAAGAGATTCAAAAATATACTGATGAATTTGTCAAAAAATGTGATGAAATGGTGAAGCATAAAGAAGAAGAGGTGATGAAAGTATAGCAATGAGTGAAATTATAGGCATCAAACACAATCAACACATTTATGACCTCTGCACAGCAGATGAGCTTGGTATTAGCGGGGATTGCATTATTTTTGACAATTCAGAAGAATCTTTAGCAATTATCCGCCACTCTTGCGCACATCTAATGGCTCAAGCAATTAAAATCCTTTATCCTGAAGCACAATTCTTTGTCGGTCCTGTCGTTGATGAAGGCTTTTATTATGATTTCAAAGTCAATGCCAAAATCAGCGAAGAAGACCTCCCAGTGATAGAATCAAAAATGAAAGAAGTTGCTAAAAATGCCTATCCTATCACCAAAATGACACTTTCGCGCAAAGAAGTGCAAACACGAT
This sequence comes from Helicobacter sp. MIT 21-1697, assembly GCF_026241255.1. Taxonomy (NCBI): domain Bacteria; kingdom Pseudomonadati; phylum Campylobacterota; class Epsilonproteobacteria; order Campylobacterales; family Helicobacteraceae; genus Helicobacter; species Helicobacter sp. MIT 21-1697. The sequence goes on along the minus strand of NZ_JAPHNC010000001.1, from coordinate 296,224 downwards.
TCGCTCACGATGAGCTTAAAGCTGCGGTAATAAGTCGCATTCCAGACGAACGCCTTAGTATTTATACACAAGGCGATTTTGAGGATTTATGCAGAGGACCCCATCTCCCTAATACAAAACTTTTAGAACATTTCAAACTTACTAAAGTTGCAGGTGCGTATCTTGGTGGTGATGAAAATGCTCAAATGCTTATTAGAATCTATGGTATTGCTTTTGCCGATAAACAATCACTCAAAGATTATCTTTTCGCCCTTGAAGAAGCTAAAAAACGCGACCATCGCAAACTTGGGCAAGAAATGGGACTTTTTACCTTTGATGAAGAAATTGGTGCAGGACTGCCTATATGGCTACCCAAAGGAGCGAGATTAAGGCATAATATTGAGCATTTACTTACCAAAGCACTCAAAGAGCGAGGCTATGAGCCTGTCAGAGGACCAGAGATTCTCAAAAGTGATGTATGGAAAAAAAGCGGACATTATAGCAATTACAAAGAAAATATGTATTTTACAATTATTGATGAACAAGAATATGGCATTAAGCCGATGAATTGTGTCGGACATATTAAAGTCTATCAAAGCTCTCCACGAAGTTACAAAGAATTGCCATTGCGATTTTATGAATATGGTATAGTGCATAGACACGAACGAAGTGGCGTGTTACACGGGTTGTTGCGTGTGAGGGAATTTACGCAAGATGATGCACATATTTTTTGTATGACAAGCCAAATCAAATCTGAAGTTCATCAGATTCTTAACTTTACAAAAGGCATTATGAATGCTTTTGGATTCCATTATGAAATGGAACTCTCCACGCGTCCGCAAAAATCTATCGGTAATGATGAAATATGGGAAAATGCCACAGCTGCACTCAAAAATGCGCTTGAGGAAAATCACATACATTATCAAATTGATGAGGGAGGCGGGGCATTCTATGGTCCTAAAATTGATATTAAAATTACTGATGCGCTTAAACGCAAATGGCAATGTGGCACAATACAAATTGATATGAATCTCCCTGAACGTTTTGAGCTTAGCTATACTGATGAGCATAATACTCAAGTGCAACCTGTTATGATTCATCGCGCCATTCTTGGTTCATTTGAGCGATTTGTGGCAATATTAACAGAGCATTTTGGTGGTGAGTTTCCGCTTTTTATCGCACCTACACAAGTAATTTTAATTCCTATTGGTGAAGCACAGCTTGAATATGCAAGAATCTTGCGTGATAAAATTATTGTTCAAAGTGGCGCATATGCCGAGCTTATGGATAAAAATGAAAGCCTAAACAAAAAAATACGACTTGCTGAAAAACAACGAGTGCCTTTGATTGTCGTTATTGGTGCAAAAGAAGTAGAAAGCAAGATTCTTTCAATCCGAGATAGGCGGGAGAAATCGCAATATGAACTCCCTGAAGAAGCGTTCATCGCTACATTAAAAACAAAAATAGGAGAGGTTAGCTTTTGAGCAAAGAAGAAGTATTACTCAATGAGGAGATAGATTTTAAAGAAGTGCGTTGCGTAAGTGATAGTGGTGAAGTGTATGGCATTATTTCATCTAAAGAAGCTTTGAATCTCGCCAACAAGGCTGGGCTTGATTTAGTACTCATTTCACCCAATGCTAAGCCACCTGTGTGTAAAATAATGGACTATGGTAAGTTTCGTTACCAAGCTGAAAAAAAACAAAAAGAGGCGCGCAAAAAGCAAAAGCAAATTGAGATTAAAGAGATTAAGCTCTCAACGCAAATTGCCCAAAACGACATTAATTATAAAGTAAAACACGCGATTGAATTTTTAGAATCTGGCAAACACGTGAAATTTAAAGTATTTCTCAAACAGCGCGAACTCAATATTCCTGATGCAGGAATGGAGACACTTGGCAAAGTCGCGCTGATGCTTGAAGATATTGCCACGGCAGAAAAAGAGCCCAAACTAGAGGGAAAATACCTCAATGTGCTGTATGTGCCAAAGAAAAAAGATAAACACTAAATCTTATGAAAGGAGAGATAATGCCAAAGATGAAGACAAATCGCGGTGCAGCAAAACGATTTAAGTTTAAGAAAAATGCAATTAAACGTGGTAGTGCGTTTAAAAATCATATCTTAACAAAAAAATCACCTCAACGCAAAGCAAACTTGAATGCACCAAAATATGTTCACAGCACTAATGTTGATTCTGTAAAAAGCCTACTTTGTATGGTTTAGAGAATCCACTCCCCATAAATAAAACTTATGGGCAAGAGAAGCGATAGCTTACACCTCAATTAAGGTAAAGGAGAAATAATGAGAGTAAAAACAGGCGTTGTCCGAAGAAGAAGACATAAAAAGATTCTAAAACTTGCGCGAGGCTTTTACAGCGGACGCCGCAAACATTTTAGAAAAGCAAAAGAACAGCTTGAACGCAGTATGTGCTATGCTTTCCGCGATAGAAAGCAAAAGAAACGCGATTTTAGGCGATTATGGATTACGCGCATTAATGCTGCGTGTAAAATGAATGGAGTAAGCTATTCACGCTTTATACACGCTCTTAAACTTGCAAATATTGAGCTTGATAGAAAAACGCTTGCAGATATGGCAATGAATGACATAAATGCATTTAATGCTGTCCTTGCGAGTGTCCAAGATAAACTCAAATAATCTCAAATACAAAGCAAGATTTGATAATCTTGCTTATAAACTTTTAAGTCCTACATTGATAGAATCTCACTCACTTCAAAAATAACCTTTACAAGGAGCATTTATGCAGGATATACCACATTTTGCGCAGATGCAAAATGCTATATTTCCTTTTATAGGTTCATTTGTTTTTATTGTGCTCCATATTTATATTTACAAAGCACTACTCAAATCGCTTTCCGCTAAACTTTTTGTGCGCTTTATGTGGAAAATCTTTACCTACTTTAATGCTATAAGTTGTATAGCATATCTCTTTTTACGCAATAGTGCTTATGTGCCACAAGTAATTTATTTTCTGCTTTCGCTTTGCTTAGGCATTACCTTTTTGTTTGCAATGGCTGCTTTTTTGTATCAATGCTGCTCCATTATCATAATCACACTGCGCACCAAATCCGCTCGTGCTCGCTGGAGACACAGGACAAAAGTAAGTATTTTGCTCCTTACTCTTATCGTCCTTGTCTTTGGCACTTATAATGGCGCAAAAAAACCTGATATTGTGCATATAAATATTGAATTAGAAGGATTAAACACACCTATTAAAGCAGCAGTTTTAAGTGATGTGCATATCGGTGGGCTTATGGAGGAAAGTAAAGTCAAACAAATTGTCAAAATGACAAATGAGCTTAATGCAGATATGATATTTCTCATCGGAGACATCGTAGATGCACCACTAAAAAATGTGCAAAATGCCCTCAAAGAGCTCAAAAATCTTAGGGCAAATGAGGGCATATTCTATGTATTGGGCAATCACGAATACTTCCACGATGTAGAAAATATCCTTAAAGAGCTCAAATCATTTGGATTCCATATACTTGTCAATCAAAATTACACTCTCAAAAATACACTCAATATTGTAGGAATAGCTGATTTTATGGGTTGGCGAGTAGGATATTTAGAACCAAATATTGATGAGGCATTTAAAAATATAGATCCTCATCTCCCTACAATTCTCCTCGCACATCAACCTAAAATCATTGATTACCTCAAAGCACCTTATGATAAAGTTGATTTAGTAGTAAGCGGACATACACACGGCGGACAAATTTTTCCATTCTCCCTTGCTATGCTCTTGCAGCAACCTTTTATCTCCGAATTACATACATTAAAGAATCTTTATCAAACAAAAGTATATGTCTCACAAGGCACAGGGTTTTGGGGACCACCTATGCGTATAGGGAGCAAGCACGAAATTACGCTCCTTGAACTTGTGCCTCCTCGTTAAGATTCTTATCTTCACTAGTTTCGCTACTCTCATCGGCTATATTGTGTTGAGAATTTTGCTCCTCCCTACGCTCTTGTGTCTCTTGTGATAAATCTTGTATCGGCTCTGTTATGTGTTCCTCTTGTTCAGATTCTTTTTCTTGTTCTTCTTGTTTTGGAGCTTGAGGTAAAACTTCAGGCTGTGGAATTTGTGGCTTTAAAATATCTATATCTTGCTTGTGATTATTTTTTTGCATTTTTTGTGCGAATTTATTTGAAAAATAACAATCCACATAGATTCTATATAAAAATGGTTCTTTTGCTTCAAAATGTGGGACAATTACCGCAAAATCATTGCTCTGCCCTACTCCAATATCAATGCTAATAGTTGTCCCCGATGAGCTTTTTGGCATAATCGTATTCAACACTTGCAAAACCTTATTATTCTTATCATCACGCACCTCATTCACAGCAATATGACATTCATTAATGGCAATTTTTCCCTTATGTGTGATATGCCCTGCCACAAAAAAACCTTTGGTATATTGCATAGCGTGCGCACTTGTGATACCTACATCTATGGGGTATAACACGCGTTGCATTACAAATTGCAATACAATAGGAGCAGAAAAAATCACCAATATAGAAAGAAAAAAGAAAAAACTTGCGATAAATCTCCTTCCTCGCAGCAATAAACCAAGTGTAAAAATCATAATAAAAACAAAAAAAATCCCAAGCAATACTGCAATCTCATATATAGACAAATAAGACACCATTTGTATAAGGAGTGTTTTGAGTTTTTCTACCATTTAGATTCCTATATGAATGCTTTAATGCTTTCGTGAGGCTTTTTCCTCTATGCCACTTTGCCCCATACGCCTACGAAGCTCTTGCAAAATACGCTCTGGTGCAATATGCTCTAAAGCTAAGCCTACAAGTATATGATAAAATAAATCTGCGCATTCATAGATAATAGCTTCCTCATCTCTATCCTTAAGCGCAAAGCACAATTCCCCTGCCTCTTCAATGATTTTTTTGCCTATACCATTTGCACCTTTGGCAAGAAGTGAAGCACTATAAGAATCCTTTACGCTCTCATACCTTCTTTGTTCTATAATATGATAAAGCTCATCAAGTATATGATATATGCCCATAGGATATTTTTGTGGTGAAAAAATAGGAATATTTTGACAACTCTTATCAAGTGAAAATGTATGAAAAAAGCAGCTTTGCGCTCCCGTATGACAAGCCGCACCTACTTGCTCTACAATAAAAAGCAAGCTATCATTATCACAATCAAGCCTTACTTCTTTGATATGTTGTATGTGCCCACTTTGCTCACCTTTTTGCCAGATTCTCTGTTTAGAACGTGAAAAGTAATGTCCAAGATGTGTTTGCAAACTCAATTCAAGAGATTGCTTTGACGAATAAGCCAACATAAGAATCTGTTGAGATTGCTTTTCTTGCACGATAGTTGGAATAAGCTCATAACGTTTCCAATCAATTTGCCCAACCACATCTTGCATAAAATTATTGTCCTATTGCGGTGCTTTTTTGCTTATTTTTGGAATCTACCCAAATATTTGGCACTGCTCCACCGGGTGTAAGGAAGATTTGTGCATTTGTATTTTCTTTTAATGCCTCATTAAATTTTCCTTGTGTTTCAATTTGGCGCAAATCAAGCAAACGTTGTGAAAGGCTTTCATTTACAAGTCGGTTTGCTTCACTTTGACCTTTTGCTTCAATCTCTAAAGCATCAGCCTTACCTTTTGCACGCTCACGCAAAGCATTTGCTTCTTCCTTAGCCTTTTGCGCATCTCTTTTTGCAAGCTCAACACCTTCAATACGCGTTTTAACCTGTTCTGGCAACACAATCTCGCGGAGTTGAATTGATACAAGCTTTACAGGCTGATTGGGCGTAGCATCAAGTTTGCTTTTAAAACCTGTGTAAATAAGACTCGCTACTTCATCGCGTTTAGTAGGAAGCTCTTCTGTGGGATAATTACCTACTGCACTTCGCACCACATCACGAATAACAGGATTGATAATTTTTTGCTCCCATAAAGTGCCGTATTCTGCAATAGTTGCAGGAACTTTATCGCGTTCAAGCTGATATTGCACGGTAAGTTCAATAGAAATTGTCATACCGCTTGTATCCATAACATTTATCGCATCATTGCGTAATATGCTCTGCTCTCGCCCTACATTACCCATATCCTCGCTACGCGAAAAATTGATAGTCCTCACTTTTGCATCTACAAGGATTACATCTTGAATGATAGGCACAAAAAAGTGCAATCCCGGGTCAAGAGGCTTTGGGTCATATTTCCCTGTGGTTACTTTAATCCCTACTTCTCCAGCATTGACAATCACAAATGGACGCGCTGCAATAAAAATAATAATTAACAACACAATAACCACAAGTACACCAAGAGACTTACCGCTTGGCATAGAAGGCATAGGGAAAGATTCTATATTGAATCCACCATTATTATTCCCCCGATTGTTATTCCCACTTGGACGATTCCCACCACCATTGCCACCTTTTGTGGATTCATTTTTGGATTCAGCTTTGTTTTCATCAAGCTGCGCACGTTTTTTCTTGAGGTGCTCATTTAAGTCAATAGGCATTTTATTTCTCCTTGTCAATATAAGTCAAATAATGCTCATAACGCGGATTCTCTCCATTAACAACAGCAAAATATGCTCTTTGGAGAGATTTTGTAATCTCCCCTGCTGTGCCATTACCAATGATACGAGCATCAAGCTCTCTTATAGGTGTAATCTCTGCTGCTGTGCCTGTAAAAAAGGCTTCATCAGCAATATATACCTCATCGCGCGTAATATTTCGCTGCTCAAATGGTATTCCCATATCTTTAGCAATTTCTATGGTTGTCGCTTGAGTGATAGATTCTAAAGTATTCGCGTGTGGTGGAGTGATGAGCTTACCATTTCGCACAATAAAAAAGCATTCGCCACTCCCTTCTGCCACAAAACCATTATCATCAAGGAGCAATGCCTCATCACAACCACAAGAAAGCGCCTCGTGCTTTGCCATTTGAGAATTAAGATAATTAGCAGCTACCTTTGCCTTGCCCATAAAAGCTTTTGCGGGATTACGAACAAAAGAGCTTGTTTTGACTCTAATACCATTATTTATGCCCTCATCACCAAGATATGCTCCCCACTCCCACGCAGCAATTGCAACATTTACAGGAGCTTTAATATGACTAACTCCCATAACACCATAGCCCAAATAAATAATCGGGCGCATATACACATTGCCTTGATAATCATTTCTATTTGCCCTTAAGAGTTCAATGTGTGCGCGTTCTAGTTCTTGCTGTGTATAAGGAGACTTAATACATACAATTTTAGCAGAATCTAAAAGTCGCTTTGTGTGATCTTTTAGACGAAAAATAGCTAATCCCTGCTTTGTCATATAGGCTCTTGTGCCTTCAAAGGCAGCATTACCATAATGTAATGTATGGCTCAAAATATGTGTCGTAGCTTCAGCCCACGGCACAAGAGTGCCATCTTTCCAAATAAATTGTGCTTCTTTCATAGAAAACCCCTCATTGTATTTTAGAATAATGTGCTAGATTGTAGCAAAAGTTTGCTAACTTTCCCTAAGTAGCCTTAAATAAAACAAGGCTTTTTATGCAAAATCTAACATAAATTCTACAAACCTTCTCTCTCAAAGTTCAAGTGCTTTCACTTCACTTAGAGAAAGAAGTGCAAAATTGGTTTCTTTATTACGTTTAGATTCTTTACCGATTTTTATAATAGATGCAGGTTTTTGGAATCTAAGTTCAGAATCAATATAAATAAGCTCAAAAGCTTGACGATTTACGGCACTGAAATATTCAATCTCTTTTTGGAAAATCACCACATTGTGAAATTTACTTGCTGCCATAATTTTAATCTTGAGCTCCAAGCCAAAATCTGGATTATCTGTAAAAATTAAAAAATGCTTAGCATTTTTTTGCATATATCTATTATAATACTGATACACAGCATATTCATTATCACGCAACTTCGCCTTATCAAGCATTTTAGTATGATTGCCTAAAAAAGTCATTGAGCAAAAAGGACTATTTAAATTATGTTTAAAAAATACATTTTTAATAGCAAGTGAAGCCATACCAAGCTTCCAAAGCTTATCATCAATGTATGTAGCACAAACATCCATAGCATCTTTTGTTTTGCTCACAAGAAGATCATACATTTTATTAAATACACTTTCAAACTTTGCAAGATTCTCTTTTTTAAAGTCTTCAGCAAGAGATTTAAGCCTCTCAAAAGTTTCAGTGATAACCTTAATATCGGCTTCTGCATTGGCTATAACAGCCATCGTGCGCTTTTTTTTCTCTTCTAATGCTTGTGGGTCGCCTTTTTTTGCATCAATTTTAGATTGAATTGAACGCAGTTCCATAGAACCTACACGAATTTTATTTTGCATAGAAAGCTTTTGTTCGTTAAAGTTTTCTATTGCTCTTAATACGCCTTTATAGTGATATTGCACATCAAGAAAACATTCTTGATAAATCTTATCAGCTGTGAGATTGGTATTAATTTGAAACTGCTTATAGGAGTATTCAAGCTTTTTGAGTATCTGTAAATCATCGGCAAAATTATCAATAGTTACGTGTCGGTCATTAAAAACTAAAAAATCAATCGCCTTTGAAAGATAAGGTTTGAGAATAATATAATTAATCCTTGTTTGTGGTTCATTTTGCTCACTCTCCATTCCCTCAATAGATTTAAGTGCATTAAACTCTGCTTGAAAATAATTCTTTATTGTATCTTGAATAGGTGTGCTTAGTTCAATGCTGTTAAGTTTATAATAATCTGTTTCTTCAAAAATCTGTTTAGCAATATTTCCTTGCGCATCAGATTCTTTACTTTTAAGCTCTTCATCAGTATTAGTGCGCCAAAAGTCAATCTCTCGTAAAAGTCCTCCTTCTGGAAAATGCTGATACTTTGAAGCCTTACAGCTTGTAACTATATTACCATCATCATCAAGCCGAAACTCAACAAGCATACCTGTGCTTGGCATCATTCGCTGATCGTGCCAATTTTTTCCACGTAATTCAAAAATTTTCTTATTTGCATTAATAATAACACCATTTTTTGTTTGGTTTGAATATCTCAATATTTTACCATGCACTATTGCGCTCCTTAATTCTTAAAACTCTAAATTACACTTTTGTTTTTATATATCTTGTGTATATAGCATTGCATAGGGGACAATTTTAGCTCAATAAAAATAAAAAAAAATATAATCTATAAATGAGTTATCAAAGTCTTTATGATATAATACAAATTGTATCTTAAATCAACACAAAATTATATTCCCACATCAGAATTGTCATTATTGAGGGCAGATTAATTTATGGAGTTGAAAGGAATAATAAAGGATATCTCATAAAAAAATTATATTTTTACATTGGGCTTAATATTATTTTACTTTTTCTTTGCGTAGCAACTATTTTTGGTAGTTATGGACTCGTGGGTAATTTTGGCATACATTTAGCTCATCTTAATATCAGCATCTTTGGCTATGTCGCCTATGCGTATCCGCTTTTTTTATTTTACCCTGCATATTGTCTTTATAAACATTCAAATCTCACTTTTAGGCGACTTGAACTTATTGTATCTTTTTCACTTTTTTTTGTAGCATTATTGATTTTACAATCTCTTCTCTCCCATAAAGGCTCTTTTGGCAATAGTCTTATACTCTTTTTAAAGGATTACATTGGCTATTTTGGTATATGGGTGCTTGATTTATTCTTTTTTCTTTTTTCGTGGCTTATTTCTACACAACATAACATTGATTTACTTTTCAAACAAATACAAAATAAGATTCTCGTGGGATTTGATTTTTTAAAACATAGCATTGCCTCATCTTATAGCTTCATTAAGAAGCTTTTAGCGCATTGCGTTGTAAGCATTACACCATTTCTACAAAAACTTTTTGCCAAAAATACACAAGATGTGCTTGATTTACAAACTGCTACACAAGAGCGAACCACACAGGCGCATTATGATTTTAGAGATGTCATTATAGAAGAAACTTTTGATGAAACACACTCCTCCTCTCCTCAAACAGAATCTGTAAATACAGAATCTACAAATGCTATGGAACAACCACCATTGGATACTTTAGAGCCTACAATATCGCACAAGCCTCAAGTATCTCAATTAGAAATTGTTGAAGCCTCTGAAGACACAAACTTGGAGGATTTTTTCAAAAATCAAGTTGCAAAACATTTTGATATGCTTCAAAATCTCAAACTCCACCAACACACTGCTCTTTCTGAACCCGCATTGAAGCATTCAAAATTAAAAGTTGTAGCGCCTCAACAAGAATCCACTCCGCCTCAAGAAAGCACATCATCACAAACTGATACCCTATTCCAAACATCAGATACCAAAGAAATTTCCACGCCTCCTCCGCGTCCGATTAACCCTAATGTATTCTTACAAACTGCACCCAAACAAGAATCTTCTATCACTCCCATTCACATCAAAGATGAAAATATAAAAGCTGCTGCACAAGCACCCACTCAACCAAAACAAGATTCTCATACAAATGCAACGCTTTTTAATTATGCCCAATATGATGACAATCTCCAAACACAAATGCCCCATTTTGAGCCATTCCCACCACTTACGCCCATACAATCAGAGATTGAACCACCTATCCCACCCAAAGAAAAAATGCCCCAACACACACAAAACACTATACAATCAAATCCCCAAAATACCATCTCTCACACTATGGCACAAACACCCAATATCAATATTCAAGAGACACCAGCAGAAAATGCAAATTGGATAGATTCTATCGTGCAAGAAATCCCACAAGAGCAAAACCCAAAACCAAAGCCAAGCAGAATCCAAGTAACAGAACTTGCTGAAAATAAAACACTGCTTGATAACCTTGAATATGGCAAAGTCAATAAACCACTTCATTTTAAACTTCCTCCCATAAGTCTTCTGAATCAGCCATTGGAGGAAAAAAATGAGATTGATGAGAGCGAAATTGATAGAAAGATAGAAGATTTATTAGCAAAGCTCAAAGACCTCAATATAGAGGGAGATATTGTGCGCACTTATTCGGGACCTATTGTTACAACCTTTGAATTTCGCCCAGCTCCTCATATTAAAGTAAGCAAGATTCTTGCCCTTGAAAATGATTTGGCTATGGCGTTGCGTGCGCGTTCAATTCGTATCCAAGCTCCTATTCCGGGAAAAGATGTGGTAGGAATTGAGATTCCCAATAATACGATGCAGACAATTTATTTGCGTGAGGTTTTAGCATCTGATTTATTTAAGAGTTCTACTTCGCCACTTACCCTCGCACTTGGTAAAGATATTATCGGCAATCCTTTTATCACAGATTTAAAAAAAGCTCCTCATCTGCTCATTGCGGGCACGACAGGAAGTGGTAAGAGCGTGGGGATTAATGCAATGATTCTCTCTTTGCTATATAAAAATGCACCTGATAATCTCAAACTTCTTATGATTGACCCAAAAAAGGTAGAATTTAGCATATATGCAGATATTCCTCATCTTATCACCCCCATTATTACCCAACCCAAAAAAGCCATTATAGGCTTAAATAGTGCGCTAGCTGAAATGGATAGACGATATGACCTAATGAGCGAAATGCGCACCAAAGACATTGATAGCTATAATCACAAGATAATAAATGAGGATGGAGAGAAATTCCCTTATCTTGTGATTATCATTGATGAATTAGCAGATTTGATGATGACAGGAGGCAAGGAAGTAGAATTTTCCCTTGCGAGAATCGCTCAAATGGGACGCGCTTGTGGCATACATCTTATCGTGGCAACCCAGCGTCCAAGTGCGGAAATTCTTACAGGACTCATCAGAACAAATCTTCCTTCGCGCATTAGCTATAAGGTGAGTAAAAATGCAGAATCTAGAATCATTCTTGATACTTTTGGAGCAGAATCTTTGCTTGGTAATGGCGATATGCTTTTTACACCTCCACGTGAAGGTGGAGTGATACGTTTGCACGCACCTTGGAATACAGAGGAAGAAATTGAGAAAGTTGTTGAATTTATCAAATCACAGCAAAGTGTAGAATATGATAAAAATTTTATGCTTGATGAAAAGGAGAATCTTATGAGCGAAAATACAGAGAATCTAGGTAGCGAAAATAATGATTTACTCACAGAGGCAAAAAATATTATTTTGCAAGATAAAAAAACATCTGCAAGCTATTTGCAACGGCGCTTGTCCATTGGCTACAACAAAGCAGCAAACATTATTGAGCAACTTGAACGCGAAGGATTCTTATCTGCGCCTAATGTCAAAGGTGTGCGAGAGATATTAGGAGAAGGCACTTTGAGGAATGATTAATAAGTGTTTAATTTAAATTTATAGAATCTCACCATTACATACTAAGGAGTTTTTATGAAATATGCGAGTCTATATTTCTTTATCAGTGCGCTCTTTATAACTCATATTTTAGCTATTGATTTTCAAGAAGCGCCAGTGATTCAAAAACGTGTCAATCCTCAACAAAATAGTGATACGCTTTACTCTTTTAACTCCTCCATAGAAAGTGCAAAAAAAGCTGTTGTGAATATTTCTACGCAAAAAAATGTCAGCAATCAGCTTCCTAATTACCCAATGTTTAACGACCCATTTTTTCGGCAGTTTTTTGGCGATATTTATGGACAGATTCCCAAAGAGCGCGTAGAACGTAGTCTAGGAAGTGGCGTAATTATCTCAAGTGATGGATATATTATTACCAATAATCACGTGATTGAAGATGCCGATAAAGTGCTTGTTTCACTTTCTGAAGGCACAAAAGAATACACTGCTAAAGTCATTGGCACAGATGCACGAAGCGATTTAGCAGTGATTAAAATTGATCAAAAAAACCTCTCTCCTATCACCTTTGCCCAAAGTAGCAATGTTCTTATAGGTGATGTGGTGTTTGCCATTGGAAATCCCTTTGGCGTGGGCGAAACAATCACCCAAGGCATTGTCTCTGCACTCAATAAAAGTGGCATTGGCATCAATGATTATGAAAATTTTATCCAAACTGATGCTTCAATCAATCCGGGTAATTCAGGTGGGGCATTGGTAGATTCTCGTGGAGCACTCATTGGGATTAATACAGCTATTCTCTCGCGCACAGGTGGTAATCACGGCGTGGGCTTTGCGATACCTTCAGATATGGCAAAAAAAATCGCTAAAGAACTTATTGAAAAAGGTGGGATTAAACGTGGATTCTTGGGTGTGGGAATCCAAGATATTAATAATGATATTAAAGAAAGTTATGGCGATAATAGTGGTGCAGTAGTTATCAGCCTAGAGCCTCAATCTCCAGCGGCAAAAGCAGGGCTTATGGTATGGGATTTAATCACGCACGTTAATGGCAAAAAAATCTCAAATGCAGCCGAGCTCAAAAACCTTATTGGTATGCTCTCTCCCAATGAAAAAGTTGTCGTAAAATTTATCCGCGATAAACAAGAGCGTGTAACTCAAATCACACTTGGAGAATTGCCTGATACAAAATCAAGCCAAACTTCTTCTCCACAAAATACGCCAAATGGTTCTACCTCAAGCGTAGAGGGTTTAAGTGTAGAAGCACTGAGTCAAGCTCAACGTCAGCGTTATAGAGTGCCAAACAATATTGATGGTGTAATCGTTACTCGTGTCAATCCTAATTCAAAAGCTCAACAAGCAGGATTTGAGGTGGGCGATATTATTGCACAAGTTGAAAATATGGCTATTAAAAAACCAATGGATTTAAGCAATGCATTTGCACGTTTTAAGGGTAAAAACAAGAGAATTTTGGTTTATAGTGCTAATGGCACAAAAACAATTATGATGAAATAACAAATTATTAAGGAAATAAAATGCTCATACTTGATAACACACAACTCGCCATTATTAAGGAGCGGTTGTATAAATATAGTGGTATTTTTTTAAATGATTCTAAACTTACGATGATAAAAAATAGAATCTATCGCCTTATGCAGGAAACACGCATTGATAATATTGATTCATTGCTTTCAAGCATTGAAAGCAATCTAAAAATTCAACAACAATTTATCAATAGTTTCACCACGAATAAAACAGATTTTTTTCGTGAATATTTTCATTTTGAAGATATGATTGATCGTTGCCTCCCTGCACTTTTTAAGCTCAATAAACCTATCAAAATTTACTGCTGCGCAAGTTCAACAGGACAAGAGCCTTATTCTATTGCTATGAGCGTTTTATACGCAAAAAAGCTTTATGGTAGTTCCACACCTGTAAGCATTATCGCCACAGACATTGATACAGATATGTTGCAAAAATCAGCAGAAGGCATTTATACGATTGATTTTAAAATAGACAAATTTCCAGATTGGTTTGATATTAATGAATATTTTGAACCTATTGAGGATAAGACCTCATCTGTGCCTTTATTTAAAGTCAAAGATAAGCTTAAATCAATGATTGCTTTCAAACAGCTTAATCTTTTTGACAAACATTATCCTTTTATGCACGAAGAATTTGACATACTTTTTTGTCGCAATGTGCTTATTTACTTCAAACAAGAAGATCAGCCAAAGGTTCTCTCAAAACTCATTGATACTTTGTGTATCAATGGCACATTTTATTTAGGGCATTCTGAAACTCTTTATGATCTCCAAGAAAAATTTAAAAAGCTTGGCAACAAAACTTTTATTAAAATTAAGGCATAAATGATGTTGATGGATACTATAAAATATCACCCTGATACAATTCTTAAAAGCAATCCTTGCAAAATTGTCCGAGATAAACTTGTTGTTATAGGGGCTTCCACAGGTGGGGTTGATGCGCTTTCATATATTTTCTCTCGTCTCCCTGCTAATCTCCCTCCCATTGCCGTAGTGCAACATATCCCACAAAGTTTTGGCTCTTCATTTATCAAAAGGCTTAATACACTCTCTCAACTTAATATTTGCGAAGTTACCTCCAAAACACCTATGAAAAATAATTGCGTTTATATTGCAGGGGGCAATAAACATATGGTTATAGAATTTGCAATGGGTTCATATTATGCAAAATCGCTTGATGAAGAGCTACGCATATCGCGTCATAAACCAAGTGTAGATATTCTCTTCCGAAGCGCAAATAATGCTGCTGGACGCTCTGCGCTTGGCATAATCCTTACAGGTATGGGCGATGATGGTTGCATAGGACTTAAAGAGCTTTATGATAATGGTGCATACACTCTAGCAGAAAATGAAAAAGACTGCATAGTATTTGGTATGCCCAAAAAAGCAATAGAAGTAGGTGCTGTAAGCGAGATTCTAAGCCTTGATATGATCATTAAGCGTATTATTGATTATGCAAATACACCACTGAAAAAATTAATAAAAGATGGAGGTGAGCATTCACCCCCTCCCCCGGATAATGGTTATATAATTTAATCTTGCACTTTTTAAAATGCTCCACCCTTGACAAGGGAATGATTTTTCTATATAATCGGGGCTTTTGTTTATTCCGGATTAGCTCAGCGGTAGAGTAGGTGGCTGTTAACCACTTGGTCGCAGGTTCGAATCCTGCATCCGGAGCCATATTCTGCTTTTCTACTTAAACTTCAACTTCTTAATATTTTTTCAGTGCTTCACACGCAGTTTTATCTTGTTTAAAAAGGCATTCTCGTTGCAGATTCTCAAATTCTTCTAGTTTTTTATCTTGAACTTTGGCTCTTTGGCTCTCTACCTTTGCTTTTTGCGCATAATATTCTCTCATTTGAAATTGATTGGCAATATACATAAAGAAACAAATAAGCAAGATTAAAACAATATCAATTTTACGAAGATTTTTAATCCGCTGACAAAAACCACATCTCATATTTTCCTCCTTATGATTTTTTCTGAATCTGTTTGCGCAAAAATACCATAATACACCCCAGCACATCGTCCCAATCTTTGCTTGGCGAGATAATACTTTCTTTAGTATTATCCATATAAGTGATTGTAATATTTTGTCCATAATGCATTATTTGTTTTAATCCCAACTTATTAGCAAGCACCTTAATACATATAAGCTCTAAAAATGCCTTACTCATTGTATCAAGTGTGCCAAATCTATCAAAAATTTCAGATTCTATATCATTAACCTCACTTATTTCTTCGCAAAGGGAAAGTCGCCTATAAAGTTCCAAACGCAATTTATCACTTGCTATCAGCTGTGGATTTAAATACGCATTGAGATTAATTTTTAAATCACATTGGACTTGCTGCACACTGCCCTTACCACTCAAATGATTAATACACTCTTCAAGCAAACGCAAATACAAACCATAGCCGATATTTTTGATATGCCCACTTTGAGCAATACCTAGCAAATTTCCTCCACCTCGTATTTCTAAATCATAATATGCTAGATTCTCTCCACTACCAAGATAAGAATTTTTCTCTAATGCCATCAGTCGTTTTTTTGCTTCAGGCGTAATTGTCTCCATATCTTCTACAAAAAAATAGCAAAATCCCTCTTTGTTACCTCGCCCTACGCGCCCTCGTAATTGATGCAAATCAGCTATACCGAATCTATCAGCACTTGCTACGATAATAGTATTTGCATTAGGCAGATGAATGCCAGATTCTATAATGCTTGTGCAAAGAAGCACATTATAAACATTGTTTGCAAAATCAAGCATAATATTTTCGCTTTGAGCACTCTCTACTTTTGAGTGTAAGATAGCAATTTTAAGTTGCGGGAGCAGAGATTGAATCTCTTGAGCCTTGTTTTGGATAGTAGCGATATTATTATGAATATAAAATACTTGCCCACCGCGCCGCAATTCGCGTAAAATTATTTCTTTTAAAAGCGAATGTTGAGCACTTTTAATAAATGTCCGTACAGGGATTCTATCCACAGGAGGCGTGTGCAAGGAGCTTAAAGATTTGATATGAGAAAGTGCCATATTAAGAGTGCGTGGAATAGGCGTAGCACTCATACTAAGTAAATGAGTATGCGCACAAAGCGCTTTGATCCTTTCTTTTTGCTTCACACCAAATTTATGCTCCTCATCTGCCACAATCAGCCCAAGTTTTGCAAACTCTGCACCTAATAGTGCGTGAGTGCCTATCACTACATCTATTGCACCATTTTTAAGCTCTACAAAGAGTTGTTTTTTTTCTGCTGTGCTCAAAAACCTATCACATCGTGCTATACGCAAACCAAAAGATTCTAAACGCATTTGCAACGAATGATAATGTTGCGCACATAAAAGCGTAGTAGGCACAATCATTGCTGCTTGAAAACCTCCTAAACACACTGCATAAATAGCATTCATCGCCACTTCTGTTTTACCAAAACCCACATCTCCACTCAACAACCTATCCATTACTTTGCCAGAGCTTAAATCTGCATAAATCTCCTCAATACTCCGTATTTGGTCCCGTGTGAGAGTGAATCCACACGCATTTTGAAAAGATAAAAGTGCGGGATTTTGTGTGTCAATCTTGATGCCTTGCAATAAATTGCGTTTGGCAGCAAGCTCAACAATACTATGAGCAATTTCTAATAGCTTCGCTTTTACCTTTTGTTTGAGCTTAGCAAAACTGCCTTTGCCCAATCCATCAAGCAAAGGTATTTGACCAGAATCTGCGACATAACGTTCAATCATATTGAGATTCTCAACAGGAAGCAAAAGTTTATCTTCGCCCTGATAAGTAATTTCAATAAAATCTCTGACAACCCCAACCACTTGGGCTTGTTTAATCCCCTCAAAAATCCCTATGCCATATTCACTATGCACAACATACTCTCCTTGTGCAATTTCATTGAGTTTGAGTGTGGGTTTTTTGTGTTTTGTTTTAGGTGCAAAAGTATTGAGTGAGAGAATAAGCTCATTTGGGGTGATAATATTTACTACCGCATCTGAATATTTAATATGCAATCCCTGCGTATTTATATCAAATGCTTTAAGTTTAATATCATTATGTGCAATAAGCGTAATTTGGCGATTGCTATGAGCATTTAACATTGAGATAAGATTAGCTGGCTTAAAAAGTATATCACTATAACCTTCACTTGCCTCACAACACGCTATTTGTTGGAGCTGCTCCAATGCAAGAGCGTGCTGCATTGAATCTAAACTATAAATCTCTTTGAGCTCTAAAAGTGCTTGTGGTGTAAGCAAAGAGCGAAAAGATAGAGGCAAAAAATGTGCGTTGTCTCCCAAAAACCAGAATCCAAATGAAGCTATGTCCTTGCTAAAACCATCAAAATCGCTGTGATGTATAAGGGATTGTATATCACTTCTTTGTTGAGTGTCAAATGAAAAAAGTGCGGGCGCAATGCAAAGCTCCTGAATTTCAGTAGGATTGCTCATTTGTGTCTGTGTATCAAATGCGCGAATACTCTCTATCTCATCATCAAAAAAAGCAATGCGATAAGGGGAGTTACTATGAGGCATAAAAATATCAATAATATCGCCCCTAAAACTCACTTCTCCCTCAAGCTCTACTACTTCTACACATTCATACCCATACTCTAAAATACGCTCTTTCAAATCTGCTACATTATAAGATTGTCCAAGAAAGAGATTAAAGGTTTGGAGTATTTGCTCCTTTGGCAATGGATAAAGCACGCTTGAAACAGGCGAGATAAGAATCTTTGGCGATTTTGCAGCATAAAAACTTCGCAATGTGCTTAAAACAGCCAAAAATTCCTCACGAAATGAGCTTAAATCATCTCCAAAATGAACGCGTAATTCAGGCAGAATAAAAGCCTCTTGTTCAAAAAGCTTGAAAAGTTCATACGCATCTTGAGATTGCTTAGCATCTTGAGTAAGTAATAATTCGTAGGGGAAATTGCCCTGCTTAAGAAGCTTGTATAGGCAAGATTGTATCAAGCTACCCCTCCGAAGACTTATCTTTTATTGCTTATCTTTTTTAGATAACTCAAGTGAAGCAATATCTGTTTTTACCTTTGAATCTTTAATCTTGCTCTCGCCTATAAATATACCTTTGCGTTCAATAATAATCTCGCCTACAACCACTATCCCCTCTACACGCCCTTGAGGTTTAATCTCAAGCACATTTGAAGTTACATTACCAACAAAACGTCCGCTTACAATCAAAGAAGCTGTTTGCACATCACCTTTGATGATACCACTCTTACCAACCATCACGGTGTCTTTAGAGTGAATATTCCCCTCAAATTCACCATCAATATGCAATCTACAATCTGTGTTGATTTCCCCCTTAATTCTTGTGCCTTGCGCGATGATAGTTGCTCCACCGCCACTAGATGAACTTACTCCATCAAGTTGTTTATTGTCGCTAACAAAGATTGCCATGCTACATTCCTCTCTTTTTCAAAAATTGAATTAAAATTGCTCATCTTCCATTCCATAAAATTTCTAGGATCAACAACATTCCCCAAAAATCTTATTTCGTAATGAAGATGAGGTCCGGTACTTTGTCCTGTATTACCACTATAAGCAATAAGCTGTCCGTGTCTTACAAACATTCCCTTATGCACAACCATTTTACTCAAATGAGCATAATAAGTTGTAAACCCAAGTGAATGATCTATTTTAACAAGATATCCATAACCACCAGTTGAAAAACTTGCAGCATTTACAACTCCATCAGCCGTAGCATATACAGGTGTCCCAATAGGGGTAGCAAAATCCACCCCCGTGTGCAAATGTCGTGTAAAAAAAAGTGGATGCACTCTGTAACCATAGTGTGCAGAAATGTGATTATAATGTTCTAAAGGATAACCATTGGGGACAAATTTCATTACAAAAGCCTTCTGTGTGCCGGTAAGAGAGGCAACATCTATACGATACTCAAGATTGCTATCATTTTCTTTAGTCGCATCAACAGGCACACCTATGGCACTTTCTAAATCTCCTATTTTATCATCAACTTGAGAAATTTCCTCAAGTCTTCTTTCAATTTGATTATTAAGCGATTCATTCTTGGCGAGCATTTTATTATAACGTTTGGCTATTGTTTCATTCAGCATTGACATTTTATTAATCTCTGCGCTAAAAGTTTTAATAGAGACTACACCAAAAACTATCAATGTAACAATGAGAACAATAAAATAAAGGCTTATTTGTTTAAAAATAGAACTAATATTAAAATAACGCGACCCATTTTGGTCAGTAATCATTAAAACAAGACGGCTATTTTTAGAACTCATCATCTAGTAAGCGAGAATCTTCTCATTATCTTGGTAACTTACGCGATAATTTTTTAACTGAATAATATCATTAAGTGCCCATACTAAATTTTTCCAATCAATGACACTATTTACACCAACGATTTGGGCAAAATTATCACTATTCCAATCTGTATAATTTGCTACATCAAGTGCAGAATCAATAAATCGCAAATCATAATATAACCCTACACCTGCCCCACTATATCCTATCACTTGCCCTTTTGTAACAAAATCACCCTTTTGCACAATGACTTTACGCAAATGTCCATAATTTGAAGTAAATCCATATGAATGCTGAATTTGCACAAATTGATTCTCGCTTCCTGCCACTCGCACAGAATCAATAATACCATTTGCCGTAGCATACACAGGAGAAGCTTTTGTAAGATGGTATGTAGAAGCACCTTTATTTGGAAAATTTTTTGATGCAAAATCATCAACAGGATTGCCATTAGGAATAATCTTTAAAATCATATCTTTTTGTAGGGGAGTAAGCGCATCAATATCAATATCTTGGTTATTATATAATTCATTGCTATGCTTACGAACATTTACAATACTCTCAAGCTCACTCACTTTACTATTTACCTTAAGAAGCTCATTTGTTTTGTAATCAATATCACGTTCTAAAGCACTATTTTTTTCATAAATATTTTGGAAATTCTCACGCACTTGGTTATTATTTGCCAAAATAACTTCAAGCTCACTCATTAAAAAATGAGCCATAACAAAATACAAAATAATCATTGATACCATACCAACACCCGTAAAAAGTGCCACTTTCTGCACTAGACGATGCACACTAAACTGCCTTGAACCATTATCATCAATAATAGAAATCATTAATTTGTCTTGCACTTACTTTCCTTATATTCTTGTAAAAATTTCTGAACAACACTAAAAGAACCAAAAACAAGATAACTCTCGTTTTGTGAGAGAATATGGATATTAAAATCCTCATATACAATCCCCAACTTTGTAAGAATATCAATGAGCCTCTCTCTCGGGCAGATTCTATAATTTTCCACAGAAATTATTAAAACTTTCTTAATAATTGGCAAAAGCTCACGCAAAATTGCCTCAATATCTTTTTCTACGTAACTATTATACACAAGATTTACTTGTTTTTCTATAAATTGCTCTTTTAAAACTCTTGCGCCATCAAGATTATGTCCTACATCAAGCACAATATGGGGTGCTAAGACTTCACATCGCCCACGAAGCGTAAGTTCGCCTAGATTCTTAAAATCAAATTTCATTCCAAAAACAGCAAGTGTGCGCATTGCATTATGAAGATTATCACACAAAAAACGAGGTAAATGATAAGTCCTCACATAATCTCTAAAAGCATCTCTTTGTTCTTTAAAAGCCTCATCTGTATCTAACTCCTGCCACAAATCACACGCAATACCTTTTTGCTTTGCTATCTCTTGGGCAAGATTCTCAACCTCTCTTTCATTCTGTCTTGCTATAATTGCTCGGGTATCCATTGCTCTTAATTTTGTCAATGCGATTTCACGCACACTCTCACCTAACATTTCTTGATGGTCTAAACCAATAAGTGTAAAAACACTCACATCAGCCCTTAGTATATGTGTAGAATCAAACTCCCCGCCAACGCCAGATTCTAATACAAGATACTCACATTCTTTTGCAAGAATAAGCGCAAGAAAGGTTGCATATTCAAAATAACTTGCCTCGTGAGTGCATTCCATACACCAAAGCAACTGATGGGCTGCTTCAAGCACTGCATCATCAACCTCGCCCTTATGTGAAGCATTACTTAGATAATAGCGCTCATTGAATCTAAAAATATGCGGAGAACTAAAATGCAATACACTCTTGCCTTGTTGTTCTAAGCCCATCGTGATAAATCGCCCTGTGCTACCCTTGCCATTTGTGCCTATGATATGAATCACTTTACATTTTGTGTCAAAATGCTCTTTAAAACCACATTTTGAAGCAATACCAGCATAAATCCTATGGGCGCGCATAGGGTCAAATGGTGCATACTCTGCGCCTTTGCTTTGAAGCACTTGAGAAAGATTCAACATAAATCTTTGAGCTTATGTTGAATTTTTTGTTTTAGCTCTTCAAATGAAGTAAAATCTCTCTCTTTAAGCACTTCTACCGATATATTAAAAGAAAATAGCATACCTTGATAAGACACTTTTTGCGCCTGTTGCATAATAGTATTTGCCTTTTTAAATAATTCATTAGGCGTAAGATTCTGAAATACACAAACAAATCCATTTTGATAATGTTCTAGCAAAATGCTCTCTTTAAATGTATGAAGACATACTTTTTGAGCAATCTCTATTGCCTTATACATTGCCTGATGAGTATCAGCTCCGTTCTCTTGATGTAAAAAATGCAAATGATTTATTTTAAATATTGCCACACAAACATTATGCAACGCACTCGTTTGGATTGGAGGAGACTTTATCTCCTGTGCGCCCTTTATACCCAAAACTTTCTCTATGCGCTTAAGCAAATCTGTATCAACAAGACTTTCAGGGTGCATCATCAGTGTAGATGCTATTTCTAAAGCTTCCTTGTTGATAGCGCCTCTATTATCAGGTGTGCGTAAAATATATACTATAATTCCCACAAGCCTTTTTAACACACCCAAATGCACCTTAGAATCTCGGAAATGCTCCCAATATCCTACAAGCTTTTTTGTTACCTCAAGGCTATTAAGTCCGCCTAAGCTAAAAAGAAAATGAAATTTATTTTTTGCTCCAATTGAAAATATATCAGAAATAACGCCAAGCAAGCCACGATTAAGATTCTTTAACCACTGCGTATGTTCAAGTGCATAGCTTTCTTTATACTCTTTGAGCAAAAGCGAAACCCTATCAATAAACTCATCAGGATTGCTTACATTTTTAAGTTGATTTTGAATGTGTTTATCAAATTTATTGAGCCATTGTGTGCGCCAATTCAATTCTTCAGTTACTCCTACTCCCTCAACTCTAGCAATCTCATAAAATGCTTCAAAATATGCGGCTGGAGTAGGGGCTTTGTGCGATGAGTGTAAATGTTGAAGTGCTTTGTAAGAAATATCATTAATGTTCATTATAAAATTCTCCATAATATGCTACTTGTGAAATAAATTTATCAAGAGCTTGAGAGGCAGCATTAGATATAGATTCTAAACGATATTGGTCAAATACGATTGTAGAGGTAAAATCTGCACTATAATCATAATAACCTGTATTGCTCACATCAAAACTCTTGCCTTGTGCATTTTTAAAATGAATATCAAGCACAATATTCGTGCGATAATAACTAATAAAACCTTGCTGATTATAAGCTATTGGCGTTTGCGTAATACTTTGGACTTTGATTTGTAAATAACTTTTTGCCTCTTGCTTACTCATAAGCTTACTTGCAAAACGCTTAATAATAGCATTATTTACTGCATCTTTAATGCTCGCTCCAGATTCTGGCACAGAAGAGTTAATACTAATATCTACATACACGCCATCATTAAAAATACCTTGCGCATAATAGCTCACGGGCTGATACCCACACCCTACAAAACATAAACACAAACTCAACAATAATGCTTTTGGCATCATTTCACCACAAGATTCACAAGTTTATTTGGCACAACTATTTCTTTACAAATCTCCACTCCCTCAAGCCATTTTGGCACACTCTGCTTGGCTTGAATAATAATCTCTTCCTTGCTTAAATCTAAAGGCATTTCCACTTCTGCACGTTTTTTGCCATTAATCGTAATAGCATATATCACACTCTGCTTTGTAAGTGCATCTTTATCAATGCTAAGAGGTGCAAAATTACATCGTCCAAAATACTGCTCACTTAGCTCCCAACAAATATGAGGCACAATAGGCTCTAAAATATGCAGCAACACAAAATACCCCTCTGTCCAAACAACAGGATTCTCTTGTTCATTGAGTGCATTAAAAGCTTCCATACTTGCAGCAATAAGCGTGTTAAACGCATATCCGCTTTGCTTTTTGCTAAAAATCTCATTGCTTTTTTGCAATGCCTCATACACTTTTTGCCGAGCATATTGTTCATTTTTTTGCAATGCTTGATGATTGATATGTGGCTTTTGTGAGCAAGATTCTATATGTTCAGCTCTCTCCCACAAACGTTTTAAGAATCTATGCGCACCCTCAACTGCCTTATCATTCCATTCTAGCTCACGCATAGGTGGTGCAGCAAAAAGCACAAAAAGTCTTGCTGTATCTGCCCCATAACGCGCTATGAGCTCATTTGGATTGACAATATTACCTTTAGATTTTGACATTTTTGCTCCATCTTTAAGCACCATACCTTGTGTGAGGAGATTCGCAAAAGGCTCATCAATTTCCACATAGCCCAAATCACGCAATACTTTTGTCCAAAATCGTGCATAAAGCAAATGCAAGATAGCGTGTTCTATGCCACCAATATATTCATCAACAT
The DNA here is from genome assembly GCF_026241255.1 of Helicobacter sp. MIT 21-1697. Taxonomy (NCBI): domain Bacteria; kingdom Pseudomonadati; phylum Campylobacterota; class Epsilonproteobacteria; order Campylobacterales; family Helicobacteraceae; genus Helicobacter; species Helicobacter sp. MIT 21-1697. Next base: position 271,696 of record NZ_JAPHNC010000001.1, on the reverse strand, counting down.
TAAGCCAATATTGCAAATGCTCTTTGTCAAAAGCTTGTTTTTCCCACAATGCTCTTGGAGTGGTATAGCGCAAAAAATACCAACTTGATTGAATAAAAGTATCCATTGTATCACTCTCTCTTTGCGCCTTTTTACCACATTTGGGACAAAGGCAGTCTTTCCAAGTGAGATGCTTATCAAGCGGATTGCCCTCTCCATCAATGATGACATCTTCAGGCAGTGTAATAGGGAGATTCTCTATGTTTTCAGGCACAATGCCGCACAATTCACAATGCACCATAGGAATAGGTGCACCCCAATACCTCTGCCTTGACACACCCCAATCACGCAAACGATAATTGATTACACCCTTACCAATACCGAGATTCTCAAAATGTGCGATAATACGCTCTTTTGCTTGTGAGATTGACATACCGCTAAATTCTCCGCTATTGATTAAAAAGCCCTCTTCATATGCAGCACATACTTCTTGTGTTGGCTCTTCAGCCCCCTTCTCTTTTGTAAGGACACATCTAAAAGGCAAAGCATAAGTTGTGGCAAATTCAAAATCGCGTTCATCGTGGCAAGGCACACTCATTACTGCCCCAGAACCATAATCCATAAGCACGAAATTTGCGACCCACACAGGCAATTTTTCTTGTGTCAATGGGTGTATTACAAATACGTCTAAATCAAAACCTATCTTCTCACTCATTGCACGCGCTCTAGCAGTAGTATTTTTGATTGCTTCAATAGATTTTATCACACTCTCATCAAGGCTTTTGCTTTCTATCAACTGCTGCACAACAGGGTGTTCTGGCGCAACTGCACAATAGGTAACACCATAAATTGTATCCGGACGCGTTGTAAAAACTTCTAGCTTTGCTTTATCATCGCCTAGTTTTTGTATAGAATCTGCACTAAAATCAAAAGCAAAGCTTAACCCCTTTGATTTACCAATCCAATTTCTTTGCATACTTAACACTTGTGGAGACCAATGTCCTTCAAGCTTATCAAGGCATTCTAGCAACTCATCAGCATAATCTGTTATTTTGATGTAATATTGAAACATTTGCTTTTGTATCACAGGCGTATCACATCGCCAACACTTACCCTCAATGACTTGTTCATTTGCCAAGATTGTTTTATCATTTGGACAATAATTCAAATAGGCTTCTTTGCGATATATGAGCCCTTGCTCCCACATTTTGATAAAAAATTCTTGCTCAAAACGCGTATAAATACTATCGCTCGTAGCAAACTCGCGCTCTTTAGAAAAACTAAGTCCAAGCGTAGCAAGTTCCTTTCTCATTGCCTCAATATTGCTATATGTCCAAGTTTTTGGGTGTGTCTTATGCTTAATAGCAGCATTTTCAGCAGGCATACCAAAAGCGTCCCAGCCCATAGGGTGCAAGACATTGTAGCCATTTTTGCGATAGTTCCTCGCTAAAGCATCACCAATGCAATAATTTCTCACGTGTCCCATATGAATTGCTCCGCTTGGGTAAGGAAACATACTTAAAATATATTTTTTTTTCATAGAATCTGATTGAGCGACATCTATATCAAGGGGTTCAAAACTCTTATGCTTTGTCCAAAATTGCTGCCATTTAGATTCTATATCTTTAGGATTATATTTCCGCTCTTGCATTACTTATACTCACTTACTTGGATTTAAAGTGGCATTATAGAAAAAAAGCTTAAATCACACCATAATCCATACAACTCATTGCTGCTTTTTGTCTTTAAATTTTTGTTACTTTTTGAAATTATTTTTACAAAATACCCATATCCAATGTTACAAAATTTAATATTTTTTCTCCTACTTGGTGTAGAAATATTTTATAAACAAACTTATATGTTTCAAAGGAGCAAAAAATGAATATATTTCAAACTGGATTGACTACTCTATCATTATTAGGAATATTTGCTGGTGCGAATCTTGCCTCACCCATACTCAACTCATTTGAGAGCACAAATGTAAATAAAAACAATACAAACTCTTTTATGGAAGTTGATATAAAAGCCTTTAAGAACAATGTCCAAGTCGCCAAAAAAATAGCAGGAAAAGCAAAAGTTTGCGCTGTTTTAAAAGCAAATGCCTATGGAGCTGGAATTAGCAAGGTTTTGCCCACTATTTTAGAAGAAAAAATCCCTTGTGTAGCTATCACAAGCAATGAAGAAGCAAGAGTTATTCGCAAAATGAAATATACAGGTGAAGTGCTACGCATACGAACAGCTACAATGGGAGAGATAAAAGATGGTTTAAAATATAATATCACGGAAGTTTTGGGAAATTTAGACCAAGCAAAACAAGTAGATTCTCTAGCAAAAGCAATGGGTAAAAAGCTTTCTATTCATATCAAGCTTAATTCAGGTGGAATGGATAGAAATGGTATTGATTTGAGCACTGATAAAGGCAAAGAATCTGTGGTAAAGTTGGCTACCTTGCCACATCTTGTAATAAAGGGACTTATGACGCATTTTCCCTATGATGATACTTCAAAGGTAAAGGAAGGCTTAAAACGTTTTGAAGAAGATACAAATTTTCTTATCAACAATGCAAAACTTGAGAGAAACAAACTTGTGCTACACGCTGCTGCTTCGTATGCAGCTGTGCAAGTGCCTCAATCAAGACTGGATATGATACGACCCGGAAAGCTTATTTATGGCTATGGTGGAGGAGATGCAAGTCTGCCTATACAACAAGTTATGAGCTTAAAATCGCAAGTAGCAGTTGTAAATGAATATCCAAAGGGAAGCAAAGTAAGCTATGATGGTACTTATACGCTTACAAGAGATTCTAAACTTGCTAATATTCCTGTGGGTTATTATGATGGCTATGCAAAATCTTTAAGTAATCAAGGCAAGATTCTTATTAGGGGACATAAAGTGCCTGTTGTTGGGAGAGTTACAAAAAATACCTTTATGGTAGATGTAACTGATTATCCGGATATTAAAGCAGGTGATGAGGTTGTGCTTTTTGGCAAACAATGCGGCAACGAAATCACTCAAGCCGAATTTGAAAAAAGCACGGGCACGATTCTCTCTGAAACATTAGGATATTGGGGAAGTGCAAACCCTATTTTTGTTAAAGATTATAAAACAAGGGAAGTATGTAAATAACTTTAAAATGATGCAAATATATTCAAAAGTGGCAAAGCATTAAATTTAAAAATTCTTGCTACAATGCCACACTTTATTTTTATAAATCAAGTGAGTATAGGAGGAGCATTGACATTTAACGCGACACACATTTTAGACCAAATAATGTCATCTTTTAAAAGCCTCTCTCAAAGCAAAGAGATGATTGTTGTCATCTTTATGGTGTTGATTGTAGGCATTATAATGGTGCCCTTGCCAAGTGCAATGCTTGATTTTTTACTCAGTATTTCTATTGCTCTTTCTATTTTGATTATCCTCATTACACTCTATGTGGATAAAGCGACAGAATTTTCAGCTTTTCCAACGATTTTGCTTATTGTTACGCTTTATCGCCTCGCACTCAATGTTGCTACCACGCGTATGATTCTAAGTGAGGGACATAATGGCGTAGAAGCAGTAAGTAGCATTGTCGCAGCATTTGGGCATTTTGTTGTAGGTGGAAATTATGTCATTGGAATTATTGTTTTTACTATTCTTGTGATTGTGAATCTTATAGTCATCACAAATGGTTCTACACGCGTAACAGAAGTGCGCGCTAGATTTACACTTGATGCAATGCCCGGCAAACAAATGGCGATTGATGCAGATTTAAATGCAGGGCTTATCGGGCAAGAAGAAGCACAAAAACGCCGCGATGCTCTGGCGCAAGAAGCCGATTTTTATGGCACAATGGACGGAGCAAGCAAATTCGTCAAAGGTGATGCAATAGCCTCTATCATCATCACCATTGTCAATATCATTGGTGGATTCCTTATTGGTGTATTTGAACACGGAATGAGTGTCAAACAAAGTGCAGAAACTTTCACAATCCTTACCATTGGTGATGGACTTGTGGGACAAATCCCAGCTTTGATTGTAGCTACTGCCACAGGTATCATTACTACACGCGCGGCAAAAAACTCACAAGCCAACTTTGCAGGAGATATTATCACACAAATTACAAGCAGCGCGAAAATTCTTAGTATTGTAGGCTTTATTCTTATTTTATTTGCGCTCGTGCCCGGGTTGCCAATTTCACTTGGTTTTGTAGGAGCATTTTTCCTTATAGTAGCGTGGCTCACGAGCCGAGAAGATTTAAGTAGTATGTTTTCTCTTATAGAAAAATGGTTGCGCAAAGAGGATTCTGCACAACTTAGCAAATCTCCAGCACAAGGTGGAGAGCAAGATATTGATATATCTCAACACAAAGCGCAAAGAGCACAAAAAAGCGAAGAAGAAATCAAAAAAGAAGAGGAAGCCATTATTAACGAAGCACTGAAAGTAGAGACTTTAGAAATTTATCTAGGCTATCAACTTATCCGCCTCGCTGATGTGAAACAAAATGGTGATTTATTAGAGAGAATCCGCGCTATGCGTAAAAAAATTGCCACAGATTATGGGTTTTTAATCCCGCAAATTCGCATTAAAGATAATCTGAATCTCCAGCCTACCAACTATGAAGTATTGCTTAAAGGTGTAAAAATTGGCGAGGGTGATGTGATGCCTGATAAATTTTTGGCAATGGATACAGGTATGGTAGGACAAGCTATTGAGGGTATCCCTACTAAAGAGCCTGCCTTTGGGCTTGATGCACTATGGATAGACCCAAAAGATAAAGAAGAAGCGATTATTCAAGGTTATCATATTATTGACCCATCTACGATTATTACCACACATATGACAGAGCTGATTAAAACTTATGCAGAAGAATTTATCACCAAAGATGAAGTCAAAGTCCTTATGGACAGACACGCCAAAGATTACCCTGTGGTGGTTGGCGAAGCATCAAAAATTCCTATGGGTATTATTTTGCGTGTATTGCGTGAGCTCCTCCACGAAAAAGTCCCAATCAAAGATATGCCTACAATCTTAGAGAGCATCACAGATACTTATCCTGTTTTACAAGATGATACGGATGCGATTGTAGAGCAAGTGCGCTCTCGTCTTGCGCGCACTATTACAGATATTTTCAAAGCCGAAGATGGGAATCTTAAACTTTTTACACTCTCTCTTGCTACCGAACAATATCTTATTGATAGACTTAAAGAGCAACCTAGTGGTAAAAATTTCGTCCTACACTCCAATGAGGTGCAAAAACTCATAGACGCAATTCAAGAAGAAGATATGAAATTAAAACAAAAAAATATTATGCCCGTGCTCCTTGTAGATTATAGAATCCGTAAGCCACTTGTTAAACTCCTTGAACCTTTCAGAATGAGTATCACCATACTTGGCAACGCCGAAATTGATCCTCACGCAAACTTTGAGGTTGTAGGCACACTTAATATTGAATTTTAAGGATATATATGCAAATTTTTCACCTCTCGCATACCGATTTAGACGGCTATGGTTGCCAATTTATAGCTAAAGAATTTTTTTCTCATATCAAATTTTATAATGCAAACTATGGTAAAGAAGTGCTTGTGCGCCTTAATAGCATACTTGATTATATAATGCACTCTACGCAATCAGCCCAAAATCTCCTCGCTTCAAAATTTGGTAAAACGCCCAAAAATTCATCTGTAAAACAAGAAATAAATGAAAAATATCTTTTGCTTATCACAGATTTAAATCTCACATTGAATGAAGCACATTACCTCAACGAACGCGTAAGTGAGCTCAAAATTGCAGGAAATAATATAGAACTGCTACTTTTAGACCATCATATCAGCGGACAAGAATGTGCAGATAAGTATGAGTGGTATCATCTTGATAGTTTAAAAAGTGCAAGTAAAATTACTTTTCAAACACTTATCCAACACTATGATATGCTTGATTGCACGCGTAAAGAATGGATTACAAATCTAAGCGAAATGATTAATTCTGTGGATATTTGGCTTGAAGATGGATATAAATTTGATTTTGGCAAAGTTGCGATGAATATGATTAGTTCAAGTTATGAACTCAATCGTTTTATGTTTGATGAAGAACATCGTTCATACAAATTTGCCCTCATAGAATCTGCAAAAGAGTTTTTAGAGCTTCCAAATGGTGAGGTCGCTTTTGATAATGCCTTGTATGAAATCAAAAAACGCGCACTTGGAGGCGAACCAAAAACACAAACAATGGATACTATCACCTCAAATGCGCAAGTAGAACTCTTAAGCACAAAAAAACATCTCTGCACAATTCACTATAAGGATAAAAAAGGATTCTTAAGCTACTCTTTAGGGGGCATTAGTGTTTTGGCAAATCTCTTTTTGCGGTGCAATCCTGAATATGATTTTTATATTGATGTTAATGCGCGTGGCAATGTAAGCCTTCGTGCTAATGGTAACTGCGATGTGAATACAATGAGCAAAGAACTTTTTAATGGTGGAGGACATAAAAATGCTGCTGGAGGTAAGATTGATGGCTTTAAAGAAAGTTTTGCATATGCAGATATTAAAATGCAAATTGAATATATCTTAAATAAACATAAGGAGGATTGATGAAGATTGATGAAAACATCAGCGAAGAACTCACGCTTGAAATGAGTTTAGAAGAAATGGCATTAGAAGTCATTGATATGCTAGGCGTTGCACTTTATTTTGCTGGGGCGAAAAAAAAGCATATTGATGAACTCATAGAACTCTATTCAGAACAAATGGATAAATTCTATGCCAAACTCCCCGAAGATGCAAATTATGGACAGGAAGAGATGATTAGTATTATCAAATCTCTTAAAAAAGACTATCCACAATTTTTTATCAAAGCATAGGTTTTACAAAACGATGAGAAGTATCAAGTGCGCTATTTTATTTAGCGGAAATGGAAGCAATATGCAAAATCTTATAGAATCTTTGCATAATAAAATATTTTATGATAATGCTAACAATCCTGTGCGCCTTGAAACCACACTCACTCTTTGTAATAATCCCTCTGCTTATGGCATTACACGCACTCATCATCTGGCTATACCTTGCAAAATTATCAATCACAAAGATTTTTCCTCACGCAGTGATTTTGATAATGCTATGATAGAGATGCTCCGCGCGCATTCCATAGATATTGTGCTTTTAGCTGGTTTTATGCGCATTCTTACATCTTGCTTCACACAAGCCTATCAAACAATCAATATCCACCCATCATTTTTACCAGAACATAAGGGTGCAAACGCCATTAAAGAAAGTTTTAATTCTACCCAATCTTATGGTGGCGTAAGTGTGCATTGGGTGAATGAAGAACTTGATAGTGGAGAAATTATTGCGCAAGAAAAATTACACAAGATTCCAAATGAAAGCCTTGAAGATTTCACATCTAGAATCCACGCCCTTGAATACTCTCTCTATCCGCGCGCTATTTTACTCGCACTTGGATTAAAAGATTCAGTCAAAAGTGTAGAGGAATTACAATGAGTTATCCTATTGAAACCTTAAGTGCTTTTAGCATTTTTGTCCTCCTTATTTTATTTGCTTCACCTATCAGTAGCCTTACGCGTATTCCTATTGTAGTAGTAGAGATGATTTTAGGAGCTATTGCTGCGCATTTTTTTACCTTCCTTAATGATTCTCAAGAAATACATATTGTTGCAGAAATAGGATTTTTATTTTTAATGTTTTTATGCGGCTTGGAAGTAGATATTAAATCTTTTGCCAAGCTTGGCAAGCCCTTTTTGCTCCAAACCTTAGCCTATTTTTGCACACTCTATGGCATTACTTGTATTGTTGTTTTTAGCGCAAAACTTTCTTATGTGTATATTGCAGCCTTTCCTGTTATGAGCTTAGGTATGATTGTAGCACTCATCAAAGATTATGGCAAAGACCAACCTTGGCTTGATTTAGCACTCAAAATTGGAATCTTAGGCGAATTAGTGAGTATTGCCGCACTTGTGATTATTGATGGTGCATCGCGGCACGGAGTAGGAAGTGAGCTAGGAAGAAAACTCTTTATGCTTGCACTTTTCTTGCTTTTTGTCATTTTTGGCTTTAAGGTTGCAAAAGTTATTTTTTGGTGGATACCTCAAGTAAGATTCTTGTTTTTACCAAACAATGATAGCAACTCACAAGACTTACGATTTGTCTTTATGCTGCTTTTTGGCTTCGTGCTTTTAATGATGTTTTTAGAGATTAAAGCCGTGCTTGGAGCATTTTTAGCCGGCACTATTCTCGCCACATTTTTTAAACATAAAGCCGAATTGCCAGAAAAGCTTAATCATTTTGGATTTGGATTCTTTGTGCCATTTTTCTTTGTGCATGTGGGCTCTACACTCAATCTCAACGAAGTCTTTGGCGATACGCAGATTCTCTATCACGCTTTATATCTTGTCATTGGTATGCTTACATTGCGTATTATTAGCGCAAGTATTGTTTTTGGCAAATATTTTAAAAGCGTAAAATTCACGCTACTTTTTGCCCTCAGCGATTCTATGCCACTTACCTTTTTGATTGCTACTGCTACTTTAGGTAAAAGTATTGGCGAACTCAACGATACACTTTATGCGTCATTTGTGCTTGGTGCGATTTTGGAGGGCATTATTTTTAGTGTGCTTATTAAAATTGTATATGTTTTTTGGAAAACACCCAAACAAAAGGAAAAATAATGCAAAATCCTACCCCTACTCGCCAAACTTGGAGCTCTAGCCTCACTTATGTTTTAACCGTTGCAGGAGCGACTATTGGCTTTGGGGCAACTTGGAGATTCCCATATCTTGTGGGCGAAAATGGTGGTGGCGCGTATGTGCTTGTGTTTATCCTTGCAATGATTTTAGTGGGAATCCCTGTGATTTGGGTAGAAAATGTCATCGGCAGACGCGCACATAAAAATGCAATTGATGCCTTTGGTGGAGAGATAAAGGGCAAAAGCATATCGCGTGTATATAAAATTATTGGATATTGTGGTATTGCAGGGGCATTTGGGATTATGGCATATTATATGGTGCTAGGCGGCTGGGTGATTACTTATATCACAAACATTTTAAGTGGGGAGCTCAACCTCTCTTCGCCCATTGATAAAGAACTCGCCCAAAGCTTTTATAATGCCAACATAGAACACAATCCACTAATGGTTGGCATTTGGACAAGTGTATTTGTCGCTATAAATTGGGTGATTCTCAAAAAAGGCATTATTGATGGCATTGAGCGCAGTATGAAATATTTAATGCCTCTACTTTTTATCTGCTTATTTATTATTGTTATTCGTAATCTCACGCTTCCGGGAGCAATGGAGGGGGTGAGATTCTATCTTTTGCCTGATTTTAGCAAAATCACTGCCAAACTCTTTATTGATGTGCTTGGGCAAGTTTTCTTTGCGCTCTCACTTGGTTTTGGCGTGATGATTACACTCTCTTCATATCTGCAAAAAAATGAAAATATGATTAAAACCGCTGTTGCCACAGGCGTACTCAACACTCTTATTGCGCTCTTAGCTGGATTTATGATTTTTCCTTCACTCTTTAGTTTTGGGTTAGAGCCAAATCAAGGACCAAGCCTTGTATTTCAAACGCTCCCTATCGTATTTTCACATATTTATTTTGGCAATGTCCTAGCCCTTGTCTTTTTCTTGCTCCTCATCACTGCGGCACTCACCACTTCTTTGCCTATTTATGAAGTGATTATCACCGCACTTTATGAAAAGTGCCATATCTCACGCGTTAAGGCGATTAATATCACACTTGGTTTTATATTCATCTGTGGGAATCTCCCCTGTATCCTCTCTTATGGAGCGTGGGAACATATCACTTGGAATGGCAAAAATATTTTTGATAACTTTGATTTTATCAGCGGGAATATCCTCTTTGTGCTTACTTCGCTTGGCACACTGCTTTTTGTAGGCTATGTTCTCAAAGACGCAGCAAAAAAAGAGCTAAGCAATAATGGCAGCCTGAATCCACAACTTGTAGGCATTTGGTATGGATATGTTAAATATATTTTACCCTTTGTCATTATGCTGATTTTTATCGCCGGTGTATTCCCTGAAACACTTAAAAATTTCCTAGCTTATTTACAACTATTTTTTAAGATTCTATGATTCCTGCCAATGAAAATCTCTTTTATACTTCTATTTATTTTATGTGTAGGGATAAACGCAAATACTTTACACACAACAAAAACCAATGCCCTTAGCATTTATGGCACGCCAAAATATCTGCAAAACTTCACACATTTTGATTATGCTAATCCCAATGCTCCAAAAGGTGGCACAATGAAGGGCTTTGCGCTTGGCACTTTTGATAGCCTCAATCCCTTTGTGCAAAAAGGCAACCCCGCTGCAGAACTCACCACGCTCGTATATAATACGCTCACACACCAAAGCCTTGATGAGCCTTTTAGTGAATATGGGCTGATTGCAGATTCTATGACAAAGGGAGCGGATTTTATTATCTTTCATATCAATCCACAGGCGAGATTTAGCGATGGTGTGAGAGTGAGTGCAAAAGATGTTGCCTTTAGTTTTGAGACACTTATGACTAAGGGCAAGATAGAGTTTAAGCGATATTATGCCGATGTCAAAAGCGTAAAAGTGCTCAATGAGAGTGAAGTAGCATTTTATTTTAAGAGCGATTCTAACAAAGAGCTGCCTTTAATCTTAGGGCAGCTGCCCATTTTGCCTGCACATATTTATCTCAAAAATGGTAAAAATACTTTTGGTGATAATCCTTTGGATTTACCCATAGGCAGTGGCGCGTATAGAGTGAAAAAATTTGACTTAGGACGAAGTATCACTTATGAGCGCAACCCTCACTATTGGGCACAAAATCACCCCACACAAAAGGGAATGTATAACTTTAATCAAGTCATTATAGAATATTACAAAGACGCTTCTGTGGCGCAAAATGCTTTTATGGCTGGAGAATATGACTATCGCATAGAATCTTCAGCTAAAGTATGGGCAAACGACTATGAAGGAAGAGCAAAAAAAGAGGGAAAAATTATTTTACAAAGCTTCAAACATCAGCTTCCAAGCACATTTCAAGGCTTTTTTTTCAATACGCGCAATCCGCTTTTTGCTGATAAAAGAGTGCGAGAGGCATTATTTTATGCGTTTGACTTTGAATGGAGTAATAAAAATTTATTTTTCAATCAATATGAGCGCACAAAGCATATTTTTAATAACTCGCCTTTTGCAAGCTCTGGGATTCCTCAAGGCAGAGAGCTAGAGATACTTCTGCCATACAAAAATAAACTTGATTCTAGAATCTTTACTCAAAACTACATTATCCCCCGCACCGATGGCGCAAAAGTGCGGGGAGAAAACTTAAGAGAAAATCTCAAATACGCAAGAGATTTGCTTAAAAGTGCGGGATTTTATATCAAAAATGGCAGACTTTATTCACCACAAGGCAAACCTTTTACTTTTGAGATTCTTATCTCTTATGAAGCCTTTGAGCGCATCTGCTTGCCTTTTGTAAAAAATCTCCAAAAACTCGGTATCACCGCCACAATCAAAAAAGTAGATGATTCACAATACATCAATCGTGTGCGCACTTTTGCATATGATATGGTTATTGAGCTTTTGGGACAAAGCCTATTTCCGGGTAATGAGCAAAATTATTATTGGAGTTCTGCAGTGGCAGATACAAATGGAAGCAAAAATTTTGCAGGAGTGAAAGAGCCTGTGGTAGATGAACTCATTAAGCAACTATTAAATGCTCAAGATGAAAATGAACGCATAGCTATTGGCAGGGCACTAGATAGAATCTTGCTGTGGGGATTTTATGCTATCCCGCATTTTAATCTCCCTGCTTTTCGTGTAGCATATTGGCGTAAAATTGAGATGCCAAGCATTGCTCCACCCTATGGCATTGACCCATATTTGTGGTGGGAGAGGACTAAAAATAATCCTAAGAAGCCAAAAAGCTAGGGATTGCTATAATGTTTCTTTTAAAAATTCTAACATACTAAAGGAAAATTGTGCCAAAACTTAAAGAGCAACATAATATGCCAAATAGCCTCACAATGTTACGTTCTCTTACTACGAGACGCGATAAAATCATTTTGGCATTTTTGTTTCTTGCTACGATTGGACTTTCGCTTATTGAAACAATGGGTATTAGCATTATTATGCCCTTTATTACTTTTGCCAGCAATCCTCAAATGATTTTTTCATATTGGATTTCAGCAGAAATTTACGAAAAACTCCAAATGCCCGATACACTGCATTTTATGTATGCTTTTAGTGGGCTATTGCTTGGATTCTATGTGTTTCGCGCAATATATAATACACTTTATAGTTATGCACTCTCGCGTTTTGCTTTTGGGAAATTTCATTTTTTCGCTTATCGGCTTTTTTGTAAGAGTGTAGAATTAAGCTATCTTGATTTTACAAATAAAAAACTAGATGAAATTCGCCAAAGTATTGTCAATGAGGCAAATAATACATCACTTTATTTGATGAATTTATTACAACTTGCCTCTGAATTTTTTACCATTATGCTTATGTATGCACTGCTTCTTGTTGTGAGCTGGAAAATGACTTTAGTGCTTACTCTTTTACTAGGTGTGCAAGTGGCTTTTATACTCAAATTCCTCTCAAATAAAATTAAAGATAATGGAAAAATCAATATAGAAGTGAATACCAAAGTCAGCGAAATCATCACTAAAACCTTTGGAAACTTCAAATTTATCAAACTCAAAGGCAACCAAAAAGAAATTTATGATGCGTTTGAATCTATCTCTCGTGAGCGCACAAAAGCCGAAATTACCACGCATACACTTATGCCTTTGCCACGCATAATCCTAGAAACTATTGGCTTTAGTGTGCTTATTGCCTGTGTAGCATACATTCTCTTTAAATACCAAGATGCGAGTGCAGTGATTCCTATCATTTCTATGTATGCCCTTGCTCTTTATAGAATCCTCCCTGCTCTCTCGCGTATTCTCAATAATCTCAACTATATGAATTATTATACATCTGCACTCAAAAAAGTATATGAAAACCTCATCTATCATACAGAATACGAAGATAATGAACCCTGTGATTTTCAACATTCCATCGTGCTTAAAAACATAGATTTTGCTTATGTAGATAATAAACCCATTTTGCAAAATTTCTCTCTTAGCATAAAAAAAGGTGAAAAAGTCGCCTTTATAGGAGAGAGTGGAGCGGGGAAAAGCACTTTGGTAGATATTATCATTGGTATTTATAAGCCTCAAAAGGGACAATTACTTGTAGATAATGTGCCCATTAATAATCACAATCTTCGCTCTTGGCGGAAAAAAATTGGCTATATCCCGCAACAAATCTATCTTTTTGATGGAAGTGTCGCAGAAAATATTGCTTTTGGCTCAAAACTTGATGAGCAAAAAATAAGAGAAGTATGCAAAAAAGCTCAAATTCTTGACTTTTTAGAATCTCATCAAGGCATTCATACACGCGTGGGCGAAGGAGGCATTTTGCTAAGTGGCGGACAAAAGCAAAGGATAGGTATTGCTAGAGCAATTTATGATGATCCAGAGATTCTTGTGCTTGATGAAGCCACCTCTGCACTTGATAATCAAACAGAATCCGATATTATGGAACAAATCTACGATATTGCAGGCAATAAAACACTTCTTGTTATTGCTCACCGCTTAAGCACAATTGAACATTGTTCGCGCAAAATTGAGATTCTAGGAAGTAACGGGGGGGGGGTGATAATAAATGAAACACTATCTTGATTTTATCTCGTGCAAAGATTTGCAGAGCAATAGTCTTTTCGCATTTCTTAAATGTAGTGAAAATGAGGGGAAAATTTTGCAATTTATGGCAAAAGCTTTACTTGAGGGAGAAATGGATTTCATCGTGCATATCCTGCTCGCTAAAGTCTTCCCGCACAAGGACACATCAATCCCACAAGGTGAGCATAGCCTTGCATTTTTGCCTCATATTCGCAATTTGATTGAATTAGGTTGGGTTACCCAAAGCTCATTTTTACAGCCTAAACTCACCGACATTGCACTCCTTGAGCTCTATAATGACAATATTTGTCTCACACACACCTTTTTAAAGCTCCTTGAAGATGGCACACTTAATGTTGATTTGCCCGAAATTACTCCCTATGAAGACCATCTTGAATATCTCAAAGATCGCTTTGCACACATTGATTTGCTCCACAAAATGAGTGAGCTTAAATTTTCACAAAAAATAGATTCTCCTTCTCTTTTGCGTGCAAATTATCGTCTCAAGCTCCTTGAAGATACTATCAATTCACGTTTAAAGCTTACAACCAAAGACATTAGTATCATTAAGCTCATCAAAGAACATCATTTAGAACAAAAAGAGCAGGTTATCTTTTTTGCTCTGCTTAAAGAGGAATATTCAAGTAGCGAAGAGAATCTACGCGATATGAACGCCTTGCTTGAGCTTATTAGCCTTGATGAATATGATAAAATCAAACATCGCTCCTTACTTGATGAAAATTCCCATCTTGTGCAAAAGGGTTTGATAGATTATGATGAATTACTCAATCCTTTTGGAGGCATATCACGCACATTTTTTATCCCTGAAGAGATACTTCAAAACATCATTCACCCCAACAAAAAAAAGAAACGTACCAAAATCAGTCTTGATTCTATCATTAAAGAGCAAGAGATTTTTGAGCTCATAGAACCAAAACAAAATATCAATGATGTGATTTTACATTCCAGCACGCGCGAGATTTTGGATAATCTCTTGGCTCAAGTCAATAGCAATGTGATTTCGCTGCTTAGACTTTGGGGGATAAAAGATAAGAAAAAAGGCATTGATGCAAAAATCTTACTCTATGGTGCAGCTGGCACAGGAAAAACACTTACTGCTCTAGCGTTGGCTAAAAGCCTTAAAAAGCAAGTGTTAAGCTTTGACTGCTCAAAGATTCTCTCTATGTATGTGGGAGAATCCGAAAAAAATGTGCGTAAAATTTTTGATAGCTACCAAGAAATTTGCAAAAAAATTAAAAATGAGCCTATTTTGCTCCTTGATGAAGCTGACCAATTTCTTAGCACGCGCGCAAGCAGTGGGAATAGTGCAGATAAAATGCACAATCAAATGCAAAATATTTTTTTAGAGCAAATTGAACGTTTTGAGGGTATTTTAATTGCTACAACAAATCTTTTAGAAAACTTTGATAGCGCATTTTCGCGGCGATTTAATTATAAAATTGAATTTAAACGTCCAAATAAAGAGCAAAGAATCGCCTTGTGGCTCAAATATCTGCCAAAAAATGCGGATTTTGGTGTAGATTCTAAAGAAAATCTTGCCAAAGCCCTTGCAGAATATGATTTAAGCGGAGGGCAGATTAGTCTTGTCATCAAAAATACCGCCTATAAAGTTGCCACAAAAAAAGAACCCATTTTTACGCAACAAGACTTTATTACACATATCAAAGCCGAGCTAAGTGGAAATTTTGATGGCACTAAAAGTATGGGTTTTAGAAGTTAATTAAAACTTCTTCTTATTCACATCATTGAGAATATCATCAGCGATTTGATTGACATTTTGCGCAATATCATTGGTAGCATTTGCTACACCCACATTGCTATCAGTAAGAGTTTCTAGCTGGGAGATAGTCTCATTAATCTGTTCAATCCCTAAAGTCTGCTCTTTGATAGATTCGCTCATTTCATTAATGCCCTGCACCAAAACATTTACATTCGCCTCAATTTCATTGAGTGATTTAGTCGTTCTTTCCGCCAACTTTCGCACCTCATCAGCCACAACCGCGAATCCTCTGCCGTGTTCTCCTGCTCTTGCTGCTTCAATAGCAGCATTAAGTGCAAGGAGGTTTGTTTGGTCTGCTATATCTCTAATAATAGCGACAATATTTTTTATATCCTCTGCTTGATGCGTAACTTCAGTCGTCTTCTCATTGACATTGTGCATAGAGCTAGAGATTTCTTCAATAGAAGAAGCGGATTGTTGCAAAGAACTTGCTTGAGAGGCATTACCATCTAGGAGATTGTTCATAGATTCTTGCAAATGATGTGTTTGCTGGACAAGTTTTTTAGCATATTCATCAGAGGAGCGAAGCATTTTTTTAATCTCTTCGCCTAAAATATTCGTAGTCTTCTCTACATTACCTTGTGCATTAGGCACTTCTGTCGTAAAATCAAGGGTTTTATATGATTCAAATACACGATGAATCTCATTCATATTGCTCCCTACTCTATGTTGCAAGACATCAAGCATAGCGTTAAGAACATTTTTAAGCTCTATTAATTGTGGATTATAAGGATTCTCTATGATTCTTGCTGTTAAATCTCCCTCTTCTATCGCCTTGGCGGTTGAGACAGATTGCTCTATTGCCTTTTTATCTTGCTCTAGTCCTTTTTGGACATCTTGTATGCTTTGGTTGATTTCTTGTGCCATTATGCCAAATTCATCATTTGCCTTTGGTGTTAAAAGCACAGGAGGCGTATCCACCTCGTGACGGATATATTTGAAAAAGTCAAAGAGCAGAGCAGAAATATTTTTAAGCCTTGCGACAATTTGCGTGCGGATAAAAATAAACATCGCAAACATCACAATAACAATAATAGCAATATTCGCGCCTATCATTGTGGCTCTCAATTTTGAGACAGATTCATAAATAGAACCCTCCGGCGCTGAAACAATAAGCGTCCATACACTCGTATCATCACTATCACCGATATGAATATTTGCCACAGCGGTATAGCTCATTTCACCAAGCGAATTGATATAGCTATAAATCCCCTCAATTTGGTTTTCAATAGCGTGTTTAAGCTCATTCATCGTAGGGCTTTGATTGACTTCTCGCAAATATTTGCCCAAAAATTCCTTTCTCCCGTGTGCTGCAATAGTAGAATCAGTCGCATACACGCCTTTGAAGTCGCCCTTATAAATAGAATTTTTAGGGTCTTGGAGTGTTGCTGTAATGGTTGATAAGTCAATAAATACCCCTAAAACGCCTTTTACTGCGCCATTTTTGTCTATTAAAGGTTGATTAATCCCCATACCAAAGTATTCTTTCCCATCAATACTTACCCACAAGGGTCTGCCCACACTTGGTTTGCCTGTGGTTAGAGCTTCTTGCACACTCCCAAAATTTGCAATCACATCACTTGCTTGGATAATGCGACTTTTCTTGTTCCCCTCATTAACAACAAGCACCATAAACTCGCCATTAGGCAGTTTATGCTTAGGATTAGTGATATTTGCGCCTTTGTATCGCTCATCTTTAAGATACACATAGCCAAAGTTCCCCCATTCATTGCTATTAAACATATCCATCACATCTTCTTGCAAAATAGCTTGCGTGCCATTTTGCACATCACGTATAACAAAATCCTTAGAAGCATTCACTGCGACATAGATTTCATTAAAAATCCCTCCTACCCAATTTGCCTCGCGTTTGGAGGCATTGACAAGCATTTTATTTGCTTCATTCATTTGAATGCTTTGAGAAATTTTTACAATAATAATCGTTACAGCCAACATACAAACAATCAATATGCTTGAAAAGCCTAATATAATTTTTGCACCAATGCTTAAAGAACGAAAGAATTTCATTATGTCTCCTTTAACCAAACCTAAAAAAGAAAAGTGTGTTTTGTATAAAGCTTGAATGAAAATATATCAAAAAAAAAAAAAACGATACTTAAAAAGATAGATAAACCTAGCTATAATTGCAAAATCATAAACAAAGGCAGAGTATGCAAGATATATCCAAATCTTATCTTGAACGTGTAGTAGGTATATTGCCTCGCCGATATGGACTAAAAAAGGATAGAATCTTCCTTTATGGTGCGCCCGCTGTGGGCAAAAGTGCCTTAGCGTTTTTTCATTCTGTTTGGCATAAAAAGACGCTTTATATTAACTGCGCTGATTGCCGCACTGATATAGAATCTGCCAATGCGTTTATTCTCAAATCCTACCTTGAGCGCAATCTTGAGCTACTCATTGTAGATAATTACACACCTGCTATCTCTTTGCCTAACCTTTCTCATATTATCCTTATTGCTCCCTCAATAGCACACTGCCCAAAAGACTTCACGCCTAAACATATACGCGCTTTAAGCTTTGAGGAATATGTAAGCTTTGATAATAAAAATATCTCCATTAGCAATCTCTTTAATCTTTTCCTCAAAGAGGGTAATCTCCCTGAAATCCAGCGACTGCAACCAAGTTATAAAATCACGCGCAAACAAGAGATTCTTAAACTCGCACTTAAAAATAACTTTGCTTTATTTTGCTCACTTTTGTCTATGCAAGGGCAAAAGCTCACTATCAATCACATCTACACGCTTTTAAAAAAATCTCACAAAATCTCCAAAGATAAAATTTATCCGTGGCTTAGTTCTCTTGAAAAATGCGGTATCATCTCTCTTGTGCCACATAGAAAAAATGCAAACAAAAAGCTCTATTTTTATGATTTCACGCTGCCACTTTGTGTGCGAAATGAAAAAAATCTCATTGCTATTTTAGAAAATATGCTTTTATTAGAGCTCTACGCCAAACTTGAGCGCACTGGAAAGAGTGATATTATAGAATATGGCGATGTGGGAGAGTTTGTTTGCGCACTGGGTATCTTTTTGTTCCTCCCATTTGCCACACAAGAACATATAGAATCCAAACTCGCTACATATACACAAAAGACGCATATGTATATCATCACATTAAATTTTGAGGGAAAAGGAAAGATAAAAAATATTACATATCAAGCAATGAGTTTTATTAACTTCGCGCTTGAGTGGGAAGCAGAGAATCTACCCCTTTAGCAAATAAGGGCAGATTCTATTTTAATATTACAGCATTTAATATTACAGCACGAGATTCTATGAAAGAATCTCATATCCTTGCATTAAAATTGCAAACCAATCTCCACCATACCTGTGAGATTTTGCGTTTTGGGATAACTCGCGCCATAGCCTGTGGCAGTCTTTGCTAAGTCATCATATTTTGCTTTGAGATTCATAAAATAAGCAAAATTTTCACTTAGTTTATAGCTAAAGCCAATATGTGCTTTAATAATATGGCTATAATCTTTGACACGCGAATGCACATCATCAATGGTATAGGCAATATAGAAAGGATACCAATAGCCTACATTATATTCAATGCTCATTTTACCACTGCCATAGAGAAAGCCTTGCAAATCAAGCCCGACAAGATGCATACTATGTTCCAACTGCGTAGAATCAGCGAATCTTTGTGTCCCCAAATCCCACGAATAGCCTACGCCAAGATAAATGGGGGCATTTTGTGAAGTGATATTCACACCATATTTAATATGTGCAGCACCCCTATAAAGAGTTTTATTTGATGAGCTGTCCTTTTCTTTCAGTGAAGCAATGGCAATGCCATCTGTGCCGCCCTCACTCCAAAAGCGTCCATTTGCGAAAAAACTTCTGCCTACAAAAGTCAAATACCCACCTGTGGCAGCAAAATCTCTCCCGCCTGTATCAGCATCATAAGAGCTATACAAACCACCTACACCTATGCGAAAATCGCTTCTATCCTCAGCATATAAAGAACTCACACATACTAATACTAACAAAGGAAAAAAGAATCTTTTGAAATTCATCACTACTCCTTATGATTCAAATATAAATTGTGATGCTTTGCAATGTATTGAAAACATCACGGCATTATTTTAATATGCTGAAAATAAAATTTTTTTTAAAATTTAGGGGTATTATTTTACATACTTTTATAAAAAGTAACAGCAATAAAATAAAGATTTCAATGCAAAAAATGCCTTGTGTGCGTGAAATACATCGCTATACTATACTCATTGCACGCAGCTATCACTTCATCATCGCGGATACTCCCACCGGGCTGAATAATCGCGCTCACGCCATTGCAATGAGCCATATCCACACTATCGCGGAATGGAAAAAACGCCTCTGAAGCGCATACACAACCATTGAGATTGAGATTCATATCTTTTGCCTTTGCAAGAGCTGCCCTTGAGGCATCAACGCGACTTGTCATACCCATACCAATACCCACAAGCGCGCCATCTTTGACATAGGCTACACAATTTGATTTTGTAAGCGCAGCAATGATATAGGCGATTTTCAAATCTTGCCTTTGATTCTCACTTGCGGCACTCTCACTCACAAGCGTGGCATTATCTATCTCGCTCTCTTGCACATTATCGCTCTCTTGGAAAAGCACACCTCCTTGTATATGCTTAAAATCAAAAGTATCATTTGGCAGCGATACATAAGGAGCATTTTGTGTAAAGATTTTCATACGCTTTTTGCCCTCAAAGACTGCAAGTGCCTCATCTGTAATATCCCCAGCTACAAGCACCTCAACAAAGATTTTATTCATCTCTTGGGCTAAGGGCAAATCCACAATGCCATTTACTGCCACTACTCCGCCATACGCGCTCACGCTATCACACGCAAGGGCGTGAATATAAGCATCTAAAAGTGAATCTTTAAGGGCAAACCCGCAAGGATTGCCGTGTTTAATGATACTCACTGCTTTTGCATCTTTACCAAAGCTTGAAGCAAGCTTCATTGCGGCATTTATATCAGTGAGATTATTGAAACTTGGCTCACCTTTTTTTATCTCAAAATGCTCTCTCCAAAAGCTCCCAAACTCATAGAGTGCGCCTTTTTGGTGTGGATTCTCTCCATATCGCGTTTGGAATACCCTCTGCCCTGTGATAAATACCCTCTCTCCAAATCCCCCATTAAATCGCTTATTCATATAATTGGCAATCGTGCTATCATAATCTGCTGTATGTGAAAAAGCTTTTATCATCATTTTTTGACGAAGCTCAAGTGTGTTGTTACCTGTGCGCAAAGATTCTATAATGTCTTTATAATCATTTTTATCAGTAATCACAAGCACACTTGCATAATTTTTTGCGGCAGAGCGCACCATTGCAGGACCGCCAATATCAATGTTTTCAATAATCTCTCCAAAGTCATCTGTGCGCTCTATGGTTTGTTTGAAAGGATAAAGATTCACACATACAATGCTAATGCTTTCAATGCCCTTTTGTTGCGCCATTTGGCAATCACATTCACATTCGCGGCGATAGAGTATCCCGCCGTGAATCTTAGGGTGCAAGGTTTTCACCCGCCCATCAAACATCTCCTCACTCTGCGTATATTCTCCCACATCAATGGCTTTTATTTGAGAATCTTCTAAAAGCTTGAGTGTGCCACCTGTGCTTAGAATCCTATAACCTAACTTCACTAAATCCTGTGCAAATTCTACAATACCCTCTTTATCACTGACGCTTAATAACGCATACATATCTGTCCTTATTAGTGTAAATTTTGGTAATATTGTAGCTATATTTTTTATAGAGGGCAATAAATGATATGCGTCTTTGATTGTGAAACAATCCCAGATTTTGACTTGCTTCAAGCTACTTTTGACTATGAGGGCGACCCTTTAGACATCGCACAAAGCGCATTTAAGGCTCAATATGAAAAAAGCGGAAGTGAATTTCTCCCTGTGTGCTTCCATCGTGTGATAAGCATAAGCAGTGTGCTTTGTGATGACTTCGGGCATTTTCGTAAAGTAGGGCATTTTGGGCAGGGATTTTTAGATTGTGTGCAAGAGGGCACAGATTGTTTATCAAAAGAGTTTTTGGATGATTTAGAATCTGCGCTTTTAAATGAGTTTTGGCAGTTTTTTAATAAGAATAATCCAAAACTTGTAAGCTTCAATGGACGAGGCTTTGACTTACCTACTCTTGCTCTACGCTCTATGCGCTATAATATCAGTGCTTATGCCTATTTTGAACAACATAACCCAGCACATAATAAAACCAAATGGGATAATTATCGCCAACGATATAGCGAGATGTTTCATACAGATTTGCTTGATAGCTTGGGACAATTTGGGGCAGTGCGTGGGCTCAATCTCAATACGCTTTGTCGTATGCTTGATATGGTAGGCAAATATGATATGAGCGGCGAGCAAGTGTATCAAACTTATCTTGGTGGAGAAAACACTTTAGAATCCAAAAAAGCGGCACTTGAGAACATTAATCACTATTGCCATAGTGATGTGCTCAATACTTATTGGCTCTATTTGAAATATGAATTGCTTAAAGGCACTCTCTTAGAAAATGACTATTATGCGCTGCTTGCAGAATTTTGCGAAAAACTCCCTCAAGATAAGCCTTATTCAGATATTTTCACTCAAAGCCTTCAAAAACATATACAATCTTATGCGCAAAAATTCAAAGCAGATTCTTGACACAAAGGAAAGAAATGAATACCCCTTATACTACTAAAAGCGGCGAAATTACTACCAAAGCCCAGCTTATCTCCGAGATAGAACAACTCCTTAATGCAATCCCCACTTCGCATACTACGCTCTCTCCTGCCGTTATGGGCACTCTCTCTTGTGTAGATTTGGAAAATGTGCGTGATACTCTTTTACAAAAAAGCAATGATGTGATTGCACAGAATAAACAATGGCTTTTAGGGCTTGCCAATGAGTAAGCTTCGCGTTGGTATTATTAATTATGGCGTAGGCAATCTCGGCAGTGTGCAAAATGCCTTTACTTTTGTGCAAACACATTTTAGCGATATATTGCCGCATACACTTGAAGTCAAAATAGAATCTCACCCCGAAAAACTACAAGAATATGATAAGCTTTTATTGCCCGGTGTTGGAGCATTTGGCAATGCAATGGCACATTTAAAAGATTCTCATTTAGATGAGGCTATTAAAGAATTTGCCCAAAGTGGCAAATATCTTATTGGGATTTGTCTAGGAATGCAGCTACTTTTTGAGCAAAGTGCAGAATTTGGCAATCATAAAGGATTGGGACTTATTGAGGGTGAAGTGGTGAGGTTTGGAGATATTGCACCGCTCAAAGTGCCTCATATCGGGTGGAATAGCTGTGATTTTACGCCTCAAGGAGTAGATTCTAAGCTTTTTACAGGTATTGCTGATGGAAGCTTTTTTTATTTCGTGCATAGCTTTCATATACAAACACAGCCGAGATTTATCCTCGCTCAATGCACTTATAGCTATCCCTTTGGCGCTATTGTTGCTAAAGATAACCTTTTTGCGATTCAAGCTCACCCCGAAAAAAGCCATAATGTAGGCTTAAAACTCCTTGCAAATTTTCTTGCCCTATGATATTTTGCCATTTACCTAGTTGTTGTTTTAGTTTATTATAGTAATGGAAAATTTTTATTATTTGTAAGGAGCAAAATATGATTGATTTAGCAATTATAGGTGGTGGTCCAGCTGGGCTAAGTGCAGGTTTGTATGCGACAAGAGGTGGCATTAAAAATGTGGTGCTTTTTGAAAAAGGAATGCCCGGCGGGCAAATTACAGGGAGCAGTGAAATAGAAAATTATCCGGGTGTGAAAGATATTGTCAGTGGTATGGAGTTTATGGAACCTTGGCAAGAGCAATGTTTTCGCTTTGGCTTACAACACAAAATGAGTGAAGTGAGCCAAATCACAAAGAAAAATGATATTTTTTACATTCACCAAGCTGATGGCAGTATTGATGAAGCAAAAGCAGTCATTTTTTGTGCCGGTGGTAGCCCAAAAAGAGCAAATCTCAAAGGAGAAGATGAGTTTTGGGGCAGAGGCATAAGCACTTGTGCCACTTGTGATGGATTCTTTTACAAAGACCAAGAGGTTGTTGTGCTTGGTGGTGGTGATACAGCGCTTGAAGAGGCTGTATATCTTAGTCGGATTTGCTCTCAAGTGCATTTGGTGCATAGGAGAAATGAATTTCGCGCCGCACCCAGCACAATTGAACACGTAAAGAAAAATGATAAGATTCGCATTGTTACTCCTGCAGTTGTTGAGGAAATCAAAGGTGATACATCAGGCGTAACAGGCGTGTTAATCAAACATACAGATTCAAATACGAGTGAGGAAATCCCTGTTATGGGAATCTTTATCTTTGTAGGCTATAATGTCAATACAGCTACGCTTAAACAAGATGATGGCTCAATGCTTTGTGAATGCGATGAATATGGCAGTATCAAGGTAGATTTAGCAATGAAAACAAGTGTAGATGGACTTTTTGCAGCTGGAGATGTCCGCACACTTGCTCCTAAACAGGTTGTGTGCGCAGCTGGAGATGGTGCAACTGCGGCTTTGCAGGCTATTGCATATTTAGAACATAAATAATATTATTTTATAGAATCCATTATATTTATGAAGGAGAATATATGCTAAAAGTGGGGATTTTTGGTGCTACCGGACGCGTAGGAAAACTACTGATTGAAGAAATACTCAATCACAATCACTTTAATCTCTCAAGTGTATATGTGCGCAATGAATTACAATATTCGCTTCCCTCAAGCACAATGATAACAAAAGACTTTGAGATATTCTTACAATCAAGTGATGTTATTATTGATTTTTCTTCGCCTGAAGCGACAAAAGCACTTCTTGAAGTCGCTCTCTCTTATCCAAAACCGCTTGTCATAGGCACAACAGGCTTGGATAATGATATACAACATCTCCTTGAAAATGCCTCACATACGATGCCCATACTCTATGCAACAAATATGAGCAAAGGTGTGGCAATGCTCAATAAAATCGGTGCATTAGTGGCTGCAACATTAAAAGAAAGTGATATAGAAATCTGCGAAATTCATCATCGTTATAAAAAAGATGCGCCCTCTGGGACTGCTCTTAGTCTCGCTCAAAGCTGCGCAAAAGCACGCAATCTCAAATTGAGTGATGTCCGCATAAGTGGGCGCAATGGCAATATTGGAGAGCGAAGCGCGAATGAAATTGGCGTGATGAGCTTGCGCGGAGGCGATGTTGCTGGAAGGCATACAATAGGATTCTATCTTGATGGTGAATATTTAGAACTTACGCACAATGCTACTTCACGTCTCACTTTCGCTAAAGGCGCACTTGATATGGCAAAATGGATTGTAGAGCAAAAAAATGGTCTTTATGGTATTGAGGACGCACTTGAGATTTAAGCTTTAAGATTTGCTTGTTGGTTTTGTTGCTATACAATCACAGATACAAAATATAACGAGGACAAGTAATGGAAAGCTGGAATGAAGAGTGTGCCATCGTGGGCGTATATAATGTTGATAATGCAGCCCTCTTAAGCTATTACTCACTCTTTGCAATGCAGCACAGAGGGCAGGAAGCAAGTGGGATTTCTGCAAGTAATGGCACAAAAATCACAACTATCAAAAATACAGGTTTAGTAACTAAAATCTTTACACAAAAGCGACTTGATAAACTGCAAGGTCGCTCAAGTATCGGACATAATCGCTATTCAACTGCGGGTGAAGACTCTATAAATGACACACAGCCTATTTTTGCGCGATATGATTTGGGCGAAATGGCAATCGCACATAATGGAAATCTCACAAATGCCAAAGAAGTGCGCGAAATGCTCATTAAAGAGGGGACGATATTTCAAAGTTACCTTGATACAGAAAACCTCATTCACCTCATTGCACGAAGTAAAAAAACATCGCTTACTGATAGAATCATTGATGCTTTAAGCTATATTGATGGGGCATATTGCTTTGTATTTCTCTCACGAAGCAAAATGTTTGCAGTCCGTGATAGATATGGGTTGCGTCCGCTTAGTCTAGGCAAAATACAAAATGAAGATGGAAGCACGGGTTATGTTGTCGCAAGTGAAAGCTGTGCATTTGATCTTATTGGTGCAGAATTTGTCCGAGATGTCAAAGCAGGTGAGATGATTATTTTTGATGGGGCGTATGCCTTGCAGGATTCCCAACCTAAAAGCATTCAAGTTTTTGAGCCAAAGCCACATTCTTGCGTATTTGAATATATATATTTTGCGCGTCCTGATAGCAATGTATTTGGGCATAATGTCTATCAGGCACGCAAACAAATGGGTATAGAGCTTGCCAAAGAACATCAGATTCAAGCGGATATGGTGATTCCTGTGCCAGATTCTGGCGTAGCAGCAGCTATTGGTTATAGCAAACAAAGCGGGATTGATTTTGAGCTAGGATTTATCCGCAATCACTATGTAGGACGCACTTTTATTGAACCTACACAGCAAGAGAGAGAGCTTAAAGTTCGCCTTAAACTCAATCCTATCCGCGAACTCATTGCAAATAAAGATATTATTGTCATTGATGATTCTGTGGTGAGAGGCACGACAAGTAGGCAGATTATTAGAATCTTGCGTCAAGCAGGAGCGCGAAAAATTCATCTCCTTATCAGCTCTCCACCTACAATTTCGCCTTGCTTTTATGGCATAGACACGCCAGATAAAGAACAGCTCATCTGCGCTAATAAAAGCATAGAAGAAGTGCGCAAGCATATCGGTGCAGATTCTCTAGGTTTCCTCTCTCTAAGTGGCTTGACTAAAAGCATAGGCGAAGATAGCTCTTTGTGCAAAGCGTGCTTTGATGGACGCTATATTGATGATTATACCACAGGTGCAGCAATCCCTGCTCCCTTAAAATCCTCTCATTAAGACATTAAATGCGCATAATGTTGAGTGTTGGGCGATATTTTAAAAGGCGTTTTGGCTCGCGCGTGAGGAAGATTCCCATTTCTTTACAAGGATTTACTTGTCCCAATATTGATGGAAGCCTTGCTAAGGGTGGTTGTATCTATTGTGATAACGAAAGCTTCTCGCCAAGCCTGATTAAACTTGATAGAATCTCTGAAGTCAAAATGAATTTTACCCTCACGCAAAATCCCCTTTTGCAAAAGCAACTTCAGCAATTAGAAGAGCAATTTTACTGGCATTCTCAATTTCACCAAGAAAAATTTGGCATAAGCAAATATATGGTGTATTTTCAATCTTATACAAACACTTATGCGCCTTATTCCACACTTAAAGCCCTTTATGATAAAGCATTAAGCTTCCCAAATGTCGTGGGACTAAGCATAGGCACACGCATTGATTGTGTCAAAGATGAAGTGCTTGAACTCTTAGGTGGATATGTGCAAAGGGGGAAAGAGATTTGGCTAGAATATGGAATCCAATCTGTATATGATAAAACTTTAGCAATCACAAATCGCGCACATAACATTGCAGGAGCAAAGGAAATGTTTGCAAAAACGCGTGAGAAAAACATTAAAGTCTGCGCTCACCTCATCTATGGGCTACCTGAAGAAACCCCTGAAATGATGCTCCACTCGCTAGATTCTGTCCTAGAATGGGGCATTGATGGCATTAAGATTCACCCTTTGTATGTCGTTAATGGCACGCGCCTTGCCAAGCTTTATAAAGATGGGCAATATGAGCCTATTAGCATAGAAACCTTTAGTGAGCTTATCGTCAAATCCTTGCAAAAAATCCCACCTAATGTCGTAGTGCAGAGAATCAGTGCAGGAGCGCACGATGAAAGCTTACTTGCTCCTAAGTGGTGTTTTGATAAAAACATTCAAATGCGCTATATTCGTGATAGATTAAAAGAAGTAGGGATAGAATATTAACTTTTTTGTTACTTTTTTGTGTTTAAAGGCTAAAAATCGCATTCTATTTCAAAACTTAAGGTCGTTTTTTTTTTTTTTGTAAAAATAAGATTCCATTTTTAAAGGTATGAATCTAAGAGAGGCAAATGTGTAATGCACTTTTGCCAAATGCTCTATTGAAGGAGAAAAGATGAAAGTGAATGTGCAAATCTTTACACGCGATATGAATGGCAAGGTTAGAGGTGGCGTAATCACACACACTAATGTGCCTCCCAAAAAAATCAAAGAAAAAATAATAGCACATATCAATGATTTGAATATAGAGGACTTGACAAATGTGCAAATCTCCATACAAAATGAAGAAGAAAGAGAATCTAAGCCTTAAAAAGCTTCTTTAATCTTGCCTTGCCAAACTCTACGCCGGGCTGGTCGTAAGTATTGATTTCAAAAAGCTGCCCCATACACGAAGTGAGTATCTCAAAATACGCTATAAGTGTCCCTACACTCTGCTCACATAAGCTCATCACTTCAATACAATCAGTGAGAATCCCCTCATTTTCTATCGTCTGCATTGTGGCAATGCGTTGATTATTGAGCAAAGTAGCAAAACTCTGCATATTCACAAAATTCGTAGATTCTAAAAATGGAATCTCAATATTTGGAATGCTCGGCTGTGCGCTATGGACAGGATTAAGGCTTAAAAAAGTTACACTTTTATCACGCACTCCTTGCACAATAAGTTGCAAAAATGAATGTTGGTCAATACTGCCAATAAGCCCAATGGGCGTTAGCCCTACTCTTTCACCCATAGCATTAATTTTGCCCAAACTCTCGCCCCATAATTGCACATACCACGCATTAAAATGTGTAAAAAGGCTTGAATATGAAAAAAGCACATTCATAGAAACTTGTTTTTTGTGGGCAGCATAAGTGAGTGCTTTATGCAAAATATGCTCTTCTTTGCGCTCAAAAAATCGTTGTGTAATATCCGCTGCACCACGCAAAAGTGAGCGCATATCAAAGCCTAAAATACTAAGAGGCAAAATGCCAACCATACTCAATACAGAAAATCGCCCTCCGACATTTGGTGGGATTACAAAATATGTCAGATTTTCTTTTTGCGCCCAATGCTCAAGTGGAGAATCTTTATCAGTAATCACAAGCAAATGTTGTTTGCTCTGCGCATCTTGAAGTAAATTATATTCTGCAAGCACGAATTTAAGCAAAGATGAAGTCTCAATAGTCGTGCCTGATTTAGAAATGACAATAAAAAGTGTATTTTCACGCTTAATGCCTTGCGTAATCTTAGTGATGTTAATAGGGTCAGTATGCTCCAAAAATAAGAGTTTAAGTGTATTGCGATGAGGCAAATGCTCTAACATAGAATCTATGGCTTTAAGTCCAAGCGAACTTCCACCAATGCCAATAATTACCAAATGAGAGAGGGTATGCAAAAACGCTTTGTTATCATTGACAAAACAAGAGGCTTCATTCATCGCCTCCTGCGCGAAAGGCAAATCATAATAACCACTTTTTTGACTATCTCGCTCCTTACAAATGCTTTCAAAGAGGTTATCACATACTTTTTGATTCTGTGCTTGAAAATGCAATGAAAACGCCACCATAGTTTTATCTATGCCTTACATACATATACGCTCATATCTACAAGGCGATGTGTGTAGCCCATTTCATTATCATACCACGCGAGAATCTTCGCGCTTTTATCAATAGCCACACTCTTATCAGGCACAATGATTGCACTCGCACTTGAGCCAATAAAATCACTTGACACTCTTTGCTCATTATCAACAACGATAAGCCCTTTCATTTCACCCTCTTGGGCTTTATAGAATACTTCATTAATGCTCTCTTTACTCACCTTACTTTTAAGATTCACGTTTAAATCCACAAGACTCACATCTGGGGTTGGCACACGCACAGAAACTCCATTGAGTTTGCCTGCAAGATGTGGCAATACAAGCCCTATTGCCTTTGCTGCACCTGTACTTGTGGGTATCATATTTAACGCTGCTGCACGCGCTCGGCGTAAGTCTTTATGTTTGACATCAAGCAGATTCTGGTCATTTGTATAGCTATGGATAGTCGTCATTAAGCCATTTTCTATACCAAAGTGAGTATCAAGCACTTTCACAATAGGCGCAAGGCAATTTGTCGTGCAAGAAGCATTTGAAATGACACTTTGCCCCTGATAGCTTGTGTGATTCACGCCATAAACAAATGTAGGCGTATCATCTGCGGGGGCAGATATAATAACTTTTTTAATACTACCTTTAAGGTGAAAGCTTGATTTTTCAAGGGAATTAAATTTACCCGTGCATTCTAGCACACCCACAGCTGAGCCAAAATCAAGATTCTTAATCTCTCTATCACTTATAATCTTAACATTTTTACTTTTACCAATACATAAAGTTTGTTCATCTCGTTTTTGCACATCATAGCTTCTATGCACAGAATCATACCGCAGTAAATGCACAAGTGTGTCAATATCTGCCGTAGTATTCATTGCTACAAGCTCCACATCATCGCGTTGTCCGATAATTCTCGCTGCACAAAGCCCTATGCGCCCAGTGCCATTAATTGCGAGCTTAATCGCCATATTGTCTCCTTTTATCAAATATGCCCAAATCAAAGGGTTGAAATATGTATTTTAACATAAAAAAGCCCTTTCTCCACCTTTTGGCTTGATTTCTCTGACAAATGAGTGTAAAATGCCCATTCCAAAATATGCGCACCCTACTTCTTGTCCTCGTAGCTCAGCTGGATAGAGCACACGATTCCTAATCGTGAGGTCATGCGTTCGAATCGCATCGGGGACACCATAAGTTTTTAGGTTTCAGCTTCCTCAACCTTTGGGAATCCAGACTTTAAATTAATCAAATCTGGTCTATTTCTAGGATTGCTGCCCCATTGCTTGAAAAAGAAAGGAATATCATATTTGTTACATTGTTGATACAAATCTTCTACCCATTCATATTGCATACTTCTTGCTTTTTTTGGATTTTCAGGGATATTCTCTCCTCCGACAACAACCCAATCAAGCTTTTCCTTATAAGATTGTAAATCAATGCCACTCATCATAGGCTCAATCATTGCAAAGATTTTCACTTTTTCGCCCAAGTTTTTTTTTACCTCAACAAGTGAAGGCATACGCTTACCAAAAGTAGCTTGATTTTCAGCCGATATGCCAAACCAAATATGCCTTGCATCATCTGTATTGACTATATTGTTTTTCACACTCTCTAACATTCGCTCTGGTCGTTTAGTGAGGACTTGGAAAATTAAATCTTTGCGTTTAATCATATACTCAAAAACAAGAGATAAATCTTCAGCTGTAATACTCTCGTGAAACAAATCACTCATATTGCACACGCAAACTTTAGAGCCACTTGGATACATATTTGTATTTAATATTTCCTCTAACACACTTTTATGGAATATAACCTGCTCCCAGCCATAATAATATTTAGGCACTTCAATTAAATGTTCTGTATTTTTGCATTCACAAATTATATGTATTTTATCGCCTTCTTGGCTCATTGTAATATCTTTACATTTAGGAGCACATTTACTATAATCAAGCCTATTTATGGTTTTATCAAGCTCACTCTTTGATGTAACCTGCAATCTCTTAGTCATAGTCATAGCATAGCAATAATCACACGCTGGGGATATTTGGGTGCAACCTGTGATAAAATTCCAAACTTCTGTATAGTGCAACCTGCCCATCGCCTCGCCTCTCTATGCATTATAAAGCTTCTTTGCCTTATTCTAAAACCTCCTTATAAATCGTTTAATATTCTGTTTTTTTAACTCTCTTTGAGCATTCTTTTAGCAAGTTTTTTTGCCTTAACCACTTCATCATTCCCTACCAAATCTCCATAAATAGCATTCACATATTCCTCATAAGCAAGCTGTGAGCTAAAGGGCTTTTGCGAACTCACTACTTTTTGATATTCGCCATTGCTTTGCAACTCATACATTTGGACATTATCATTAAGCTGCATTTGGAGAATCTCCATCAAACGTTTGCTCATCTGTGTATTTAAACTTGGTGTGAGAATCTCCACGCGGCGCTCTAAATTACGAGGCATAATATCTGCCGAAGCAAAATATACGCCTACTTTATCGTTTTTAAAATGATAGATTCTGGCGTGTTCAAGGTATTTACCAATGATTGAAAATACGCGAATGTTTTCACTTACACCCTTTATGCCCGGACGCAAGGCACATACACCACGCACAATCAAATCAATCTTTACTCCAGCTATTGAAGCTCCATAAAGTGCGCGTATAACATCAATATCTATAAAAGCATTCGCTTTCATAATAATGCGTCCCTTATTTCCCATTTTCTTTTCATTTTCAATAAGCTCTAAAATTTTAGTCTTAATTTGTGTAGGAGCAATCAGTAAATGATTAAGCTTGGTGCGATATGATGAACCTGTAGAGAGAGAATGAAAAAGCTTAATTGCGTCTTTTGCAAAAGATTCATTACAAGTTAAAAGCGAAATATCGGTATAAATTTTTGCTGTGCTAGGATTATAGTTTCCTGTGCTAAGATGCACATATTCTTTGAGTGTATTGCCAATTTTTTTAATTACAAGGGCAATTTTAGCATGCACCTTAAGCCCGGGCACACCATAAATAACGTGTGCTCCAGCAGATTCCAAAGAATGCGCCCAATACAGATTATTTTCCTCATCAAATCGTGCTTTAAGCTCAACCAACGCTGTTACTTGCTTATTGTTTTCAGCCGCTTGTATAAGAGCTTTAACAATGGGTGAGTTTTTTCCCACGCGATAAAGCGTCATACGAATAGACAACACATCAGGGTCTTTTGCCGCGCTTTGAATAAAATTCACTATCGGGTCAAAACTCTCATAAGGGTGGAAGAGCAAAATATCATCGCTTTCCATTGTAGAGAGAATCTCCCCATTTCCGTGTAATGGCGGAAGTGTTTTTGGATTAAAAGGTGGGGTGGTCAGATGAGCATACGCTTTGCTCCCTACTAATTCCCACAAACCACTCAAGTTAAGCGGAATATGATATACATAGACATCTTTAGAATCAACTTTTAAATGAGAATTAATAAAATCTAAAAGGCTGCTGTCTTTATCCGCGCCTATCTCAAGGCGCACCACTTCACCTTTTCTACGAGTTTTAAGCCCCTCACTCATAATCTCAATAAAATCATCTGCTTCTTCTTCTTCAATTTCCATATCTGCATTGCGCGTGATTCTAAAAGGAACATAATTAAGAATCTCATATTCCCCAAACAACTCACTTGCAAACTCACCTACAATATCTTCAACTGCTATAAACACACCGCTCTCAATCTCCACAAAACGTGATAACAAGCGCGAGATTCTTACCATAGCAAACTTCACACTTCCCTCTTGCGTATCTTTAAGTTTAAGTGCAATGGCAAAACTTAAATTATTCAAATGAGGAAAAGGGTGTGTAGCATCTATTGCCACAGGCACAATCACAGGATATAAATAATTAATAAAAAATTCGTGCAATCGCTTTTTTTGTTCATTATTTAACTGATTGACTTGTTTAATATGCATACCTTCCTTTGCTAAGCCACCTTGAATATCTTTAAAAACACTCTCAAGCATATTTTTTTCTTTATCAAGGTATTCGCGTATGCTTTTAAGCTGCTGTAATGGTGTAAGCTTGTCTGCACCCACTTCCGTAATGCCACTTGCATATAGGCGTTTAAGCCCTGCTACACGTATCATATAAAATTCATCAAGATTCGTTCCATAAATTGCCACAAATTTTAACCGCTCTAAAAGCGGAATATTCGTATTTTTAGCTTCATTAAGCACACGTGTATTAAACTTAAGCCACGAAAGCTCCCGATTAAAATACATTTTCGCATCGTTGATTGTCATATTGCCCCCTTTGTAGTAATGTATAAGTTTCATTGTATCTCAACTTCGCCTTAAATACTTTCTTTTATTTTGATTTGCCACATAATTTCATAAAGATTGGCAAAATTGTTTCAGATTCTATACAATTTTAGAAAAATTTTTAAGGGAAATAAATGATATTTTGATTATAATGCGCGTCATTTTCAAAACTAAGGAGACAAGATGAGAAAATATTTACTTTCGCTACTTTGTGTAGCAGGTTTGAGCCAAAATGTGCAAGCTGGGAGCTTTGCAGGGTTTGAAATAAGCCCTGAAATTGGTTTTGCTGCAGGACAAACAAAAACTGATAATGCTAAGTTCAAAGATTATAGTGCATTTGGACGCATATGGCTTGGTGCTTTTGACTTTGTGGTTGCTCCACAAATCAAATACGACTTCAACTCGCATTCAAACTCTGATGCTGACTTTAGGAATCTTCAATATGGAATATCTGCAGGATATAATATTGGCATTATTGTAGCACGCTTAACACCCTATGTAGGCGTAAATTACTCAAGTTTTAATAAAACTTTCAAAGACACTGTTGCTTACAATGCGGGATTAAAACTTAAATTTGACTTTATTCCTATTTCTCTTGGATTGCTTTATACCTATCAAAATCCAGAGCTCAATAGCACAACAACTAAAGAAAAGATGCAAACTATTCAAGCTCTTATCGGTTTGCACTTTTAGAAAAAATTTTAGAATCTTAATTGATAGAATCAAGCCTCTTGCATTATCATAAAATAAAGCAAGAGTGCAATGAATTATTTTTTGGAGCTCTAAATGACTTTAGATTCTCACCAGCTCATTGCATTTTTGCAATCCCATAATGAACTGACTATTATTAATGAACCTCTTGATATTTATTTACAAATCCCCCAACTTGCCTATCTTGAAGTCAAAAAACCCAATAGCAAAGCCCTGCTTTTTACAAATCCTATTTGTGCCAAAACTGGAAAAACCTTTGATATACCTGTGCTTATGAATATTTTTGGCTCATATCAAAGGCTCAATCTCCTTGTTGATAAGCCCATTCCACAAATTGCAGCTCACATACAACATCTTTTACACTTTAGCCCACCCAAAGGCATAAAGGAGATTCTACTTCGCTTAAAAGAACTTGCTGCCCTGCGCTTCGTGTTTCCTAAATACACAAAATCTAAAGGTTTATGTCAAGAGATTATCTTTAAAGGTGAAGACATTAATCTCTTGAATCTCCCTATCCTCACAACTTGGGAACACGATGGCGGAGCATTTATCACTATGGGGCAAGTTTATACCCAAAGTCTTGAAGGCAAAGCAAAAAATCTAGGTATGTATCGTCTGCAAGTTTATGATGAAAAACATTTAGGACTACATTGGCAGATTCACAAAGATTCTCAACATTTTTTTCATCAATACAAACAAGCAGGGAAAAAAATGCCTGTGAGCATTGCACTTGGTGGCGACCCGCTGTATATTTGGTGCGGACAAGCACCTTTGCCTATGGGAATCTTTGAACTTATGCTCTATGGCTTTATCCGCTCTAAAAAGCCTGTGCTTTGCTCTTGTATCAGTAATCCACTCTTTGTGCCAAATGATGTAGATATTGTTATTGAAGGTTGGGTAGATACAACACAAATGCGTGATGAAGGACCATTTGGCGACCATACAGGATTCTATACACCCATTGAGCCTTACCCTGTGCTTGAAGTGAGTGCAATCACAATGCGCAAAAAACCCATTTTTCCAGCAACAATCGTTGGCAAACCTCCACTTGAGGATAAGTATATGGGTTATCTCACTGAACGCGTATTTTTGCCATTACTGCAAACTACTGCACACGGATTAAAAGATTATCATATGCCAGAAAATGGCGTATTTCATAATCTTATTTTTGCAAAAATCAAGCCTGATTATCCCTCGCATAGTAAGCAGATTATGCACAATTTTTGGGGAGTGGGACAAATGAGCTTTGTAAAGCACGCTATCTTTGTTGATGAAAATGCTCCAGAACTGACAGATTATGAAGCACTTGGCACTTATATACTTGAGCGCTTCTCTCCTAGCAATCTGCTCATCACAGAGGGAATCTGCGATGCACTTGATCATTCAAGCCCACAATTTGCCCACGGAGGAAAACTTGGTGTAGAGGCTATTACACCTGTGCATAAGCCCTCATTTGCCGCTCTTAATGATGAGTGCTTATGGGAGAAATTTGCTCCACTCTTTCCCCAAGCTACTGCATTGAAGCAATATTTTACTCACACGCTTAATCCTATTTGTATCGTAGGCGTAGCAAAGCAAAGTCATCTTTTTACAGCAATACAACAGCGTTTAGAAGACTTTAAAACATTGCAACATTGCTTAAGTATTGTTGTCTTTGTAGATTCACATAAAAATAACCTTGCAAACCCTTATATGCTTACTTGGCGTATTGTCAATAACATTGATGCAAAGCGTGATATTCTCATTGTTGAGAATCTTGTTTTTGTTGATGCAACCGATAAATCAGCTTGCGATGGACATCTGCGTGAATGGCCACAAGATACAAATTGTAGCCCCTCTGTCATTGCTGCATTAAAAGACAAAGGTTTGATTGACGATATAGACGATGAATTTTTGGAACATTTCGGTATTTTACATTAAAAAATGCTTAAGTTAATAAAAATTTAAGTTTTTTTACCCTACAATCCCCTTTCTAAAATTATAGAATCTAAGGGAAAAGAATGGAATTGACAAAAATAGCAACACAAAATGACATCAATCGTCAGTGGATTGTCCTTGATGCAAAAGATAAAGTCTTTGGGCGTCTCATCACAGAGATAGCTACACTTTTGCGAGGCAAACATAAACCTTGTTTCACACCTCATATTGATTGTGGCGATTTTGTAGTCATCATCAATGCCACAGAGGTAAGATTCACAGGTATGAAACTCCAAGATAAAGAATACTTCACGCATTCAGGCTACTTCGGCAGCACTAAAAGCAAAACACTTCAAGAAATGCTAGAAAAAACTCCCGAAAAACTCTATCATCTTGCAGTGCGTGGTATGCTCCCTAAAAACAAACTTGGGCGAGCTATGCTTAAAAAACTCAAAGTTTATCGCGGCAGTGAGCACCCACACAGTGCTCAAGTCGCCAAAAACTCAAAATAAGGAATACTATGGCAAAAGTTTATGCAACAGGAAAAAGAAAAACAGCAATAGCAAAAGTTTGGCTTACTTCTGGGAGTGGTAAGCTTACTATCAATGGACAAAGCCTCAATGACTGGCTCGGAGGGCACGAAGCTATCAAAATGAAAGTAATGCAACCGCTTATCCTTACTAAACAGGAAAAAGCAGTGGATATTCACGCTGTTACACTTGGTGGCGGATATTCTGCTCAAGCTGAAGCTTTGCGACACGGCATTTCAAAAGCGCTCAACACCTATGATGTCGCCTTTAGAGCAATTTTAAAACCAAAAGGGCTTTTAACAAGAGATTCTCGTGTGGTTGAACGCAAAAAATATGGAAAACGAAAAGCACGCCGAAGTCCGCAATTCTCAAAGAGGTAAAATTGCATTGGAAATTCTCTCTCAAAGTTTTGGCGAATATCAGACAAATTGTTATATTTGTAAATTTCCTCAAGGAGAGATTGTCATTGACGCAGGAATTGGGGCGCATAATTGGGTAATAGAGCAATGCCCCACCCCACTTGCTTTTCTCAACACACACGGGCATTTTGATCATATTTGGAGCAATGCTACACTTAAAGCTCATTTTCCTAATGTGCCATTAGTTTGTCCCTCACTTGATGCATTTATGTTAGAATCTGATTGTTTTGACATAGGCGTCCCGCCTAGCACTCCGGATATTCTCGTAGAGTGTCAAAAAGACGCGCAAAGACTTGATTTTAAAGGCATTGAAGTGATTTTCTCGCATTTTCCCGGACATACACCGGGTTGCTCTATTGTAGAGATTGAGGGAGAAATTTTTAGTGGCGACTTTATTTTTCATCGCTCCATTGGGCGCAGTGATTTTGCTTACTCAAACTCAATGGATATGAGGGAATCCCTGATACGCTTTAGCTCCTTGCCCTCAAATCCAAACAAAACAATCCACCCCGGACACGGGATTTCTACACATCTTGTTGAAGAACAACGCAATGTCGGTTTTTGGATTAAGCACCTAGAGCATAGTTTATAGCTAGGAATGATTTTTGCTTCTTTAATCTTTAAATTTTAAATAATAAAGGGGCATTTATGGATTTAACGACCATTGGTGGATTAGTTGGGGCGATTATAAGCCTTTGCGTTGGGGACTTCCTTGAAGGAGGTAACCCTCTACATCTTATCCACATAAGCTCACTGATTATCATCATACCTACTGCTTTGTGTGCCGCAGCAAGTGCAACTCACGGCACACATATTAAAGGTGCGATGAAAGAGTTAAAAATTGTTTTTGGCTCAACAGGAGTAAATATTAATGAGATAATACGACAGCTTGTAGAGCTCTCTACGCTCGCGAGAAAAGATGGTGTACTTGCGCTTGAAGGAAAAGCAGCGCAAATTGAAGATGATTTCTTACGCCAATCTCTCTCAATGATTATTGATGGACGCGATGCACACGCTGTACGCGAAGATATGGAGGTGCAAATAGAATCTTTAGAAGAGTATTACAAGGGTTGCTCTCACTTTTGGATTCTCTATGCAGAAACTTGTCCGACAATGGGACTTGTAGGGGCGGTTATGGGGCTTATGCTTGCTCTCCAGCTCCTTGATGATCCAAAGGCAATGGCGGCAGGGATTGCAGGGGCATTTACAGCGACAGTTACAGGGATTTTCTGTTCTTACGCGCTTTTTGGACCTTGGGGACATAAAATGCACTCTAAAAGCGCAGATATAATAAGAGGGCGTATGGTTGTGCTAGAGGGCGTTGTAGGTATTGCTAATGGCGATAACCCTCGGAATCTTGAAGAAAAATTACTTGGATTTATCCCACCGGGTGAGCCTAAAATCTCACAATTTGAATAAGATATATTAAGAGCGCAAAATGGCTAAAAAGAAAAAATGTGATGCTTGTCCAGCAGGAGAGAAATGGGCTGTTCCCTATGCGGACTTCCTCTCGCTTTTGTTGGCACTTTTTATTGCACTATGGGCAATTAGCTCAACAAGTGATGCAGATTCTGAATTGCTTAAAACCGAATTTGTTAAAATTTTTGATTTTACTCTTACCTCTCCGCTTGCTTCTGACCAAGATGATGTCAATGATTCCGAAGTAGAAAACGAAAGTGGAGCAATAAGCGAAAGCTCATCAGTTACTTCGGCAGAGATTGAGCAAATGGCAGAGGAAGGCGGGATTTTAGAGCAAATGGAAATGGGTATGTCATTGCGCCTCCCTTCTAATCTTTTCTTTGAATCTGGTAGTGCGGAGATTGATAATAGCGATGTGTTTTTGTATCTGCAACGAATGAGCGCTATTATCAAAAAACTGCCCGATTATGTCAAAATTGATGTGCGAGGCTATACAGATAATGCGCCATTGCCTGTTGGTTCGCGCTATAAGGATAATTATGAGCTCTCCTCTGCGCGAAGTTTAAGCGTGATGAAAAATCTCATCAAAAATGGTATTTCGCCTGAACGCATTTCATTTTCGGGATATGGGGAACATCAAGCGATTGCACCCAATGATAGTCCGCTCAATCGTGCGAAAAATAATCGCGTGGAAATATTTTTCTTTGTTGATCCAAAGGACGCGCCTGTAACGCAATCTATTTTAGAGGAGACACTGCAAAACTCGCAGCAGTAATCTTGCGTTGTATCCTTAAGAAACTCTTTTGGATTATTTTTATAAAATTGTGGCTTTAATTTATCTAATGGAGGGTAACTATGAAGTGCTTTTTAACGGGGGGGGGGGCATAAGCTACTTTCCTACACACCACATTCTGTGAATCTTGCCACACATCACAAAGACAACGCACCTCCTTATTACTTGAGTTTTAAGGTAATATTAAGAGTTTGGTTGTTAGTGTTTTGGTTGGTTGTTACTTTTGCAAATGAGGCGAGGGGAGATGATAATTGGTTACAAGATGAAAAAGGTTTGGATTATAAATATATTGATGTTAAAGGTAAAAAAGAAAAAATATATAGAGGGCATCAAGGTTATAATCATGGGGTCAATGTTGCATATTGTGTTGTAAATCGTATTGATGGAGCAAAAAGGTATAATCTCCAACTAGATATGAAAAAAATAAATAAAGATTGTTATTATAAGGTATTCCAAAAATCAGGGTATTTTTGGATGTTAGATTCTATGCCCGATGATGTATATAATAATTTTATGACTCATTATGAGGTAGGGCTGTCCGAAAATTTAGAAAAATTTTTGAGAATATATGGTATTATAAAAGAAAAATAAAAGGAGACTTAATGGATGGACTAAAAATTGAAAAATATAATTTAGCTTTTAAAATTTCATATAGTAATGGAGAAAATGGCTATTGCTATGTTCCACAGCCTAATGAAATAGAGTTGAAGAGTTTGTCAAAAATACTAGGATAAGCACCAAGTGAATACTACTCTCACTCATCTATTTTCATATCTATCAATTTTTTAATCTTCTTGCTTTTGAAAAAAATAAAGCTACTAAATTCTATATTAACAAACTTTTTATATATTTCAAATGTCAAGGAATTATTTTTGCTGTTCTCATTCAATCAATTAAAGTTTAGGAGTCTAGTGTGATAGAAAGTGTAGAAGTAAAGAATTATAAAGTATTAGATTCTATACAAATTGAAAACCTCACACAGATTAATATTTTTGTAGGCAAGAATAATTGTGGTAAAACCTCCTTGCTTGAGGCGATATTTCTTAATTTTCAGCCAAGCAATTCTATGAATATCGTATCTATTGTGTCTAATTTTGTAAGACAAATACAAGTGAGCCACGACAATTTAGATTATTTTTTTCATCAGCTTGATGTGAGCCAACCGATTGAAATTACCTCGTTTTATAAGCAACAAAAAATGCACTTGCAAATTACACCAAAAACGACAAATGATTTTGCCCAAATGTTGCCAAATGATATAAACATAAATAAAGTTTTAGATAAAAAAACAGATAATGCTTATATCACAGGTTTAAAATTTGATATACAATTTAATGGGGATCCTGCAGTAAAAAGTGGCTTTGACATTCACGAAAATAATATTATTAATAGATTTGCCCAAGCAGATTATCCCTCATTTTCAGGTATGATGCTCCCAAGCCATACATTTATGAATACAGCCTCAATTTTAGCTAGACTAAGGATTCACAAAAAAGAAAAAGATTTATTACAATACCTCCAAATCTTTGATGAGCATATACAGGGAATAGAGGTAATCAATGGTGAGATAATGGTTGATTTGGCAGGTATGTCTAAAAAAATTAGCTTTCATACTATGGGAGAAGGGTTTAAAAAATATTTGGCGATTTTGGCAAGTATCATTGTGGGGGAATACGAATATATTTGTATTGACGAAATTGAAAATGGACTTCATTTTGAATCAATGCAAAAGTTGCTTAAAGCCATTATTGCTTTAGCGAAAGAAACACATATACAGCTCTTTATTTCCGCCCATAGCTATGAGTTTTTAGAAATTCTTAATACAATCTCTAGCGAGTATCAATACGAACAAATTGCTATTTTTAATATTGCAAGAACTAATCTTAAAGGTTTGCAAACTTATAAATATGATATGAAAGACTTAGAAAATTTACTAAAAACTAAAACAGAATTTAGGGATTAAAATGACCTTATTTGTTGTAGAAGGTAAAAGTGATAAAGTATTTTTAGAGCAGTATATACACTATAAAAATTTTCCATCTGAATATGAAATTATTGTAAATAATAGCAATCAGCTTCAAAATGCAAACTTACAAAAGATTAAAAAAGCATTGGATAATAATTATAGGGTTTGTATTATTTTTGATGCTGATTTAGATTATAATCAAACACGACAGGAAATTGAAAACAAAATAATAGGCTTAGAAGATAAGAATAAAGTAAAAATATTTTTATTCCCAGATAATAAAAGCAAAGGCAATCTTGAAACTTTACTTGTTCAGATTGCCAAATATAAAGAAATAATAGAATGTTTTGAAAAATATGTCGAATGTATCAAATCTCAATCTAAAGAATTTGCAGATAATATTAATAAAAAATCAAAAATGTATGCTTATCGTGAGGCAAGCGGTTTAGAAAAAATTATAAAATCAAATGAATATACAATGCATGAGAATATATTTAGTCAATATTTTAATTTTAATTCATCTTATTTGCAACCTCTTCATAGTTTTATATTTAACCCATAAACTCTTTAAAATCCTAAACTCCATTGTCCCAAGCTAGATTCTCTAAAACAAATCTCTTTGTTGTTTTGCCTATTCCTCATCAATCAAATTTTAATTGTTGTAAAAATGGTATGATATGGCACAAGTTTTGCTGCATCAAGCAATGGATAAGAACAAAAGGAGTTGAAAACAAGTATGGGACAAGCCTTATGCTTATTGATTATTTTAATTGGGCTACTCATTATCCATAGGAAGAAAAAATGACAGAGAAACGTTATCCCAAATACGAAGAACCTAGAAAATGGAAAGAATTAAACACAGATGAAAAAGCGCAAGTAAAACGAAATTGGATTAGAGATATTTTGACTGGATTTGCTATTCTTTTAATCTGCTTTGTAATGGCGATTGATTATGAGTTTAATAGAAAGTGCATTGTGCAAAATGGAGTTACAATGTGCAAGAAAAAATAAATCTACACCTTAGATTCTAAAACAATCCCTTTTGCTCCAAAAAGGGTATGCGCAAAAGCTCATAAGTCTTTGGGCTTGCTACTCGCCCTTTTGCTGTGCGCTCCAAATAGCCATTTGCCAAAAGATAAGGCTCAATCACATCTTCAATAGTCGCCTCATCTTCGCTCATTGCAGCAGCAATGGTGTTTAGCCCTATGGCTTTGCCTCTAGATTCTGCCAAAATCGCCAAATAACGCAAATCAAGTTCATCAAAACCCAATTCATTCACGCCTAGTTCATTAAGCGCATAGCGCACACATTCAAGACTTATTTGATTATGCATATCCTGCGCATACTCACCCACATCTGCAAAATCCCTCACGCGTCTAAGCAATCGCAAAGCAATGCGTGGCGTGCCTCTTGAGCGGCGTGCGATTTCATCTGCACCATTTTGTGAAAGACTTCTGCCTAGCTTTGAAGCTGCAGTAATCACAATTTTAGAGAGTTCCTTTGGCTCATAAAATTGTAATCTAAAACTCATACCAAACCTATCCCGAAGCGGATTTGAGAGCATACCTGCACGCGTAGTTGCGCCAATAAGTGTAAAAGGTGCTAAATCAATTTTAAGCGTTTGTGCTGCAGGACCCGAGCCAATAATAATATCAAGGCGAAAATCCTCCATTGCAGGATAGAGAATCTCCTCAATCGCAGGACTAAGCCTATGAATCTCATCAATAAACAAAATATCTCCCTCGCTCAAATTTGTCAAAATCGCTGCCAAATCACCTGATTTTTCAATCATAGGCGCAGCGCTAACTTTGATATTACACCCCATTTCGTGCGCGATAATATGGCTAAGTGTAGTTTTCCCAAGCCCGGGTGGTCCAAAAAACAAAATATGATCTAAGCACTCCTTGCGCTTTTTACTCGCTTCAATAAATACTTTGAGATTTTTTTTAATCTTTTCTTGCCCAATATACTCCTCCCACACATTTGGGCGCAAAGATAGCTCTTGAGCACTTTCAAAGCTATATTTTTCCATTTCTACCACACGATTTATGTTTGTCTGTCCCTCTTCTACACTCATCATTTTTTCAATGGTGATCCTCTCCATATCTTGCCTCTTAATAGCTCTCTTTAGCTTGTGGAAATGCTTGAGATTTAACATCTTTAGCATACGCCCTTATCGCATCTTTAAGCATTGCCTTGCCATCACAATAGCGGCGCACAAATTTTGGCTTAAACTCATCAAAAAACCCAAAAGCATCGCTCCATACAAGAATCTGCCCATCACACTCCACACCTGCGCCAATACCAATGGTTGGAATCTCCAAAGCCTGTGTGATACGCGCACTCACTTCTGATTTCACCCCCTCTATCAACATTCCAAATACGCCCGCTTCTTGCATTGCCAAAGCTGTATCTATGAGTTCCTTAGCCTGCGCCTCATCTTTTCCTTTTACCTTAAAGCCTCCATCAAAACGCATAAATTGCGGTTTTAAGCCAATATGTGCCATTATCGCGATGCCTTCTTCGCACAAAGCCTTTATGATAGGGAGCTTTTCAATGCCTACTTCAAGCTTAAGTGCATCTGCTGCAGTATTTTTATAGAATCTAAGTGCATTTTTAAGCGCCATATTTGGCGTAGCATAGCTACCAAAGGGCATATCTGCAATAATAAAAGAATGCTTCGCACCTTTGCACACTGCTTTTGTATGATAAATCATCTCTTGCATACTTGCACCCAATGTCTCACTCTCGCCACCAAAACTCATTTTCAAGCTATCACCCACCAAAATTACATCAACTTCGCCATCAAAAATATGTGCCATAAGTGCATCATACGCAGTAATTGCGGTAATTTTTTCAATCCCTTTTTTTGCCTTAAGTGTGGCAATATCCATTTTTTTATCTAACATTTTTCCTCCTTTGCTTTATTTTTTGAGGAGAAATGGGCTTTTGAGCAAAAATAAATAATCCTAATAATACGCTTAGAACTAACATCACAAGACTTAGAATCTGCCCCATTGATAAACCAAATGCAAAATATCCCATTTGTGAATCTGCCTCACGAAAATACTCGCATATAAATCTTGCTAACGCATAAAACACGCCATAAGCGACAAGAAGAGTGCCAGATTTTTTGGCATAACGCAACAAACACATAAGAAGAATAAACACTACTATGCCCTCACCAAA
The DNA here is from genome assembly GCF_026241255.1 of Helicobacter sp. MIT 21-1697. NCBI lineage: Bacteria > Pseudomonadati > Campylobacterota > Epsilonproteobacteria > Campylobacterales > Helicobacteraceae > Helicobacter > Helicobacter sp. MIT 21-1697. Next base: position 227,463 of record NZ_JAPHNC010000001.1, on the reverse strand, counting down.
GGCTTCAAAAAGCTGACTTGGATAGCGCAACTCTCCATTTACAAGGATTCCAATATCCCGTGAGAAACCCTCACTCTCAATGACGCGTCCAAAAAGCTCGTGATTAAAGAAGTTCCCTATGCGTCCCAATACATAGCCTAATGGCACAGAAATAGCTGATAAATCCATAAATATCCAAAAAGACTGCTTTTTAAAATAACAAAATAACATTGCCCCAAGCACAAAACCAATCATTGCCCCGTGATAACTAAACCCACTAATGCCAACAAATACTCCATTCACATAAGGATTAAACATTTGCCACGGCTGCATAAGATATTCCCAACGATGGGGAGAGTAAATCAGCACATAACCAATGCGTCCGCCTAAAATAACACCAATTTCTACCCAAATAAAAAAACTATCCAACAATTCTTGGCTAATAGGAAAGCGTTCATTGTGATAGGTAATAAATGCCTTTGCTATTAAAAGTGCAATAAGCATTGCTCCTACATACATAATGCCATACCAATGCACACTTATATCAAAAAGTGTAAATGCAATGGGGTCAATATAATCATAGATTCTATTCCATACACTATAAGTCTCCATTATTCCTCCATAATTTTAATCTTAAATTCATCAACCATATCAATTTCTTCAAAAAACATAAATAATCGCAAATCATCAACAACAATCTCAATTTTGATTCCATCTATGCTTTTAAGCTTAAACAAAAAACCCAACACATAAGAGTTAATCGGATAGGCTTGGACAAAGTAGATTCTTAGTGTATCATCTGCGCTTGATAGAATCTTTGGCAAAAGCTCTTCAAGCTCTGCTTTGAACATCAAAAACGAGTCATAAGTTTTGAGCTTCCCAGTGCTACGCACCATTTGCAAATCATTAATGATTTCTATATCAAGCGCCATATTTACCTCATTGCTTTTTTAATTCAATATATATTATAACAAAGCTTTATTGCGGAGGATTAAACATAGGGCATATAAAGTGTAAGCACAGCAGTTTTTTTGACATAATCCACACTTCTGCGCACTTTAACACCCATAGCCTTTATAATATGCTCTCCTCTTCCGCCTAACACATTTTTTTCTCTCAAGTCAAATGTAAAATGAGGTTTAAAAGGATAAAGAATCTTTATCCTTATTTGCCTTGTCCCCACCTCAAGAAAACAGCAAAATTGCTGGCGTTGGCGCAAAGATTGAATATAATTTATTTTTTTATTATATACATTAATTTTAGACATATGAGTAATGCTATGCTCAACGATATTACTTACACTTTCAAACATTACAAGTCCTATTTTATCAATGATTATTTCTTCGAAAGATCTAACCCTAAGTGTTTTTGCAAGATGAGATTCTACCCATAGAATACTTTTATCAATTCCTCCAAAATCAGCCTGAAATACTGCCTTATACTGCTTTATATCTTTTGTAAGCTGCATATAACACCCAAAATTTATGTTTTAAATTTCGTAATAGCACTATCAAGTTCTTGGGCTTTTTGCGACATATCATTTACATCTTTTTGTATAGTATGTCCTACGCTCTGTGTAGATTCTGAAGAAGCCACTATCTCTTGCATCATTTGGGCTAATTCTTTGGTACTTTGAGTGATTGAAGTGCTAATTTCTTTGAGGTGAATAGAATTTTGCTTTGTAAGGACAAGATTTTGTTGTGTATGGTGTGCATCATCAATCAAAGGCGAGGTTTTCTCTGTAATATACATCATATCTTTTGTAGTATCTTTAATTGTCTGCCCAACATCTTGGACACTTTGCGTTACAAGATTTACATTTGCTGCAATTTCATTGAGTGATTTTTGTGTTTTTTCTGCGAGTTGTCGCACCTCATCTGCGACAACTGCGAATCCTCTGCCGTGTTCTCCTGCTCTTGCTGCTTCAATAGCAGCATTAAGAGCTAAGAGATTTGTTTGATCAGCTATATCGGCGATAATTGAAAGAATTGATTTAATTTGGTCTGCGTGCTGGGTGAGCTCTTCAACGCACTGAAGAATGTCTTGCTGTGTTTGAGCAGAATTGGTAATAAGCTCAACCATAGCTTGAAGATTTTTAACAAAATTATCTAAAATACTTTCGGTTTGGGCAATATCGTTTATGGTTGAGCTTGTCGTTTTCTCCGCAATATCAAGCTTTTTGCTGACATCTTGAGCAAGTAAATTCACTCTATCAACTAGCTCAAATTGCGCATCAGAATTTCTTGATAATACATTTGACATCTCTAATAAAGCCTTGCAAGTCTGTGTATTTTCTTTACTGACACGTTTGCTCACAGCGATAGTTTCTTGAATAACTTGAATAAATTTATTTACATAATTTGAGGTAATTCCCACTTCATCACTACTCTTAATGGCAATACGTTTTGTAAGGTCTCCGCCACCATCTTCTGTTAAATCTTTTGCCATATCACGCAAACGATTAAGAGATTTGACAAGTTCCTTTTCAAAAAAGATGTAAAGTCCCGATAAAGCCAACATACCCGCAATAAACATTGTAAGCAAAAGATAATTTTCACTTTGTTCAATTTGCTCATAAAAACTTTCTGTGGAGATTTGTAGCTCAAGCACTCCAAGCACATCACCCTCTTTAAGTGTGCCATCTTGATGACATACCATACAACTCTCATCGGCAATAAGAGGTTTTTGGAGGAGCACATTATGCTCACCATTGTCATAAACTTCAGCAATTTGGGATTGCTTACTTTCAAAAATATGTTGAATGTCTTTTTTTTCACTTACCTTATCAGGCATATTAAACAAATCAATAACACTTTGAGACTTATGTATCTCAAGTGAGCGCACACCTGCTATTTTGCGCGCATTGTCTAATCCTGCATCAATCATTTCTCTCACACCAATATTCATACTCATACGCACGGTTTGAAAAATAGAATCTCCGAGCATTTGAGCATTTCTTTTGCTCTCTTTTACCACCATATTTTCATATCCAGTAGAGACAATTTGATATAAAATACTAAAACCAATGACAATAAAAACAAATAATGTAAAAAGCACTTTAGAACGAAATGATTGTAACATTTTCCACCCCCTAAAACTCTAATAATTACGCAAGTCTCTTTAAAGCTTCCTTAACAATTTCAGATACACTTGGTGCTTCAATATGTTCTAACACTTTTTGTATCTCACTCCCCTTAAAACCAAGTGATTGAAGTGCTAAAGATGCTTCATATTTGAGATTATTAGAAGGAATGACACTTTCTTGGGATTGAAGAAGTTGCGCAAAAAATCCTGCTATATCAACCATAATTTTTGCTGCACCTTTAGTACCAATACCGGGCACTTTTTTTAAGGCTTCAATATCTTTATCGGCAATAATTTTTGCAAAATGCGTTGGCGTATAAGTAGAAAGAATTGCTATTGCTACTTTTGGACCTACGCCATTGATTTTAATAAGACGCTCAAAAGTCTGCTTTTCAATTTCCTCACAGAATCCAAAAAGCAAATGCGCATCTTCGCGAATTATTTGTGCGCAAATAATTTTCACAAGAGCATTTGGTTGTGAATCTATTTTTGTTTGGAGCATAGAAGTGGCATTAAGAGACATCTGCACACCATAAATTACACCTCCCACATCAATTTCAACATACATCGGATCTAGCCTTATTATTGCTCCTCTTAATCCAACAATCATCAATATTCCTTTTTTACAATAAACTTATTAAAGAATCTTTTTTTATGAACGCAATTCTCTTACAAGCTTCAGTCGCTCTTTGTCAATACCAATATTTACCTCTTCTCCCTCACTTAAAATGATAATATCCTTACTTTCTGGGAAAAAGCTCTCATATATCACTTCATTTTCTTTTTGCCACGTTACATCACTTGTGATTTTCGCATCTTGAGTTTGTTTATCAAGAGATTCAAGGCGCTTATCTAATTCTCTACTTTGTTGTTTAAGGGCTACCAATCTTTCTTTAAGATATTTCGTGCGTTGGAGCAAGATAACATATTGCGCCATACTATCAATGATATTACGCTCATTGGGCTTTTTATTCTTTTTGTTCTCCTCCATAATAGCTTTTATTTTTTCTACTACTGGCTTTGTTTTACGCACACGCACCAAATCTTTATTAAGCACGGCAAGAAGAGTGTTCATCTCTTGGATATTATGTGCAATTTGTGCAGTGATGGACTGCACCTCTTCTTGTGCCTTAAGAGAAGCGCGTGAAGAAAGGGTAAAACAATTTTCTCCTCCGCTCATATTTTTAATATGCAAATGTCCTGATACAAAGACCTTTGTGTGGGAATGCAAGGTAGTAATTGTAATATTTTTTGCTCTAATATTCCCTCCATTTGCCTGCTCAACAAATACTTCTTCTCCATCTATATCACCCAATTCAAGGCGATCTACACGAATTTTATCACCCATAACCGCGCCTTTATGTAAATCAATGCTCACTTCATCAGCCTTTATGGTAGAACTTTGATGTGTTTGCCCATTAATTTCAATCTTCTTGCCTATTATTTTTGTATTTTCAGCTACACTTCCAAGAATCTTTATTTCACTCGCCTCAAGCGTAATACCAGCACCTACCGCATCTTGATTTGGGTCACCACAAGTTACTTCTACTACAAAACCTTTTTTATCACCTCCAAGCAATGAGCCATTTTTACGCGCACTCACTTCAGCAAAATTAAAATCTGTAATCACGCGTAACTCACCCTCACTCATTCCTACATAACCATCTTGTAGTGCATAATACTCAATGCTTCCTTCTTTTTCTTCTTTGCGAAACTCATTGTCTTTAAATTTAAGCTTTGTTTCTTCATTACCTATATCTGCACCCTCTGCGTGTTTTTTAGCGTGTATATATTCACCCTTAAGGTTACGTCCGCTTACACCTACCTGTGGCTTAAGACTTAACCCCACTAAATCTCCACTTTTTGCTGCATAAGAGGCAAAATCTATATTTTGATTATGTGTTTTATTCCATTGTTCTTTGAGTGTAAAGATAAATGTTGCACTTATTTCTGGAATAAACCCGCTTGCTTTAGCAAGAGCGATATTTTGAGAAGATTGTATTTTTCCTTGAATATTCAAATGAGCAAATAACTCCTTGAGCGCATTAATTTCTTGTTTAATATCCTCATCAAATAATCTCACGATAATATGCTGACATATCTTTTTGCGCGTAATTTCTGCGTAAAGCTCTTCAAAAAACGCGTCATCATTACGCACTTCTAGTCCTTCTTTAAGCTCTAGGGTTAATTCATAGCATTCACTATCCATTTTAAGCCCAATAAAAGGCGCTAAATCTCCCTTTTTGAGCCCACGCAACAAAATATCACAAACCTGTTTGATTTCAAAATCATTTTTATTATATTCTGCATCATCACTTAGAATCTTCGCTCTCTCTTGCCCTTGAAGTAGGCTAAAATCTTTCTTTTTTTCACCTCTATAAAAAGTGCTAATATGCAGCACATCAAAGCTTACCATATGTTCTTCAAACGCATAAAGTTCAGTTATTTTTTTAAGTTCCATACCTACATCAACACAGCCCCTAATTGAGATAGGTTCAAAAAATTGCATAAAAACCTCCATAGCTTAAAGTTTGTTTATTGTAGCTATAATTTTACACTTTATTTCTTTATTAAAAGGCAAAATTTGATTAAAAAAGCATTTTTAACAAATAGTAGCGGAATCTTACTTTCTCGGATAGCTGGATTAATTCGTGATTTATGCACAGCGAAATTTCTAGGAGCAAGTGTATATAGCGATATTTTCTTTGCCGCCTTTAAGCTTCCTAACCTCTTTCGCCGCATATTTGGCGAAGGTGCTTTTACACAGAGTTTTTTGCCAAATTTCATTCATAGTCGCAAAAAAGGTATGTTTGCTTTAATTACTTTTATTATTTTTGCGCTTTTTATTTTATTTCTTTCATTTTTGGTAGTATTTTTTAGCGGATTTTTTACAAAACTTCTTGCATATGGCTTTGATGATGCAACCATTGAACTTGCCAAACCTATCGTAGTGATTAATTTTTGGTATTTAGAGCTTGTTTTTATTGTTACTTTTCTCTCCTCTTTATTGCAATATAAAAACTGCTTTTGGGTGAATGCTTACAATACTGCACTTTTAAATGTTGCAATGATTGGTGCTTTGCTTTTGGCACGAGATAAAGATTCTATGCACATTGTCTATATGCTAAGCTATGGTGTGCTATGCGGTGGAATAGCACAAATTATGCTTCATTTTTATCCACTCTATCGCTTGAGATTTTTTAAGCTTTTATGTGTAGGCGTTATAGAACTATGGCAATGGATACGCACTAAAGAGCCAGATTCTAAGCTCAAATATAAAATCCGCTGTGCAAAAAGTGAAATAAAGACTTTCTTTAAACAATTTTTTCCTGCTATGCTTGGGAGTTCTACGGCTCAACTTGCCACTTTTACAGATACTCTTCTTGCTTCATTTCTTGTTAGCGGGAGTATTAGCGCACTTTACTATGCGAATAGAATCTTTCAATTTCCTTTGGCAATCTTTGCCATAGCCATATCAACTGCGCTCTTTCCCCTTGTGGCAAAAGCAATCAAAAACAAACAAACTGATGTTGCGCTCAATGCCTTGAAAAAATCATTTTGGTTTTTATTTATCGTTCTTTGTATGTGTGTGCTTGGTGGTATTATGCTAAGCGAGGAGATTATTAGCCTTCTTTATCAATGGGGCAAATTCAGTGCAGATGACACTCGTATCGTAGCACAAGTCTTTAGCGCATATATGATTGGGTTAGTGCCTTTTGGATTAAGTAAAATTTTCTCCCTTTGGCTTTATTCTCATCAAATGCAAGGCAAAGCGGCGAAGATTTCAGCTATTGCTTTAGGTTGTGGAGTCCTATTCTCTCTTGTGCTTATGCACCCATTTGGAGCGATGGGATTGGCATTATCAGGTAGTTTGAGTGGCTTTGTGCTTTTTGCCCTCACAATTAGAATCTTTGGCTTCAAGCAATTCTTAGGTATAATAAACAATAAAAAAGCGTGCTTACTTCTTGTGGGCATTGTGGGCTTAGAATCTCTGCTTTTGTGGTATCTTAAACCCCATATCAAAGCACTCGTTGATGCTTTTCATCTCTTTGTAAGGAATATTTTATGATTACTCTTTTTGATAGTGCTAAAAAGCAAAAGATTCCCTTTATCCCTATACGAGAGAATCAAATACGATTATATGTGTGTGGTCCAACCGTGTATGATGATGCTCATTTAGGGCACGCGCGTAGTTCTATTGTTTTTGATTTATGGCGGCGATTATTTTTATTCTTGGGATTTGAAGTAGTATTTGTTAAAAATTTTACAGACATTGATGATAAAATTATTAAAAAATCTCTTCAAAGCAATATAAGTGTGCAGGAGGTAGGTTCGCGTTATATTCATTCGTATCTTGCAGATATGGATTCTCTTGGCGTGTTGCGCGCAGATATTGAACCTAAAGCCACTGATAATCTACCCCAAATGTGCGAAATGATACAAACCTTGCTTCATAAAGGTTATGCTTACACAGGTGAAAATAGCGATGTTTATCTTCGTATCCACAAAGATAAAAACTATGGCGCTCTCTCTCAACGGCTTGAGCAAAGCCACACTCAAAGTCGTATTCAAAATGCACAAGATAAGCTTGAACACAACGATTTTGCTCTATGGAAAGGTTATAAAGGGGAGAATGATATTGCTTATGATAGTCCATTTGGTAAGGGGCGTCCGGGCTGGCATATTGAATGTTCTGCGATGATTGAGAGACACTTAGCATATCAAAATGAAGAATATGGCATTGATATTCACGCAGGAGGAGCGGATTTACTTTTTCCTCATCACGAAAATGAAGCTTCCCAAACGCGCTGTGCCACAGGAAGAGAAATTGCGAAATATTGGCTACACAATGGGTTTGTAAATATCAATGGGGAAAAAATGAGCAAATCTCTTGGCAATAGCTTTTTCATCAAAGATGCACTCAAAGTGTATGATGGTGAAATTTTGCGCAATTATTTGCTGGGTGTGCATTATCGCTTGGTGCTTAATTTTAACGAAGAGGATTTATTGCAGAGCAAAAAAAGACTTGATAAACTCTATCGCCTTAAAAAACGCGTTATAGAATCTCACATACAATCCCCTCATATTTCAAGAGAGGAAATAAAGCACTTTGCCCATACGATAAAGGAGAGAGCAAGACAAGCACACGAGAGCTTTTTATCATCGCTTATTGAGGCTCTAAGCGATGATTACAATATCTCAAAAGCTTTAAGTATTATTGAGGATATGCTCTCTACAAGCAATGAATATTTAGATAAGAATCCTAAAGATAAAGCCTATAAACAAGCTATTAAGGCAAATCTTGCGTGTATTGAGTTTTTGCTCGGACTTGGAGGCAAATGCGCTCAAAGCTATTTTCAACTCGGACTTGATGAAAAAACCAAACAAGAAATAGAATCCAAACTTGCCCAACGTCAAGAGGCAAAAATGCGAAAAAACTACGCACTTGCAGATAGCATACGAAATGAGCTAAAATTACAAGGCATTGAAATTATGGACACCCCTCAAGGGAGTGTTTGGGAAAAAATCTAAGCTACATATCTATATATATCATCTGCGCAGTGCTCAAAATTGCTTTAGATGTAATAATATCTTGACTAATGCGCTCTTTAAGCAAATTCAAATCACTAAAACTCTGATTATCGCGTATTTTTCGCACAAAGCATATACTCGCCATATCACTTTGACATACAATCTCCTCATCAAGGATATGGCTTTCAATACTAAAATGTCTATCTGTGCTTAAACGATGTCCCACAAAACATACACTTGGTTTTATTGTTTCATTTACTTTGGTAAAACTCGCATATACGCCCTCTTGTGGCATTACATAACCTTGTGTTTGAATATTTATTGTTGCATAAAGTCTCTTTGAGCCAAGATTCTGCCCTTTAATAATAACACCTTGTAAGTGATAATAGCGTCCAAGCATAGCTGCTGCCATATCCATATCGCCATAGCGAACAAACTCCTTAATTAAGCTTGAATGCACACCTACGCCGTTTATGCGATATTCTGGCATAATAATCACCTCGCCTACAAACAAATGGTATAAATCACTCGCACTAAAAGCCCTATTTTTTCCAAAATGAAAGTCATAGCCCACTACAAGACGCTTTAAGGAGGGAAATTTCTGCTTTAATGTGATTATAAATTTTTCGCCACTCCATTGTGAAATCTCTTCAAAAGCCACATAAATAATCACACAAGGACTATATCGTTCTTTAGAGGGTGTAAGAGAAGCGCTATCAGCCTTACCCTCTATACAAAGTAAAGCACCTTTTTTGTCCAAATATTTAAAAAGCTCTTTATGTGCTAAGTGCATACCATCAAATTTTCCTAATGCTAATGATTGCACTTCTTTATCGCTGGGCATAGACAAAAAATTCTTCATTTCCTTCCTTTCCGCTTAATACACTTTGAGATGTATGCAAGATTCTAAAACCTCTTGTTTGCACAAAGCTACAAAAATCTGTAAAAACTCTGTGTGCTAATGATTTATCTTTTAATACGCCTTTTTTATTGCGTTTTGCTGCGCGTCCTACCTCAAATTGTGGTTTAAAGAGCCATATACACTCTGCACTCACAAGTCGCTCAAAACTCTCCATAAGCTTATATAATGAAACAAAACTTACATCACATACTACTATATCAAAATGCCCACAAGGCACAAATTCGCGCACATCACATTCCTCAAAAACTCTTACGCGCCTATCATCTCGCATACTCTGATGAAGCTGATTCTTACCTACATCAACGCATACTATTTCAGCTACACCGCAGTTCAAAAGCACTTGAGTGAATCCCCCTGTGCTTGAGCCAATATCAAGCGCTTTTTTACCCACTAAATATCCTTCTTCCCATAATCCCTCACGCACAAGCTCTTCAAAAAAACTCCTTAACTTATATCCTGCGCGTCCAAGTAGTAAGTCTTGTGTATCTATATCCACCTCATCGCTACTTTTTAAAAGAAAAGAGCTTTTACATACCACCCTGCCATTGACTTGCACACAGCCAGATTTTATCGCCTCTTGAGCCTTAGTGCGAGAAGATAAAAGTGTCTTAAGGTAAGTATCAAGTCGCTGCATTATTGTGATTATTTCGTGAGATTACTCTTTGCTTTTGCATAGCTAAAATCAACACTCATACTTCCTACATCTACAATTTCTACATTAAATCGTAGCATATCTTTGCCACGCGCACCTATGGATTCAAAAACCACTTTATACATATCATTATAAACAACATCAGGCTTTAAAACCTCCATATCAGCAACACTGAGCTTACTCACATCACTAGGCTCTATACTCTTATACATATTTTTTAAAGAAAATTGCAAATCTTTTAACCCCACTTGTCCAAGTTTATCATAGATTTCTACGAAAAATACTTCTTTATTATCGCTCCCTCCAAAAGTATCATCAACCTCATTCATATATCGCACAATCATCACTATACGCGTGTGATTATCTACTAAAATTTGAGATTTTCTCATAGCTTGTATTTCGCGCTCTTTGAAAGCTTGTTTTTCTTTAGAATCTTGATGTGCCGAAGTGATATGTATAAAATCTTTACGATAAAAATCGCTACAACCCATAATCCACGCACTCATACATATTCCTACCACAGCACACTTAAAAAACCTTAATATGCCCACACTTTATCCTTTTACACTTATCTTACAAATGATATTTATTGGATTGTAAAAATTATGAGATTTTAGCACAAAGTTTGCTACAATACTTAAATTTATCCCTCAAAGGAGATTTATGCACGCCCCCAAACATCTCTTGCGCACAAGCGACCTTGATAAGCCTCAAATAGAAACAATTTTGCAACAAGCCCAAATCTACAAAGATATGCACCACAGAGAGAATCTCAAAAACAAAACAATTATCACCATTTTCTTTGAAAATTCCACACGCACGCTCTCAAGCTTTGAAATCGCAGCTAAGCGTCTAAGTGCTGATGTTGTGCGGCTTGATGTAAGTAAAAGCTCCACTGCAAAAGGGGAGAGTATGTCTGATACTGCAGCCAATCTCAATGCAATGAATCCAAGTGCAATTATTATTCGCCATAAAAATGCAGGAGCTGGATATTATCTCAAATCGCAAGTGAGCTGCCCTATCATCAATGCAGGCGATGGCGCACACGCACACCCCACTCAAGCTTTGCTTGACTTACTCACACTTAAAGAACATTTTGGCAATGATTTACACAATCTCAAAGGTAAAAAAATCGCAATTATTGGTGATATTGCAAACTCGCGCGTAGCAAATAGCAATATTGAGTTGCTTTCGCGCTTTGGTATGGAGGTGATTCTCGTTGCGCCACCCCATTTTCTCCCACCAACATACCTGCGCACTTGCTACTCTTTGCGCGAAATTGCTCAAGAAGTTGATGTATTTATGAGTTTGCGTACTCAAACAGAAAGGCACGATAGACAAATTTATGGCTCGCTCAAAGACTATGCCTCACAATACTGCCTTACTCCAGAGATTCTAAGTGATAGAGATGTCATTGTCTTGCACCCCGGACCCGTGCATCGTAATATTGATATTGATGATGAAGTGCTTAAAGACCCGCGTTGCAAAGTTTTGGAGCAAGTAACCAATGGTGTATGTGTGCGTATGGCGGTGCTTGAGTTTTGTATCTGTACATAAGCTTGATTTGATATTAAGTCTCAATTAAGCATAAAATGTTAGAATACATATTGTATTCTAAAAAATATGTAAATATTTACATTGAAACGAAGAAAGGAAGAGGGAAGAATGAAAAAGACTTTAGTAGTTGCAGCCTTAGGAGGCTTATTTACTTCAAATTTGAGTGCTTTTGATTACAAAGTAAGCGGCTCGGCAGAGAGTTTTACAAAATGGGGTTTTAATAACCAAAGGCTTGATGAGGCAGCAAATCAAGCTCCCACAGAGAGTTTTACAACATTATTCGCCAAACTTAATCTCAATGCAGATTTAGGAGCTGGGTTTAAAGCGGGAGTTGGCGGAGCTTTGGGTGGATTAGCTTTTGATTCTACTCGCAACGACCCTGCAGTCTCTAATATCGGTTCGCCTGTTGCTACAGCATATTTTGGCACAGCGTGGGATAAGAGCAAAATACAAAATTATATGCTCCAAAATGCCTTTTTAGAGTATAACTATAATGATAATGTCTATCTTAAACTCGGACGTTATGAATCTGGCAAGGTTGGTGAGTGGTTTAGTGGCTATAATCAAGGAGCAGAGGGATATTTACAAGCTGGAGGTGCGAAACTCTGGGGCTTTTTATCAAATCGCCGTGCCTTTGCGTATGATCAATGGTTTAATGATTTCTATCGTGTGCTTGGCACATATGGGGGGGGGGCTACGCGTAATATTTATGCAGCAGGGCTTGATTTTAGCAGGAATGGGCTTACACTTTCTGCATTTTCTTACTATACTCCGGGTGTATATACTGCACCGGGCGCAAGTATTACCTTTGATACCAACCCAAGTAAGCAATTACAAGGCTTCAAGTCTCTTACCAAGCTTCGTTTTCTTGCACCTGTGGCTGATATAAACCAAAGAGTCTATGGCAGCAGGTGGGGTGAGATAGATAAACACACTTACACACTCTATCTTGAGCAACGATTTGAAGTCAATATGCTTTTCTTTGGCGCAGGATATTATCAAAACTTTGGCAATGCAAGCGAACTCATCGGACGCTGGGGAGATCCTATCTCTATTGATATTTGGACAGGAAGCGCGTATGACATAGGACAATCCTTAAACGACATCATCGGCAAAGATGCTATTACAGGCTTTGGCTATATCGGAGCAAACTATGGTAGCTTTGATTGGAAGCTACTCTATCGTGGCACAAATAGCCCACGAAGTGCTGAACAAAGTGTGGGGCTTTTGCTCAATTATCAAATTCGTGAAGATATTGCTGTGGGTGGGAAACTAGAATGGTTTAGTGATACAACTAAAGCCGGTTATAGCCCTCTTGGAGGCACTTATCAACCTCAAGTTGCAAGTGGAAACACTCCTAAGGGCACAATGCTTACCCAAAAACGCACTGATGACCGCTCACACGCATTTTTCTATATCCGCCATACATTCTAAATCTATCCCCATATATGGATTGGTGTATGGATTATGGTATAATGATGAGATTCCACCCTTATCAAAGGAGAGAAAATGGATAGCGATACCAAAGAGACACAAGAGCAAACACAACAAAACGCAAAGGAACAGCTAAAGGCAAAATTATTTGCGGATAAGGCGCGTTTTATCACTGCTGGTGTGCTTATAATCGCTCTTGTTTTGATTTTGAGCATTGATTCAGCTCTGCTTACTTGTGCCATACTTGCTCTGCTTTGCCTCATTGGCGTGCGAGAAGCCCTCAAACTCTACGCGCTCCCCTCTGCATTACATTATTATATCGCCACGACTTTTATTTGGGTGCTTGCATATTTTAATGAGCGCATCATAGAATCCGCACTTTTTATTCTTGTGATGTATGCTTCCTATCTTGCGTATAGCAAAAAAATCACGCCCAAAGCCTTACTACCCTTTATATATCCTGTGTTGCCATTTTTGAGTATTTATGCACTCTATAAAGACGCTGGAGGAGCTGGAGTGTGGGTGATTATATGGCTTATTGTCATCGTAGCTCTCACCGACACAGGAGCATATCTTGGAGGAAAAGCCTTTGGCAAAACACCTTTTTGTCCTACAAGCCCCAAAAAAACCATTGAAGGCGTGATTTGTGGGGTTATTTGCGGCGTGATTTGTGGTTCTATTGTAGGGATTGGCACTTGTGGAAACTTCTTATACTCACTTGGCATTACTTTTGTAGTCGCACTTGCTGCTGTTTTTGGTGATTTGTTTGAGAGCTATCTCAAACGCGAGGCAGGTGTAAAAGATAGTGGCTCACTTTTGCCCGGACACGGCGGCGTGCTTGATAGGCTTGATGCTGTGCTTTTTGGTGGCATAGTAATGCACTTTTTGCTTTTCTTTTTGCCCGGTTATAAAGACTTGGCGATTATACTTTAAAAAGAATGGTTTTACTTGGCAGCACAGGAAGTATCGGCACAAATGCCCTTGAAGTTGCCTCGCATTTTGATATACCCATAGAATCTTTATGTGCAGGGAAAAACATTGCGCTTTTAAACCAACAAATTGCGCATTATAAGCCCAAAAATGTGTGCATTGCTGATAAAAATGACGCACATAAACTCATAAATGGCAATTACAAGCTATTTTTTGGGAGTGAGGGCATAGGAGAGATGATAGAATCTTCTCACTCTACCCTTGTACTTAACGCTCTTGTAGGATTTGCTGGATTAAAACCAAGCTTTACAACCCTGCAATGTGGCAAAAAACTCGCCCTCGCAAATAAAGAATCTCTCGTAAATGCTGGTTGGCTCTTACAGGGAGCAGATATTACGCCCATTGATAGTGAGCATTTTGGCTTATGGTATCTTGCTCACACACGCCCTATAAGCAAACTTTACATTACTGCAAGTGGTGGAGCTTTCAGAGATTATCCATTAGATAAAATCCCTCTTGCCACCTCACAAGAAGCACTCAAACACCCAAATTGGCAAATGGGACGCAAAATCACCATAGATTCTGCAAGTATGGCAAATAAGCTCTTTGAAATCCTTGAGGCGCGCTGGCTCTTTGATATGCAATCTATTGACGCATTTATTGAACCAAGTTCAAGTATGCACGCGCTTGTTGCATTTGCCGATGGAAGCATTACAGCACATATAAGCGCACCCAATATGAAGCTGCCTATCGCCTATGCGCTTGATAAAAATCAAGCTGCGCACACATCATTTATCGCACCCTTAAATCCACAATCCCTCTGCTTTGCACTTAAAAACATTGAAATAGAACGTTATCCGCTATGGCAGCTTAAAGATACTCTTTTGGATACACCACAAAAAGGCATTGTGCTCAATGCAAGTAATGAAATAGCCATAGAAGCATTCTTAGCGCAAAAGATAGCTTTTGGGCAGATAAGCGCACTTATTTTAGCGATAATGGAGCAATTTAACTCTTTTGATTTTGGCTCTCTCAACGATTTGGAATCTATTCAAGCACTCAATGAAGAAGTCAATATTGCCTCTTTAGAATGGTTGAAATTTAAAAAATCAATATAATAAGTTGTATATGCAACTTTTTGTTACAATTATATTCAAAAAAAAAAAAACGCGTTTTACATTTTGTTTTTACCGCTCTATAACACTACAATTATTTGTAACTAGTGCTCAAAGGCACTAGAATCTTAAAGACAAAGGATACAATAATGAAAAAGATTCTTATCTCAAGTGCATTGGCAGCAAGTCTCTTTGGCATAGCACAAGCACAAACAAGCGGACTTTTTGTGGGGGTAAATGCAGGAGTGCCTATTACTACGCCCTCATATACAGGATTTACAGGACTCAAAGAGAATTTCCCTACAAGTGGATTTGGTTGGGCACTAGGGCTAGATGTAGGCTATAAACAAGCTTTGAGTGAGAGTTATGGTTTGAAATACTATATCAGCTATAACTACAATCAAAGCAAGGGTTCTAAGGATAATTCTACGCCAATTATTGGCAAAGTCAATGCCGATATTAATCAACATCTTATCACTGCAAATGTGGATTATTATTTTAATTTCACACCTGCATTTGGTGCATATATTGGTATTGGTGTAGGCTATCAACAATATAACCCTACTTGGAAAACAGCAGCGATGAGTATAAGTCAAGGTGCTAAAGGCGGACTTGCTGTGCCTGTAAATGTAGGGCTTACCTATAATGTTGATAATGCAAGTCAAATCCTCCTTGGAGCAAAGATTCCATTAGTAGCCTATGATTATAAATCAAATTCTAATCCTATGGCACAAGGAACAGCTACGCTTCGCACTTATATCGTGCAAGTTGGCTATAACTACACTTTCTAGGCAACCTTGCCTCCTTGCTCCTTTTGGGGCAGGATTACTCACCAAAACTTTTGCTTATTATCCTAAAAAAACATAGAATATGCTACAATAAGTGCATTTAAGGCATAAGGAGTATCAATGACAGACACAAACGAAGAATATCTCCTCTATTCTACGCGAGATGATATAGCTCCGGGCGTAAGCTTTCAACACGCTTTATTACACCCAAGTGCGCCACATAATGGGCTTTATACCTTTACCAAACTCCCTCATATCAGCCTAGAAGAGATTAAAAATTTTACAAATCTCACTTATGCCAAGCTTTGCGTGGATATTTTCAATCGCTTAAAGCTTGGGATTCACAGAAGTGTGCTTGAAGAAGCACTTTTGTGCTATAAAAATTTTGATGATTCTTATAATCCTGCGCCACTTCAAGCAGTCAATGAGAATCTCTTTATGCTAAATCTCTTTTCTGGTCCTACACGCGCCTTTAAAGATATGGCACTTCAGCCCTTTGGGCGTTTGTTCGCTCACCTAGCCACCCAAGATACAAGACCCTACCTTATCCTTACTGCTACAAGCGGAGATACAGGACCTGCTACCTTGCAGAGTTTTGCGAATCAATCACATATCAAAGTCGTGTGTATTTATCCTTATGGAGGCACAAGCGATGTGCAACGATTGCAAATGACAACTCATAACGCGCCAAATGTGAAAGTTATCGGCATTGAGGGGGATTTTGATGCAGCGCAAAACGCATTAAAAAAGCTCATCGCAAATGCAGATTTTATCAAAAAACTCAAAGAACAAGGATTTGCCCTTTCTGCGGCAAATTCTGTGAATATCGGACGCATTGTATTCCAAATCATTTATTATTTTTGGGCGTATGTGAAACTGCTTAAAAGTGGGCATATCACGCTTGGAGAGAAAATTTCTGTTGTCGTGCCAAGTGGGAATTTTGGCAATATTTTAGGAGCATTTTTTGCAAAAAAAATGGGGCTGCCCCTTGAGCGCCTTGTGAGTGCTTCTAATGCAAATAATATCTTAAGTGATTTTATCAATACAGGCGTATATGATATTTCTAAGCGAAACTTGATTAAAACCAAATCACCCGCTATGGATATTTTAAAAAGTTCAAATGTGGAGAGAATGCTCTATGCACTCTTTGGCGCACAACGCACAAAGCAATTAATGGATTCTCTTGATAGGCGAGATTCATATAGCCTCACTGCAGAGGAGCTAAGTATGCTACAACAGGATTTTAGTGCATTTGAATGTGATGATACAATGTGTATGCAAAGCATTGCACAAGGATTCAAAGAGGGATTGCTCCTTGACCCGCATAGCGCGATTGCTTATTATGTCGCAAAAACTTTGCAAAAAAGCGGTGTAATTGGTAAAAGCGTATTTCTTGCCACAGCGCAGTGGAGTAAATTTGCTCCAAGCGTGAGAGAAGCACTCAAAGAAGCACATATCATTCAAGACACGCACAATGATGCTCATAAAAGCGATAGGGAGGCTATTAATGAGATTTGCTCACTCTCAAGTGCAGATAATCCCATCAAAGCACCCGAGCAGATTCTCCAACTTTTTAACAAAAAAGAAGTGCAGCAAGATATTGTCCCTATCCCACAGCTAGAAATGTGCATACTCCGATGGGTGAAAAGTTCTCTTAAGCATTACGCTCAAAATTAATGCAAAATATGATAAAATGCGCTACGAATCGCCTTTAAATATGTAAAATGCAAAAGATATAGGAGCAAAAATGGATTTTGTAAGCGTCATTATGGGAAGCAAAAGCGATTGGAATGTGATGAGCGAGTGTATAGAAGTGCTAAAGAAGTTTGATGTAGCCTATGAAGTGATAATCAGCTCGGCTCATCGCTCACCAGAGCGCACAAAATCATATATTAAAGATGCACAATCTCGTGGTGCGCAAGTTTTCATAGGAGCAGCAGGTATGGCAGCACATTTAGCAGGAGCTATCGCCTCTCAAACTTGTAAGCCTGTAATTGGTGTGCCACTCAATGGAGGTGCATTAGATGGGCTTGATGCGCTTCTTTCAACGGTGCAAATGCCAAGCTCAATGCCTGTGGCAACAACAAGTATTGGCAAAGCTGGAGCAATTAATGCAGCATATTTAGCAATGCAAATTTTAAGCCTCAAAAACGATGAACTTGCAGGTAAATTAATAGAAGATAGAGTGATGAAAGCAAAAAAAGTAGAATTAGATTCGGCAGAGATTGAAGTGAGAATTTAAGGGGATATAATGGAAAATACAACTTGGCTTGTGCTTGAGGAATTTACCAAACTCTCTGGCTTAGACGAAACCAAAATTATGGAGCTTATCAAAGAAGGTGCTATTAAAAACAAAGAAGAAGATGGAAAAATCTTTGTAGATGCGACTTCAGGAACTTCTGCACTTGTCAAAAAAGTAGAATCTGGGCTTGTCTCCGCAGATATGAATGGTAAGGAGCTTGACCCTGTATTTGTAGAGAAAACAATTTCAACGATTCTAGGCTTACACGATAAAGTCATTGCTTCAAAAGATGAAACCATTAGTGCATTTAAAAATGAAAATTCATTTCTTAAAGACGCGCTTATCTCTATGCAAGAAGTCTATGATGATGATAAAAAGACGATGGAAACGCTACGCGCAGAGCTAGAGCGCTCACGAGAGGAAATTGAATTTATGAAACGCAAATATCGCCTTATGTGGGGAAAAGTCTCAAATATGACAGAGTCAAAATGATAGCGCAAGATAAATGTTTTGATTGTTTGCAAAAGCAAGTTGAGAATCTCTGCCTTGCATTAAAACCACATAATGCTTTAAGTATCACTCAACACATCAAAGAGAAATTGGCACAAAAAGCTACACAAACTCATACCCTTGCGCCACCTCAAATTGCCATTGAGATTTATCAATGCGTGGAACAAAATCTAGGCATAAGCGACCCTTTTATGCAAATTAAACAAGAAAGTATGGTGCGCGCTCATAACATTTGTGAGAATCTCCTCGCCTCTTATCCTGCACCTCTACTTGAACGCACCTCATCGGGAAATTTGAGCGTAGATTCTATCTACAAGCGACTTGATTGGGCGATAAGAATGGCAATTCTAGGAAATGTCATTGATTATGGCTCTCAAAGTGCTTTTGACTTTGAGAGTGCAGATTTTAATTTTGAAGAAATGATTTTTGGTGATTTTTGCCTTAATGCGTTTTGTGATAGGCTTGAGCGTGCTAAAATCCTCCTTTATCTTGCCGATAATGCGGGAGAAAATATCTTTGATGAAGTGCTTATATCCTCCCTCAAAGAGATTTATCCGCAACTTCACATATATTATGCAGTGCGTGGAAAGCCTATTATTAACGACCTTACTTTGCAGGATATGCGCCACCCTTTGGCAAAGGGCATAGAGCGTTATTGCACACTGATAGATTCTGGTGTGCGAAGTCCGGGTTTTGTGTATGCAAATGCCTGTGAAAGTGCGCAAAAACTCTATGATGAAGCCGATGTAATTCTTTGCAAGGGTATGGGCAATTTTGAATGTTTAGAATCTTACAAAGATGAACGCCTTTTTATGCTTTTTAAAGTCAAATGTGATGTTGTAGCAGACTTTTGCGGTGTACAAAAGGGCATAATGATGTTTCGTCATAATGTCAAATAAGGAGAAATATGTTAAGTTTTTCAGATATTTTATTACAATTACAAGAATTTTGGAAAAATCAAGGTTGCCTTATTGTGCAACCTTATGACATTCCTGCAGGAGCTGGGACATTCCACCCCGCAACATTGCTTAGAAGTCTTGATTCTAAGCCGTGGAATGTAGCGTATGTAGCTCCTTCGCGCCGCCCAACAGATGGGCGCTATGGCGAGAATCCTAACCGCTTAGGAAGCTATTATCAATTTCAAGTGCTTCTTAAACCTAGCCCCGATAATATACAAGAGCTTTATTTGCGTAGCCTTGAGGCTTTAGGGTTAGATTTAAAATCACACGATGTGCGTTTTGTAGAAGATAATTGGGAATCCCCCACTCTTGGTGCGTGGGGATTGGGCTGGGAAGTGTGGCTTGATGGTATGGAAGTAACTCAATTTACTTACTTCCAACAAGTAGGAGGTATCCCTTGTCGCCCTGTGGCAGTAGAAATCACTTATGGCGTAGAGCGTTTAGCGATGTATATTCAAGGTGTGGAAAATATCTTTGATATTATGTGGAATGATACCTCAAATTCTTCGCCTATGCTCTATGCCGATGTTCATTTGCAAGGCGAATATGAATTTTCCAAATACCATTTTGAGCTCGCTGATACACAAATGATTTTCTCCCTCTTTAATCTTTACACACAAGAAGTCAAACATTGCTTAGAACAAAGAGTCCCTCTTGTAGCCTATGATTATACAATGTTAGCAAGCCATTTTTTTAATATCCTTGATGCGCGCAAAGCCATATCTGTGGCTCAAAGACAAAATTATATCTTGCAAATACGCGAACTCGCCAAAGGCTGCGCCACACTCTATAAAGAAATGGAAGAAGAGAGAACTCTGCGAAGAGAAAAGATGAAAGGATAAGGATTATGATACGCCTTTTTCTAACTTTTATCTTTGCTTTTAATATACTTCACGCAGAGAATCTTGTGCGTGATTTTGCACTTTATAAACTCAATGATGGAGATAAAAGAGCCCCTACTTTGCTCCTTATGGGTGGGATTCACGGCGATGAACCCGGAGCATATTACGCTACTGATTTATTTATGCGTCATTATAAAATCACAAAAGGGAGCGTGTGGGTTGTGCCTGTTGTGAATCCTCATAGTATGTTTGCCAATGTGCGAGGACTCTATGGCGATATGAATCGCAAATTTGCTGCACTTGCTCAAAATGACCCTGACTATCAAAGTATCCAAAAAATCAAAAAACTTCTTGCCAATCCACAAATTGATATTTCAATGCATCTTCACGATGGGAGTGGGTATTGGCGTCCTACCTATGTGAATAATCTCCTTAATCCACTTCGTTGGGGAAATTGCTCAGTAATAGACCAAATAGAGCTTAAAGGTGCAAAATATGGCAACTTAGAATCTTTTGTGATTCAAATGGTAGCAGATATTAATGAGTATATCCTGCACCCTCTCCACCGATATTTTGTGCATAATACTCATACAAAATCTAAAAATGACACAGAGCAGCTTAAAGCTCTCACTTTTTTCTCACTCTCACTTGGCAAACCAGCCCTCACAAATGAAGCCAGCAAAGAACTTGACATACAAACACGCGTATATTATCATCTCCTCGCTATAGAATCTCTGCTTGGACAGCTTGGCATAGAGTTTGAACGAGATTTTGAGCTCAAACCCGCCTCTATTAAAAAACTTATCTCCACTGCGCATTTACAAGCCCACATTGAAGGACTCATCACTTTGCCCTTAGGTTCTCTACGCTCTCCCATCACTTATTTTCCGCTTCCTCAAGGCGTAGAGCCAAAACATATGAAGATTCAAAGCTCAAGCCATATACTTGGTTTGGTAAAAAACAAGCAGGGCAATATAGAGCTCAAATATGGCTCACGCACGCTTAGCACACTTTTGCCACAATGGAGTGCTTTTGATAACTCGCTTAATAGCGTAAATATGAAAATTGATGATACAATGCAAGCTGTGCGCGTGGGTTCAATGATTTATGCAAAAGAAAGTATAGAGTTTGAACCTATAAATGAGTATCGCATAAACATTATAGGCTATGTCAAGCCCAACGATACTTCACCCTTGCCCAATGAAAGTGGCATCAAAGTGTATAAAAAAGACCTTATGGCACGATATAGCCTTGATACACAAGCTCTTATTTATCGTGCCGAAATCTATCGCAAAGATGTGTTTAGCGGTATGATAACAATTTCTTTTGATAAGCCTCCGCTTGAAAATAGCGCACCTTATAAACTTATAGCCTACAAACCTGCGCCTAATTCGCCTCTTGCTCTTGCACACGCTCATACCAAAATAACACCAAGTGTGAGTATGCCACCTAAAGCCATTGCCTCCAAAGAATCTATGCCCAAAAATAAACACAACGAATCTCCCAATAAGCCTATAATCAAGCAAAATGAGCCACGAAAAACTCTCACTCACTTTGTGAAACCCTCTGTGGGTGTAAATGTGCGATTAAAACCAAGCACACAAGATTCTATAATCGCCAAACTCCCACAAGGAGCGAAAGTAGAAGTTTTAGAACAAGTGGGTAAATGGAGTAAAATTGCAAAAGATAGTAAAAATGGCATATATCAAGAGGGCTATATTAGCTCATATATGCTGAGTGATACACTTCAAAGTGCTTCACAAGAAAACACAAAAATTATAGAATCCCCACCAAAACACACATCACAAAAGCCACAAGATTCCTCTATAAAAACACCTCCTATAAATGCGCAAGTAAAAGTCAATATTGCATTTGTGCGCTTAGAACCCTCCCTCACTGCACTCATTGTCGCTAAAGCGCCTTTAGGACGAAAAATGCACATTCTATCTTTTGAGGGACAAAATGGGGAATGGGCAAAGATTCATTATATTTTTGAGGGGAAACAAGGGGTGCGCGAAATCAATGGTTATATAGCAAAACATCTCCTTAATCCCCTATAAAGGTTCTATGATGGGGTTTGAAATTACTGAAAACACATTTGTGATTTCTGATAGTCATTTTGGACACAAAGCTGTCTTAGAGCGCGAACCGAGTCGGCTTAAAAGTGCCAAAGCTTATGGATATAATGATTTTTATAAATTTCACAAAGATTTGTGGAATAAGCAAGTTGGTAAAAAAGATACACTTTTGCATTTAGGGGATTTGTATTATGAGGGGGGATTCTCTTATCTTAAAAAGCTTAATGGCACAAAAAAACTTGTGATAGGAAATAATGATATTGAGCGCTTTGAAAAGCTTAAAAATATTAAAAGCTGGAGTGTGCAAAAAGGTTTAGCACTGCAGATTCCACAAAGTAAAGAGATTCTAGCAAAACTTTACGCACAATTTGGCAAGAGTATGGTAAAAGATGATATTTACCTCAATGCCATTGTGCTAGATTGCGCAGGAGAGCGCATTATGTTTTCACATTTTCCTGTGTTTCATCGCAAAGCACACGATAGGTTTGCCAAAAGCCGAGATACACTTGATAAACTCTTTGCACTTGCGGATTGTTCGCTCAATATTCACGGACATATCCACTCACGCAACACGCAACACTCTTTTTGCTTTAATGTAAGCTGCGAACAACTAGGATTTGCTCCCAAACGCTTAGGGGAAATTCTCACCTTATGGCGACACAAAATCCACATTTAGGGGATAAATGGTATATTTTTACGCACTCATTGCCGCTGGAGTAAGAAAGAATCGCATTCCCAAATCTTTTGCCCACGCACTTAAACACTTAGAAGAGCTCAATGTCCTTGATATACAAGGTGAATATTACACACTTAAAAATGATTTAATTATAGGCAGTGTGGATATTTCGCGTAGCGGCAAAGTATTTTTAAAAAGCTTTAAGGCGCAAGAACACAATGACTTTGTGCTTGAGCGGGGACGAGTGAATCTCAAAAAGGGCGATATTATCCTTGCAAAACACGCGCGAAGCAAAGCAAGATTCATCACTCTGCTTTATTCATCAAAAACCTATGCTCTTGCTGCTCTTGTGATGAAAAAAGGCTTTATTAAAGCTATTGATATAAGTCAAAAAAATGACACGCAATCCTACATAGAGTTAAAAGTCTCGCAAAAATCGCTTAGAGCTTTGCCTCCGCACTGCGTAGTAAAGGTTGAACTCTCATCTGGCAACATCATTGAAGTGTTTGGCGTGCTTGAAGATGCGCATATTGATGAAAAAATTGCTCTTAGCCTTTACAATCGCTCATCAGCTTTTAGCCCTCAAGCACAAGCTCTAGGACTTGCCTTTGGCGATGAAGTGTATAAGGATATGTATCCCAATCGCGTGGATTTGAGCGATTTGCCTTTTTGTGTGATAGACCCACAAGATGCACGCGACCACGATGATGCAATTTACTTTGAGAGCAAAACAAAAACACTTTATGTGGCTATCGCTGATGTGAGCGAATATGTGGGTAGTGAAAGTGAGATTGATAAAGAGGCGAGGCAAAGAGGCTTTAGCATATATTTTCCACATAAAGTTGTGCCTATGCTGCCCTTTGAGCTAAGTAATGGTATTTGCTCTTTAAAAGAAAATGCCCTGCGTTTGGCAATGGTATGGAAAATAGAACTTAATAAAAACGCTCAAGTAGTCAAAAGTGAGCTTTTAGAAGCCTTTATCAAACCTCAAGCCAATGTCAGCTATGAAGTTATAGAATCTTTTTTACAAGGGCATAAAAGCACTCTGCCCAAAGAGATACAAAAATGGCTCAAAGCATATTTGCCTTATATCAAAAAATGCAAGGCTCATCGTTTGCGTAATGGCTATGAATTTGAGAGCCAAGAAATAAAACTAGAACTTGATGAATATCAACAAATACACTCGTGGCACAAGTATGAGCATACTCTAGCCCATAGTATCATTGAAGAATCTATGCTCCTTGCGAATGTCCAAAGTGCGCAAATGCTGCTCAATAACACACAAAAAGGTATTTTTAGAATCCACCCTCCACCCAAAGAAGAACGTATAAAAGAGCTTGAGTGGGAAGTAAAAAATATGGGCTTTACTTTGCCTCCTACTCGGACATTTCATCATTTGATTTATCATATCCAAGCTCAAGCCAAAGGCAAGGAGATAGCAAAGGTAATTGATGAAATGATTATCAAATCTTTTGCCAAAGCCACTTATAGTGTGGAGAATAAGGGGCATTTTGGGCTTGGATTTGAGAGCTACACGCATTTTACTTCACCCATAAGGCGGTATAGTGATTTAATCGTGCATAGAATCTTAAAGGCAGTGCTGCATAAAGACAAATCGCTGCCTTTCTTGCTTGAGGGGCTAAATGGCATTGCCCAAGAGCTCAATATCAAGCAAAAGCAAATAAGCCATATTGAGCAGGATTTTTACCAACGCAAAATGCTTCGCTACGCACAAAAGCTTTTAGAATCTCCTCAACCTCTTATCTGCACTGCACTTGTGATAGATGAAGATTCCCACGCGCTCGCCCTAGATGTTATCCCACATATCAAAATTACCCTTTGGCATTCACTTGAGAAATTTAAACTGATAAAAGTCAAAATACAAAAAGTGGATTTGCTCTGTGGCTGTACGCAAGGAGAAATAATAGAATCTACCGAGATTACTACGCATTAAAGACTTCATCTACCTCTAATACACTCAAAATCATAGAAATACAAAGATACAAAAATTGTTACTTTTTATGTTAAATTTTGATTTTATATAGAATTTTATGTTATAATTATTGACTAAGGTATATTTTATACTTTGTATGAAATATACCTTAGTTATTTTTATTTTAGGAGGTTAGAAATGAATAAAATTTTCATTTCATTGGCTTTAGTTTTGAGTTTGGGGACAGCTTCCCTTGTCGCAGCACAAGTGCAACCACAAACACAAGAAGTGCAAAAGCTTAACAAAGCCGATGCTGAATTGCTCTTTGGTAAGCAAGATGTAAATGTTGCATTGCTGAGTGATGAAGAAATGGAGGAAACTCAAGGTGAGTTTTGGATTGCCTTAGGTGCTATAAGCTCTGCTATTAGTGCTGGCAAATCAGTTTATGATTTGGGCAAAGACAAAGGCTGGTGGAAATAAACCATCTTTCTTAGGGTAGCTTACCCTAAGAAGCTAGACTAAATATATGGAGATAGAAATGAAAAAATATTTTTTCTTAGTATTATTTTGTATTTTTCACACTTCCCTATTTGCCACTCAGTGTGAGGAAAGTAGCTGCGGTTATGGTCATATTGGTATAGGTGGGCAGTATTATAACTTTGGAGGCAAAGATATAAATAGTTATGCTGGGTATCTTGCTTTGGGAGGCAAACAAGTGTTTTGGCAGAGATTGCAGATTGCATTGGGTGCGCACATAGGTGGAGGCTCAACATCAGCACAAAATACTAGTGATTTGGGCATTACAAGCAAAAATACTCTCTTTGTTTTAGATTCTTATGTAAAACTTGGAGTCAATATCGCAGGAAAAAATGCACCGCTTTTTGTAAATCTTGTAGTAGGACAAGATAGGCACGATGGACGAATAGGCAAAGGTAATGGTTTAGAGAGGCGGCTTACAATGCTAGGTGGGGATATTGATGGCTATCTACCTTTAGGCAATATGTCATATTTAGATTATGGGGCTGGATATGCTTGGGTTGGTGGTGAATATAACTTAAATAATGTCGCATTAGACATAAAGGATTATAGCTACACAATCAACGCCTACATAGGATACTCTTCCCATATCACGCAAAACACGATGTGGTATGTAAAGCTTATAGGCAAATACTTTGATTTAAAAAATGCAAGTAACGATAGCTCTACCCTCACTTATCCTGCCTCAAAAGATTTTGTCGGTATGATAGAGATAGGCTTTAAAGGTTTTGATAAATAGATACCTATTTCCCTACTTCCCTGCGAGGAAGCAATATGCTGCCTGAATTGAGTTAGGCATTGGATTCTAAATCAAAAAAGTAGATGAACCCATAAAGGTAAAATAAAAGGTTCATCTGCCCCTAATACCATCAAAATCATCAAAATACAAAGATACAAAGTTGTTACTTTATGTAAATTTTATTTTCAAACTACAATGTAAAAATTAAATTATAAAAATCTATTTTTTATAATTGCCATTGGTGCATATGCACCAAATTATTTCATTTTTATAAAATAATAAGGAGAAAATATGAGTAAAATAAAATTTTTTCTTATCCCTATTTTACTTCTTAGCCTTAGCACTTTTGCAAATGCACTCTCTTGTGAAAAAAACCATTGTTATTATGGTAATGTCGGGCTTGGAGGTGCAGGATATAGCTTTGGTGGAGAAGACATCAAAAGCTATGCTGGGTATCTCGCACTAGAGGCTAGAGGTGTTTATTATGGGCGAATGCAAGCAGTTGTAGGCTTACGCGGAGGTGGTGGAATCTCACAGGCTGAAAATGTAACAAATATCGCAGATAAAGCTTCCTTATTTATCTTTGAATATTATGCAAAGTTTGGACTTAATATCGCCACTGCACGCACTCCACTTTTTATAAATGTATTTGGCGAGAGAAATGGACATCAGGGCGCGGTTAGCTCAAAAAAAGGCTTAGATAGAGATACTATCGTGCTTGGAGCAGAGCTAGAGGGAAATATCCCTGCAAGTGATAAGCTCAATCTCACCTATGCACTTGGCTATGCGTGGGTAGGCTATGCACACTACACTATCGGTGGGCAAGAATCAAAAGTTGATGATTACAGCTATGCGATAAATGCAAGTGTAGGGTTTTCAAAGGATATAAGCCAAAATATGGCATATTATACCAAACTCATTGGCAGATACCAAAATGTAGCCCCCGCTTATATTCAAGGCGCACAGGCTTATCCGCACTCTGATAACTATGCTCTAATGCTTGAATTTGGTATTAAGGGTTTTAGTAAATAAATCCTGCTAGAATCCTTAAGATTTAAGCCTTAAGGATTCTACACAAATGTATAAATCACAGCTTGATACACTCTTAAAACAATCTGCACCCCGCGTAAGCTTTCTTTATGGCGATAGCTTTTTAATCGGATATTATGCGAAAAAAATTGAATCTGCTCTCAAAAGTGAAGAAAAAACTACCTTTTACTTTGATGAATATAATGCGATAAATATCAATACCCTGCTCTCACAAGGCTCACTTTTTGGCAGCAGCTCACTTGTTGTGCTTAAAATCAATCATAAACTCCTCAAAGCAGATATTGAAATGTTCTTGTATGCCCTCTTGCATAATGCGCATAACGCACTTATTATTGAGTATTATCAAGCTGCAAATAAATCAGATGGGGATTACACGAGAGATTGCAAAACTTGTGCAGGATATTTCAAAAATCCCAAAATGCCCAAAGATAGCATTGCGGAAGTGCGGTTTTTCCCACCAAATATAAGCGAATGTATGGGCTTTATGCGTGAGAGAAGCAAAGAATTAGGGCTTATGACTGATGATAAGATTCTCAAACATATTTTAGAAAAGCAAAACAATGACATCGCACTTTCTTTAAATGAATTAGAAAAATTTGTTATTTTCGCAGGTAAGCCCATAGAACCAAGTGATGTGAATCTACTCTGTGATGGTATAGCAAGTTTTAGCGTAGAAGAGCTTTGCTTTGCCTTAATGGACAAAAAGCCTATTGTCAAAATGCTTCATACCATTTATGAAGAGGGTATTAATGAAATAATGATGATTGGGGAGATTCAGAGATTTTTTTATCAACTCTTTTTATTTTTTGCTTTTATCAAAATTAAAGGGCGTCCCGATGCAAAGGAGATTCTAGGATTTAGCCCACCTGCTCATATTGCGGAGCGCTTATCACGCTATTGCATTCGCTTTAAAGAAACAGAATATATTGCTATTTTTGAACTGCTTTCCCAATGGCGTTACGAAGTAAGCAAAGGCAAAACCAAACAATCTATGAGTGCTTTAATAAAAATTCAAGAAATGATAAGATAGAATCTCACTCTTGCACCTTGCTCTTTTGTAACACAAAATCTTTGCTTCATAGCACTCAACAAAAGGGCGGTTACACCAAAAGGAGAAAGAATGAAATTTTACGAAACGATGTTTATCCTCAAACCCACGCTTGTAGAGGAAGAAATCAAAGCGCGGCTTGATTTTTTTAAAGAAGTCATTACCAAAAATGGTGGTGAGATTGAAACTTGCCTTGATATGGGTATGCGAAACCTTGCTTATGAGATTAAGAAAAACAAGCGTGGATACTACTTTGTCATCTACTTCAAGGCAAAACCAAGCTTAATTTTGGAGCTTGAGCGCAATTATCGCATTAATGAAGAGATTTTGCGCTTTATTGTTATCAAATATGAGAGCAAAAAAGAGCAAAAAGCGTGGCAAAGCCTCGTAAATAAGGCAAATAATAAACCAGAGCCAAAGCCCACAAAAGCCAAAAAAGAAGAAACTGCCCCAGAGGCTAAAGAACAAGCCCCGACAGAGGCTTAATGCACAAGTGAGAAGCTAGATGTATAATAAAGTGATTATCATAGGGAATCTGACACGAGATGTAGAACTCCGATATTTGCCTAGTGGAAGTGCTCTTGCTACCATTGGCTTAGCAAGCAATAGGAGATTCAAAAAGCAAGATGGTACAAATGGCGAAGAAGTCTGCTTTGTAGATGTAAAACTTTTTGGGCGCAGTGCAGAAGTGGCAAATCAATATTTGCGCAAAGGGAGCAAGATTCTCATTGAGGGACGCTTGAGCTTGGAATCTTGGACTGATCAAAGTGGAGCAAAAAAAAGCAAACACACGATTACAGCTGAAAGTATGCAAATGCTAGATTCTAAACCGAGTGGCGATGAGAGTGCTTATAATGGTGCAAATGGCTACAATGCAGGAGCGCAAAATGTCAATAATGCACCAAATTATAATCAAGCTCACTCACAATCACAAGGAAATGAGCAAGGCAATGGGAATATTGGGGCTTATCCTCAAAATATCCCCGAAATCAACATTGATGATGAAGATATACCTTTTTAATACACACAAGGAGCAATAATGGAAAAGAAAAAATACTCAAAACGATACTGCCGATACACTGAAGCAAAGCTTGAATATATTGATTACAAAGATGTAGAAATGCTCAAGCATTCACTCTCTGAACGATATAAGATTATGCCAAGACGTCTCACAGGCAATACAAAAAAATGGCAAGAACGCGTAGAAGTAGCCATTAAACGCGCGAGACATATGGCTCTTATTCCTTATATCGTAGATAGAAAAAAGGTTGTTGAGAATCCTTTTAAAATCTAACAATTTCTACGTTTGTTATAAACTTGCTGGTTACCTTTTTAGCGCAAAATAAGGCTAATAATAGAATCTGCTATAACCAAAAAATTATATCAAAGGATAGCTATGCGGGGCAATGCACTTCTTTTTGTTTTAAGCTTATGTTTTTTTGCAACTCTTGGTGTATTTTGGTGGGCTTTTGAACCACAACGCGTGAGTCAGGAAGTGCTTGATTTATTCCCACATAATGACGATAAACAAATCATTGAGGCATACAGGTATTTTTCTAGCTCTAAATATGTGCCTGTGGCGATTAAAGGATTTGATAAAAACGCACAAAAGCGTATGCAAGAGCTTACCCACAAGATTCAATCTCTGCCTTATGTTTCCTCTGTGATTGAGCAAAATGTCCCCTTAGAAAAGCAACTCTACGCCTTTTTAACACAAAATACTTCTTATATCCTCCCTCCACACGACACTTCTTTAGATTCTCACACGCAAACACACTCACAAGACACTCCCACTTCACTTGAAGCACAAAAGATTTTTGCGCCTTTGTTGCACCAACTTACAAATCACTTTACCTCCTCTAACTCACTAGATACCTCTACTCTTGCGGCAAAAGATTATGGCTTAATGGCATTGGTAGAGCTTTCAAGCCTTGAAGATAAGGCTATTAAATCCACGTTGCAAAGCTTTAAAATGCTAAAACAAGATTACCCTGATATGCGCTATTTTTCATCTGATTTTATGCGTGTAGAGAATCTAGAATTGATTTTAAATGAAGTTAATTTTCTTTTAGGCTTTGCCTCATTTGTGTTTGTGCTGCTGTATTTTGTCATTATTCGCATACCGCTTTTGACCTTTTATACTATTTGCACACTCATTCTCTCTAATGCGATTGCTATTTTGCTTACCCTTTGTATATATCCAAAAGTTACGATTATGGTATTAAGCTTTGGTATGGGCATTTCAAATATCGCTATTGATTATATGATGCACCATCACTTCTTTGGGCTTTATACACAAAGCGCAAGTTCTAGCAAAAAATCTACACACCCTCGCCCCCCTTTTAATTTCCCTGTGTTTTATGGCTATTTTACAACAATGGTGGGCTTTGGCGCGTGTTTGTTTATCCCCTTTCCTCTTTTATCGCAACTTGCCCTTTATGCGATGATTTCCTTAAGTGTAGCATATATCAACTTCGCATTCATATATCCACGCATAGGCTTTAAACCACCACGACTTTTTAACGCAATTTCAGCATTGAGAAAACCCTGTGTGCCAAGTATTATATTTTTAGGCATAGCAATAATAGGTTTTATTTACGCAAGCACACAGCTTAGACTTGATTTTGACCTCTCTAAACTTGATTATCAAAATAAGCCTATGCTTGAAGAGAGAGCGTTTTTTATGCACATTCAAGACAAACAAAGAGATGATGTGTTACTCTTTGCAGATAAAAGCGATGGGCTTATGCTCTTTGTGCGTGGGCTTATACAATCCACAGGTGTAATAACTTTTCGCCAAAGTGAGGGAGAATCACATTTAGAAAAGTATTATTATCTCGCCTCTATGTCAAAAGCCCAAATTGCTAAGGCACACGAACTTTTAGAATCTTTACAATCACTCCCCAGCGATTCTAAAAACACTATAAATCCACAAGAGCTATGGAATGCACAGGAGCAAGAAGAAATCGTGCAATCCAATGTGTGTATTGAAGCACGTTCAATACAAAGCATTATGGACAACCTAGCGGATTCTATTTATCAACCTATGCTTATCGTGCTTGGTATTGCGCTATGCCTTATGCTCTTAACTCTTGCTTTTAACACACGTAGAGCATTTTTAAGTGCAGCAAGCTTTGTGCTTTTTCCCTTGAGTATAGCTCTGTGTGTCATATCAAGCCATAGTGTGTTAAATATGATGCACCTTTTTGCTTTGCTCATTTTGGTCGTAGTAAGCGTGGATTATGGAATCTATGCCATAAAAGAAGATGATAATCCGCGCACAACTCACGCGATTGTATTTTCTGCACTTACCACAGGATTAAGCTTTGGAATTTTGATGATTTCAAACACAAAAGCTCTCAACTCTTTTGGAGAAGTCATTTTTAGTGGAATGAGCTGCATAATGTTGTTGCTTATATGCGGACGCTTTAAAGTAAAAGACAATAAGGTTGTGATAGAATCTAAACCTTAAAGAATAAGGAGATTGTATGCAAAAAAAGACTTTGGCACAAAAGATTGTGCGCGAAACACTGCGACTTTTTGGTAAATATCCTTTGCCAAGCCACAAAATGATGAGTAATGCGGAAATCGCTCAAGACAAAGCCACTTATACGCGTTTAAACAAAGATGCGCGTTTTAGGCTTGATAGCAAATGGGATTATATCTGCAAAGGGGATAAATACGCGCCCAATGGCGTTGTGGATTGTCAATATTTTATCCAAGATATGTGGGGAGCGCGTAAAGTGCTAGAGCACAAACCTGATGTGCATTATGATGTAGGCTCTAGCGTATTTGGATTTATCGCACATCTCCTTACATTCAATCAAAAAATTACTTTGCTTGATATTCGCCCAATGAATAATCAATTTAATACAAGCTTTTTAAATGAGCGGGGGGGGGGCATAACATATATTCAAAGCAACGCCACGCGTTTAGAAAATATCGCTGATGATTCTATCCAATCACTTTCTGCTTTGTGCAGCGTGGAACATTTCGGACTTGGACGATATGGAGACCCCATAGAGCCAGATGCGTGGGAAAGCGCACTCAAAGCCTTTCAAAGAGTATTACAATCTAATGGGCGACTTTATCTTAGTGTGCCTGTGGCAGATGAGGATAAGCTTTGTTTCAATGCCCACCGCATTTACAAACCCCAAACTATCATTGACGCACTAGATTCTATGCAGATTGTTCAAATGGGCTATATCAAAGATTTTGATGTCATAGAATGTATGAAATGGGAAAATAACAGCCTACACATTAATCAAAATGCACTAGATTCTATGCCAAAAGCCCATAATAGGGCTTATTACACAGGCTTATTTGAATTTATTAAAAATTAGCTTATCTGTCTTTGAGTTTGAGCTCACTGATAAGCTTCGCATAACGATTGTATTGCGTTTTCTTAAGATAAGAAAGAAGTGATTTTCTCTGCCCGACAAGTTTTAAAAGCCCCAAACGACTTGAATGATCTTTTGGATTAGCTTTTAAATGCTCTGTTAAATCTGCGATTCTTTGTGAAAGGAGTGCAATTTGCACCTCACTTGAACCTGTATCCTTGCTATCTCGTGCGAATTTAGTAATAATCTCTTTTTTCTTCGCCATATCTAAAGCCATTTTGACCTCCTTGATTGGTATAAATAAAACTCGGATTCTATCTTAAAAATCTAAAAAATACATAAAATACGCATCATTCCTCAATATAATTTTTAAGCTTTCTACCTACTTTTGGGTGCTTGAGTTTTTTAATCGCACTTGATTCTATTTGTCGCACTCTCTCACGCGTTACATTGAGTTCCTTACCAATTTCTTCTAGTGTTCTATCAGATTCATCATCAAGCAAGCCAAAACGCATACGAATCACCGCCTTTTCTCTATCATTGAGCTGTTCTAACACCTCATCAATTTGCACTTTTAAATCTTCTTTAAGGATATAATCCATAGGACCAACCGAGCTTTTATCCTCCACAAAATCTCCAAACTTACCATCATCATCGCTTCCAATAGGCGCATCAAGGCTCACAGGTTCTTTTGTGATTTTAATCACATTTTTTACTTTATCAATAGGCAACCCCACTTCTTTAGCGATAAAATCAATATCTGGCTCTTTGCCTGTTTCTTGCACGTGTTTGCGCATAATCTTGTGGATTCTATTAATCGTTTCAATCATATGGATAGGAATACGAATCGTGCGTGCTTGGTCAGCTATCGCACGAGAGATTGCCTGTCTAATCCACCAAGTCGCATAAGTTGAAAATTTAAAGCCTTTTTTGTATTCAAACTTATCCACTGCTTTCATAAGTCCAATGTTGCCCTCTTGGATTAAATCAAGGAAAGGCAAACCACGATTTGTGTAACGTTTGGCAATACTCACCACCAAGCGGAGATTGGATTTTGCCATTTTCGCCTTTGCCTTATCGGAGATAGACTTACCACGTTTGATTTGCTCTAAGATTTCTTTAAGCTTTTCTGGCTCTAAATTGAATCCCCCCTCACTTGCCTCTTTAGTTTGAAAAAGTTTCTTGAGTTCCACATACACACTTACCATTGTTGTTTCTGGCACCATTGCGGCTATCTCATCGCGGCTCATTGTTGTGATATTCGCAAGGATTTTTTGATGATTCTCAACAAGCATATCATTAAACAATGGCAATTTATATTCTAAACGTTTCAATTCGCGTTCAAAGCCATCACCACTTTTTAGAGTGTTTTCCATTGCTTTTACAAGCTCACCAATAAGCTTACTCGTAGGTCCTAAATCTAAAAGCTTTATCTTTAAAATATGCTTCTTATGTGAGAGGAGCAAAATATGAGCCAACTCGTCTTCACCCTCTGTTATGGGTGTTTCAAGCACTTTGAGCCATTCTCTTTTGGCTTTATCGAGTGCTTTGAAACTTTCCATAACCTTCTCTACACGCTTTTGGTCTTTTTTAGAATTAGATTTACGCGATGCTTCCTCATCATCAAGCATATCAAATTCTTCCTCTTCCTCCTCACTCTCCTCTTCATCATCATCAAAACTTTTAAAAAGCTCTTTAACGCGCCGCTCACGATTTATAAGGGCGTCTTTGTAATCATAAATAAAATCAATCAAATAAGGCACAGAGCAAATCGCATCAAGAATCGTATTTTCGCCTAATTCTATTTTTTTACTTAAGCTAATTTCTTCTTCTTTTGTCAAAAGTGAAATTTGCCCCATTTCACGCAAATACATACGCACAGGGCTATCACTTCTGCTCCACTCAAGTAATTCCTTATCTTTCATAAAATCAAATTCATCTTCAAGCTCTTCATTGAGCATTTTTTTCTTATCAGCTTGGCGCTTAATCTGTTCTTGAGTATTGAGCATTTTGGCAACTTCAGATGAACTCAAAAGTTGTTTTTTATATTTTTTGCTTAAGTCTTTAATTTTCTTAACTTGTGTAGTAGTAGGGGCTTTAAGGATAATTTGGGCAATTTTTTCATAAGTGATATAATCACTATCTTCTTCTTTAAAAAGACTTTCTAATTCGGCATTAACTTCTTTTGATTTTTTACTGATTTTATCGGATTTTTCTGACATAGCAATGTCCTTAAATGGGATATAACAAAATCGGCAATTTTATCTAAGACTGCATAAAAAATTTATTAATATGCAGTTCTCTATAAAGATTCTTATTTGGGATTAATTTCCTCTCTTCGTTGGAGATATTCCCAACGCGTTTCAACATCTTTTTGAAATTGCTTAATGATATGCTCATTTTCAGGTTTAAAAAGATGTTTAAAACGTCCTTGCGCACCCAAATAATCGCGCACTGGGATAACATTACGCGGACGATAAGTAATGTGCAACTCCACACCATTAATAATTTCAAATAATGGAAATACAAGAGAATCCACAGCTAAATCACTAATTTCAACGGTTTTGTTAGATTCAAATCGCCATTCTGTCGTGCAAGCACTCATTGCATTGATAAATGTCGGACCCTCTGTATCAATAGCGCGTTTAATCTTTTTATTCATATCTTTCCATTTATTTGGAGCGACTTGGGCAACATAAGGAGCGTGATGAGCTGCCATAATAAAAAGTAAATCTTTTTTGCGCTCCTTTTTTCCATAGCTTGCGCTTCCTGCAGGAGTTGTAGAAGTGCTAGAACCTAGCGGGGTAGAGCCGCTTCTCTGCCCACCTGTATTTGCATACACTTCGTTATCAAGACAAATATAAGTCATATCGTGTC
Organism: Helicobacter sp. MIT 21-1697; assembly: GCF_026241255.1. Classification (NCBI taxonomy): domain Bacteria; kingdom Pseudomonadati; phylum Campylobacterota; class Epsilonproteobacteria; order Campylobacterales; family Helicobacteraceae; genus Helicobacter; species Helicobacter sp. MIT 21-1697. Next base: position 191,639 of record NZ_JAPHNC010000001.1, on the reverse strand, counting down.
CGCGCTCAAAACACCCGCTAATCCATTGGAATCCAATGTCATAAGTTGCACCATCTCCGCCAAATGCAACAAATTTAGGTTTTTCACCTGTGTATCTACCTTTGCGTGCAAGAGCTTTATACATAGCCTCTGCACCAGCCACAGCAGTAGAACCATTTTCAAACCCAATATGTATCCAAGGCACGTCCCAGCTTGTATGTGGATATACTGCACTTGAAACCTCAAGACAACCTGTGGAATTTCCCAAAATAATAGGTCCATCAACCGCACTTAATACCTCGCGCACAATCATTCCGTGAGCGCAACCCGGACAAAGCAAATGCGCACCCTCAAATTTCTTTGATGATTTTTGAAACTCTTTGAGATTTTTAACTTCTTTTACCATCATATTCTCCTTAAAAAAAGCTCATTTTAGGTCCGCGAAGCCCTAACATTTGTTGAACTGGGTGTGTAAGCTTACCAGCTTTTGCATTGGCATCAAGCTCACCAAAAATACTCTCTAAATGTGCCTGCGTCAAATCGCGTCCGCCAAGTCCATAGATATAATTTGACATTACAGGGTGTGCTCCAGCAGATAAAGCCGCAGCTGAAAATTCGTTAAAGAGCATACCAAGCGCACCAGCGGGAAGACTTCTATCAAGGCACGCCACAGCTTTAAGAGATTTGAGTGCCTCTCCTAATTGTTTAAAAGGAAATGGACGCAAAGTCCGAATCGAAAGCACTCCTGCTTTGATTCCTTTCTCTTTGCGCACTTTTTGAGCAGCCACACGAGCAGATTCTACGCTTGTGCCAAGTGCAACAATCGCCACCTCTGCATCTTCGCGCATATAAGTCTCAACAAGATTATATGCGCGCCCCGAAACCTTTGCAAAAGATTCAAACACTTCCTCTATCACTGCTGCTGAATCCATAATGCCCTTATGGAGTTGTGCTTTATGTTCAAAATGCCAATCCTCCTCTGTTTGCGCTCCATAAGTGATAGGATTAGCAAAATCAAGCATAGGATTATGTGAAATATAATCGCCAATAAATTTATATGCCTCCTCATCGGTAAATGGACGCACTGATTGAGCAGTGTGAGAGCAAATAAAACCATCTTGATTCACAATCACAGGCACTCTTACGCGTTTATCTTCAGCAATTTTAAAAGCCATAAGGTTAAAATCATATGCTTCTTGGGGATTATAAGTAGCAAGATTTATCCAACCTGTATCACGACTAAGATACATATCAGAATGATCCCCATTCACATTGAGCGGCGCGGCAAGTGCGCGATTGACAAGATTCAAAACGATAGGCAAACGCATACCAGAAGCCTGATAAAGCACCTCTACCATAAGTGCAAAACCTTGAGAGCTTGTCGCAGTTGCTACTCTTCCTCCAGCTGCAGCAGCACCTACACACGCACTCATAGCAGCGTGTTCAGATTCTACCATTACAAACTCACCATCAATATAGCCATTACTCACAAAATTTCCATAGTTTTGCACAATCGGAGTTGAAGGCGTAATAGGATAAGCAGCTACCACATCAATTTGTGCTTGACGCAATGCTTGAGAGGCTGCCATATTCCCGTCCCACACCTCAATTGTTCGTAATTCCATTGTTTTAGCCATTCTTTCCTCCTCTATGCATTCTGGGGTTTTTTGGATTCTTTAGCTGGCCACTCTTTGAGGACTTGCTCATTATCCTTATGGTCATTAAACATAAGCAATGATTTAGGATTTGTAGGACATACATCTACACATACACCACAACCTTTGCAATGCACATAATCCACTCCCGCAAGTTTCTCATCTTTTGTAAGGATTGCTGCATCAGGACAAAATACCCAACAATTAAAACAATTAATGCAAATCTCACTATTATGCACAGGCTTTTCTACACGCCAATGAGCCACACTATCGGTAAAAGAACTATCCCCACTATATGTTCTTTCATATTTATACAGCTCTTTTCTTCCATCTACGCCTTTTTTGAAAGGAAAAAGCACAGAGCCGATTTCAAATTTATCCCAATCTTTTAACTTATCCATAATCTCTCCTTTGTCTTATTTGACTTCCTCATAAGCTCGTCTAATTGCCACCTTATTTGCCTCAATAACTTGTGGTGGAAGCTTTTTGCCAAGCACTTTAGAAAAAGATTCTAAAAAGAAATCAATCTCAAGCATACCTGAAACTTTCATTAATGCCCCAAGCATAGGCGCATTAGGCACAGATTTACCAATCGCATCAATGGAGATTTGAATACAATCAAGCGTATAAATCTCTTTGCTTGCAAGTTCGGGCTTTTTCTCAATTAACTCTTCTTTGCTTAAACGCGTTGTGATAATGTATTTCGTAGAGGGCTTATCATACAAGCAAATGTTGGTAATAAACACTAAACCCGGGTCAATAACCAAAATATAATCCGGATTCATAAATTTCTCGTGATTGAGGATAGGTTGGGAATCTATCCTATTATACGCTGTCATTGAAGCACCACGTTTTGCTGAACCATAAAACGCAAAAGCTTGCACTTCCTTGCCTGTCCCTGCAATTACATCAGCAAGACCTTTTGCGCCTGTTACAGCACCTTGCCCAGCACGAGAATGCCACCTGATTTCTAGCATTTTTTCTCCTTTATTGTGTTGGTTTCTTAAGTGCGGATTTTAGCACAGCAATTCTTAGATTTTGTATAATTTTGAAACAATTTTAATAAAAGCCTTTCTTTAAATAGGTAGATTCTACACACTTTAGTAAAAAATTTTTTACTAACTACAAAGATAGTTTTTATTATAATTGAAGTTTAGGTATAGAATTTTGTGTTAAAAATCTTTTATCTTTTCTTTATAGTTCCTCATCGCTAATAGTTATACCTTGAGATTCTTAAGGCTTCTTTTAGTTTTTGGCGAATGAAGGTAAATTCTTTTTCTAAATGATGCCCATTTCCTTGTATAACAACTCTTTGATATTCTTTTGGTAAAAAACGAGTTCTCTTTGGTTTTTTCAGATTTAATAGCATCTATCACTTTTATGCTTAAGCCAAATATCATATAATACGATTTTAGTTTGATTGAAAGGGAGCAATATGCAATCTCACGCTCATTTAGGCAAAAAGCGTATTTTTTCAGGTATCCAGCCCACAGGCAATATTCATCTTGGCAATTATCTTGGCGCAGTGAGACATTGGGTAGATTCTCAAGAGCAATATGAAAATATTTTTTGCGTGGTTAATTCTCACGCCATTACAATACAACAAAATCCACAAGAACTACAAAACAAAACTTATGAACTTGCAGGCATTCTCCTTGCTTGTGGAATTGATACCAAAAAATCACATCTTTTTATCCAAAGCCAAATTGATGAGCACGCCGCGTTAGCGTGGATTTTAGATTGTAATATCCCTATGGGCGATATGAGTCGTATGACGCAGTTTAAGGACAAATCAAATAAAAATCCAAAAAATATTAATGTCGGCTTATTCAACTACCCCGCGCTTATGGCTGCAGATATTTTACTCTATCAAACTGATTTTGTGCCTGTGGGTCAAGACCAAAAACAGCATTTGGAACTCACGCGTGATGTGGCTTTGCGCTTTAATCGTGATTATGGGGAATGCTTCACTCTCCCTGAACCTATGATACCTCAAGTTGGTGCGCGTGTAATGGGACTTGACAATCCAGAATCCAAGATGAGCAAATCCGCTCAAGGCGAAAACCACGCGATATTCTTGCTTGATTCTCCTGATGTCATTATACGCAAATGCAAGAGGGCAGTTACAGATTCTCAAAGCAACATTATCTTTGATGAATCTCGTGCAGGGTTGTATAATCTGCTGTGCATTTATGAGATTTTCACACAAAAAAGTCGCCAAGATATAGAATCTGAATTTGTAGGCAAAGGCTATGGACATCTCAAAACTGCTCTTGCTGAAGTGATTATAGAATCTCTGCGTCCTATCCAACAATCCTATGCCAAAATCAGCCAAGATAAAGCCTATATCCAAAGTGTGCTTGATAAAAGTGCGGATTCTATCCGCCCTATCGCAAAAGCCACTTATGAGAATGCAAAAAGATTAGTCGGGCTTGTATGAGGATTTTTGTTTATTTCCTCTGCTCCCTATGCTTCATAAGCTGCTCACAAGAAAACAAGGGGGATTTAGAAGCAGCATTACACGATAGAGATTCCACCCAAAATCTAGCACAAAAGCCCTTGTAATCAAAAAACAATCCGCAATTAGAAAAAGCTTTTTTTGCTGCCATTACGCAATCAAAAAATTTGCAGGAAGTCAAAGCAATAATAAAGCAGGGGGTGAATCTCCACGCATTAGATTCCTCAAATGTATGCGCTGTGGGGAGAGCAGCGTGGGCTGGGAGTGAGGAGATTTTAGCCTATTTGCTTTCACTTGGACTAAGCCCCGATGGCGAAGAGGGGCAGTCGTGGTCTCCACTTTTAATTGCTAAAGATTTTAATAGTGCAAAAATCCTCATAGAATCTGGGGCAAATATCAATCAAAGTAATGGTGATTTAACGCCTGTTGAGCGGTATTTTAAGCATTTGCCCTATATGCTTTCAAAAGGAGCAGATATTCATCTTATGGGTGAAGCAAATGCGCTTTTTCTTGCTGCAAATGATGAGCGAACTTTTGCCCTTGTTAAAAATCTCTTGCCCATTGAGCAATACCAAGAAGCCTATAATGACGCACTCTTTTTGCTTTTGCGAGGAGGAGAGGAGTATCCTCTTAATCGCAATTATTGGCTTGAAAGTGCTAGAGAATCTCTACTCCAAAGCGAAGAGAGGCTAAAAAATGCGGGAGCAACAATTACACCACTTTTAGAACAATTTGCGTATCAATATAATCCCGCACAAGCAGACATTGAGATATTAGATTTTAACATTATAGATTTGGAAGATTCGCCAGCGCACGAAAATCTTAACCTTTATAATCCACCTTGTGATTTTCAAACACAAAACTTCAGCAAAAAGGATATAGCGTATTTCTTTACCAATGCAGATGTGCAAAGCAGGGTGGGAGATTATCAAATGCTTGTGAATATATTTCCCTGCCACATTCAAGGCACGCTTAGAGCCTATGGGGAAGTATGGGATTTTGACTTATCCTATGATGGCAGGGCACATTGGTATAGTCCAAAGGGTAAAAGACGCAATGATATGGCATTTAAAACAAATTTTTTCTGTGATAAGCCCAAATGTAAGCCTTGTATCATAGACCAACACGATGAATATAGCTCTTTAAGTAATGAAGCATTAGCAAAACTTGCGAAAACAAAAAGTTGCAGGGCAAGAGATGAGCTAGAATATCGCAAAGTAAATTCCAATTAGCGCAAATTTATAGAATCTTTAAAAATCAAAATGAATTTGCATTGAAAAACTTTGATATTTGTTGAAGCGATATTCACTTATGCTATAATCCACACATTAAGATTCTATCAAGGCATTTTAAGGAGCATTTATGAGTAGAGTAAGCATAGACAAACAAGCAGTAGCAGAATTTTTTAGATTCTGTGATGAGAATGAAGTAGAATTTATTGATTTCCGATTTAGTGATATTAAAGGCGTATGGCATCATTTGAGCTTTTCGCGCAGTGCGATTAATGAAGAAAGTTTTGAGGGCATACCTTTTGATGGTAGCTCTATCCCTGCGTGGCAGCCCGTAGATAAATCTGATATGATGCTTATCCCTGAACCTGTGCGATACTTCATTGACCCATTTACTGCTGATACAACTGCGGTAGTATTTTGTGATATTTGGGATATTTATAGAAATGAGCCTTATGAGAAATGTCCGCGCTGTATTGTCAAACGCGCGATGAAATATCTTAAAGAAAGTGGTATTGGCGATGTCGCCTATTATGGACCTGAAAATGAGTTTTTTATTTTTGATTCTATTAAGATTAAAGATTCTGTAAATTGCCAATATTATGAGATAGATTCTGAAGAGGGCGAATGGAATCGTGCGCGTGAGTTTGAAGGTGGTGTGAATATGGGACATCGTCCGGGCACAAAGGGTGGGTATTTCCCTGTGCCACCTGTGGATTCTATGGTGGATTTACGCGCTGAAATCGTTAAAGTGCTTAATCAAGTGGGATTAGAAACTTTTGTGCTTCATCACGAAGTCGCACAAGGGCAAAATGAAATTGGCGTAAAATTTGGCGATATGCTAGAGGCGGCAGATAATGTGCAAAAGCTCAAATATGTCGTCAAAATGGTAGCTCATCTCAATGGAAAAACTGCAACCTTTATGCCAAAGCCTCTTTATGGAGATAATGGTAGCGGAATGCACGTGCATATCAGCATTTGGAAAGATGGGCATAATCTCTTTGCAGGGAATGCCTATCAAGGTCTAAGCGAAATGGCTCTGCATTTCTTAGGCGGTGTGCTTAAACACGCTAGAGCCTTAGCTGCCTTTACAAATCCTAGCACAAACTCATATAAGCGCCTCATTCCGGGCTTTGAAGCACCAAGTATCCTCACTTATTCTGCACAAAATCGCTCTGCAAGTATCAGAATCCCCTACAATAGCGGCGAAAAAGCAAAACGAATGGAATTTAGATTCCCCGATAGTTCGGCAAATCCGTATCTTGCATTTGCAAGCCTCTTGCTTGCAGGCATTGATGGGATTAAAAACAAAATTAATCCGGGTAAGCCTATGGAAATCAATCTTTTTGAGCTTACTTTAGATGAAATTCGTGAAAAAGGCATTAAACAACTACCGCATACTTTACGCCACGCGATTGAGGAAATGCTTGTGGATAAGGCATATCTTAAAGAAGGTGATGTCTTTAGCGAGGAATTTATCCAAACTTATAAGGCATATAAGTTTGAAACAGAAATTTGGCCTTGGGAAGCGCGCCCTCACCCCTTTGAGTTCCTCACTACTTATAGCTGCTAAAAAAGGTGTGTAGCGAGACTTAATGTATGTGCAATCTTTGATGTTCTATCTTGATACAACTATTTTCCTCATACATAATGCCACATTCACGCGCAATTGCTGCTGCTTGCTGACTTTGCAATCCAAGCTGCACCCATACACACATTCGCTTTTTATCAAATGAACTTATCCCATCAAGGGAGCAAATCTCACGCATTACATTCGGTAACGCTTCGCTCTTTCTAAAAATATTAATAATATCACATACTCGCCCTGTTTGTGCGAGATATGTAAAAGCTTCGGATAAAGAGTTAAAGGCTTTGCGCTTAAGAATTTCTCCACCACGAGGATAAATTGGCACTATTTCATAGCCATTATCTAAAAGATATTGCGCTACTTGATAACTTGCTTTGTTCTCATCAGGGCTTAGTCCCACTATGGCAATTATCTTAGCAGATTCTAAAAGAGTGCGTTTGTGTGTATCGCTTAAATACATCTCTTGTGTGTGATTTTCGTGCATACAATCTCCTTCAAATATGTTTAGAGCAAATATTATGGAATCTTAAGTAAATCTAACATAAGATTTCCACTTTAAATACAATAGGAGGGCAATATGCGAATACTTCTACTTTTTTCACATACATATTGGACAGATTCTAAAGTGAATAAAGCTCTTTTAGAATCTGCAAAAACACTAGAGAATGTAACAATACATAATTTAAGCACTGCCTACCCAAATGGCACAATCAATATTGAATCTGAAATTACACTTTTGCAAAAAGCTGATAAAATTATTTTCCAATTTCCATTATTTTGGTTTAGCACCCCTGCAATAATGAAAGAATGGCAAGATAGGATTCTCACGCATATTCTTTATGGTAAAAATCCCAAACTCCTTGCTCATAAGAAATTTGGTATTATCACAACTGCTGGAGGCGATGAAACAAGCTATGATGGGCATCACGGCTATAACTTAAATACTCTGCTCTCGCCTATTAATTACGCCTTTTCTTATTGTGGTTGCGAGGTGCAGGAAGCATATTGCATTTATAAAGCAAAAGTAGAAAATCTCCCTACACAAGAGTATCTTTTAAGACTACAAGCATAGCAAGTCTTTATTCTTTTATATGGGCAACACACGAATATGAGAATCTAATTTTTCTTGCAAGATAGATTCTATGGCATATAATGTGCCCGTAGCTCCGCTTGCACACCCACTACAAGCTCCAAGATAACGAATATACACATCAATGTATCCATCGCTTGTATCTTTAATATCTAAAATTTCCATATCGCCGCCGTCCATCATAAGCATTGGGCGGATATTCTCATCAATAATTTTATCAATGCTTTTAACCTTTTGCACCATTGTCATTTCTGCAAACCCAAGATTCCCCTCAACACTTTTTTGTGCAACATTTTTGAGATTTTCTTTATCCATTTGTTCTCGCACTTCACGCAAAATATCTACAAGATAATAATCTCTTTTTTCGTGCCCACCCGCTTTAATACAGCTTTTGCAAAACGCTCCAGCTTTGGTATAATTTGTAATTTCCTCTACGCTTTTTAAATCATTAAGTCTAATCACCTCTTTAATAGTAGAGAGGCTTACGCGCGCACACTCACACACAATAATCTCATCTTCAAAATCTTCTACATTTTTGCCAAGATACATACCAGCAGCTTTTTTAATCACATCATATGCCATAACAGAGCAGTGCATTTTTTGCCCGGGCACTGCAGGCGTATCAGGGTCATCACGCAAAGCGTGCTCCACATCAAGATTTGTAATTTTCACAGCCTCTTGCACTTTTTTGCCAAGACAGAGTTCCACCATCATATCAGAGCTTGCAATCGCTGTCCCACAGCCAAAGCTTTTAAATTTAGCATCAATGATTCTATCTTCAGAATCTACCAACCAATACAACCTCACCGCATCACCACAAGATTCAGCACCATAATCTGCTACGATAAGTTTTGCTCCTCTCTCATCAGCATCTTTTTGTGTCAAAACCCCTAAGTGTGTGGGGTTATCCATTCTTTCACTCACTTTATTTGAGTAAGCGTCCCAAAGTGCGCCTCCAATTAAATCATTCTTTGCCATTTTCTTTCCTTTAAGTTTGTTTGATATGTTTTACGCATTATATGAGCTAGAAATTGCCCTTAGCCTATCAACTGCCTTCTTAAATACCTCAATAGTATAATCAATCTCTTCTTGCGTAGTGAATCTACTCAATGAGATTCTAATAGCAGTGTGGGCGAGTTCTTTATCTGCACCAATAGCAACCATAACAGGATTTGCTTCCAAATCCTCACTTGCACAAGCACTTCCTGTGGAAGCAGCAATCCCAGCCTTATTCAAATCCCACAGCATAGCCTCTCCCTCAATTCCTCTCACACTAATAAGTGTCGTATTTGGCACACGATTCTCTCTTGTGCCCACCACAAACACATCAGGAATTGCTAAAAGAGCACTTTCTAATCTATCGCGCAGATTCTTGACTTGAGAAAGCTCAAAATCAAGATAATCATTGGCTAGTTTCATTGCTTCGCCCATTGCGATGATATATGGGACATTGAGCGTGCCACTGCGTCTGCCACGCATATGCTCACCGCCGTGAAAAAGAGGGGTAAGCTCAATACCCTTACGAATATACAAGCCACCAACACCCTTTGGTCCGTGGAATTTATGTGCGCTAAAGCTTAGAAAATCTACCTGTGCCCTTTGCACATCAACAGGAATCTTGCCAATAGCCTGCACTGCGTCAGTATGAAAAAGCACATTATTTTGCCGACAAAGTGCGCCTATCTCCTCAATGGGAAAAATAAGTCCTGTTTCATTATTTGCCCACATCACACTCACAAGCGCGGTATCATCTCTTAAAGCCTCTCTTACCTGCTGGGCAGTAATTGTGCCCTGCTGATTGATGGGCAGATAAGTAACCTCTACCCCAAGAGCTTCTAAAAAAGCACAAGTAGCACGCACTGCTGGGTGTTCAACCTCTGTGGTAATAATATGTCTCTTGCCCTTTTGCACAATCTCATCAAAATACACGCCCTTTATTACCCAATTATTAGATTCTGTCGCACAGCTTGTGATGATAATATCATCATTATCATCAGCATTGATACCCTTATAGAGTTTTTCAATCGCTTCTGATATGGCTGCGTGAGTTTGTGTGCCATATCTATGGAGGCTATTTGGATTCCCAAATTTCTCACAAAAATACGGCTCCATAAGCGGCAATATACTCGGGTCAAGCATTGTCGTTGCGTTGTTATCTAAATAGACTTGCTTCATCATCTACTCCTTCATTTGTGTTTGTATCATAAAACTTACATTCCAAAACAAAAAATCATAAAAAAGTAAATATTAATTTAACTTTACTAGTAAAAATTCGGATTTTATCATTTTATAGTTAATTGACATTACGATTTTCAAAAATTTGAGACAATCTGTATTTCATAATTTCATACATCTCCCATAACCTGCAAAAGCTCTTCAAAAGAGCGTTCAAAGCTCCATTGTTCATCAATTTCTTGTTTTAAAAATGCTTCCATAAGCGGACGCTTAGTGATAGCCTCATCAAGTTCGGAATCTGTGCCCCTTTGGTATGCACCAATGCGTATAAGCACTTCATTTTCCTTAAGAAGCGAATATAATCGCCGAAATTTACGAATAACTTGTAAATGTTCATGGCTAATAATATCATTAATCACGCGCGAAGCAGAATTAAGAATATTAATAGGCGGATAGATTCCCATATCAGTAAGGTCTCGATTAAGCACAATATGTCCATCAAGGATAGAGCGACTTTGGTCAGCAATAGGGTCGCTCAAATCATCTCCCTCAACAAGCACGGTGAAAAAAGCTGTAATAGAACCTACACCATCTTCTTTTCCTGCGCGCTCCATTAATTGGGGCAAAAGTGTAAGCACAGAGGGTGGGTAGCCTTTGCTTGTAGGTGGCTCACCAAGTGCTAAACCGATTTCTCTTTGTGCCATTGCAAAGCGTGTAACAGAATCCATAATAAAGAGCACATCATTACCAAGTGATTTAAAATATTCCGCGATTGCCATTGCGCTAAATGCACCATACTTACGCATAAGTGGTGAATCATCACTTGTAGCTACTACAAGAATAGTATTTGTTAAGTCATCATTAAGATTCTTATGTATAAACTCTGGGACTTCCCTCCCTCTCTCTCCGATAAGTGCAATAACCTTGATAGGTGCATTTGAACCACGCACTATCATACCCATAAGCGTAGATTTCCCCACACCCGAACCTGCAAAAATGCCCATTTTTTGCCCTTTTCCACAAGTAAGGATTCCATCAATAGATTTCACACCCACTTCAAAAACTTCATCTATTAACCCCCTTTTAAGTGCGCCTATAGGTGAGCGCATAAGTGGAGTAGTAGAAAGTGTATCTAATACACCTTTACCATCTATTGGTTCTCCAAGCGGATTAATCACACGCCCTAGCATATTCTCGCCTACAGGGATTTGTAAGCCGTGATTTAAAATCTCCACTTTATCACCGCATTTATGTCCCTCAATAAATGAAAAAGGACTAATAAAAAAATGTTCTCCCTCAATAGCCATTACCATACCTAAATTATGTGTCTGCGTATGAGTAGATTCATATAAAGTCGTTTGTGAATCCTCATCGGATTCGTTATTTTCTCTTAAATAAGGTTGCTTATGGTGAGAGAGAATTTTTACAATATCGCCTACTGAAGGCTTTACACCATTAGCCACCATCATATTTTGCATCACTTTGACAAGATGTCCATAACTTGGGGAAAGATTAATATTATTTTGAAGTTTTTGTTTGATTTGAGACAATGACATACACAAAACCTACTTTTAAGATTTTTTTGTTAGAATACCAAATTATACTTTTTTATTTTATTAAGGAACTAAGGAAAGCTATGAATTTCACAACAAAACGCATAAATAGTGCCAATGCCATTATCAATGGTAGTATTGCGCTCTCCAAAATTGAGGAAAAATTTGAAAAAGTCATCACAAAAATCGCTAAAAACATAAAAATTGATGGCTTTAGAAAAGGTAAAGTCCCAGCACAAGTGATTAAGACGCGTTACAAAGATCAAATAGAGCAAGATGCTCAACAAGAGGCAATTCAAGACTTGCTCACATCTGCGCTTAAAGAATTAGAGATTCAGCCCAACAGCCTTATTGGTAACCCTATGATTTCTCAATTTAATAAACTTAATGATAAAATAGAACTTGAAATTAAGCTTGGGATTGCGCCTACATTAAATCTTGATAATGTAGAAGACTATGTGCCTGAAGTCAAACTCAAAGCAATAAGCAATAATCTTATTGATGAGCGATTAGAAGAAATTGCAAAAAATCGCGCACCTCTTGGCGAAATCAAGCAAGAGAGAGCATTACAAAAAGATGATATAGCCCAGATTGATTTTGAGGGATTTGTTGATGGCAAAGCATTTGAGGGTGGAAAAGGAGAGAATTTTAATCTCACTATTGGTTCAAACCAATTTATTCCGGGCTTTGAAGATGCGCTCATCGGTATGAAAAAGGGTGAAAAACGCACAATTAAAGTTACTTTCCCCGAGCAATACCAAGCTAAACATTTAGCAGGAAAAGAAGCAAGTTTTGATGTAATGCTCCATAAGATTTTGCAAAAAGAGTTGCCACAAATTGATGATGAGTTTGCAAAAAGTATTGCAGGCGCAGAATCTAATCTACAATCTTTAAAAGATATGATAAAAGAACAGCTTGAAATGGAGCAAAAAACTGAAATCTACAACAAAGAGCTTAAAGAAAAATTAGTAGAAATATTGCTTAAAAATATTGCGTTTGATTTACCAGATTTAATTGTGGAGCAAGAAATGGATATTTTATTTAGAAATGCTCTTAGTCAGCTCAAGCCTGAAGAACTTGATAGAATTAAAAATAATCAAGATGAAGCTAAAAAACAACGTCAAACACATAAAGATGAGGCGTGTAAAAGTGTGCAAATCACTTTTATTATGGACGCTTTGGCAAAAAAATATAATATTGTCATTAATGACAATGAAGTGCTGCAAACGATTTATTACGAAGCTATGATGATGGGACAAGATCCAAAAGCAACACTAGAACATTATCAAAAAAACAATCTTGTTCCAGCTATCAAAATGACTATGCTTGAAGATAGAGTATTGCATTATTTACTTGATAAAAAATTTGAAGCAAGTAAGGCAAATACTAATGCTCAAAAGGATAACCAATGAGTAGCTATATCCCTTATGTCATTGAGCGCACAGGACGAGGTGAGAGAAGCTATGATATTTATTCACGACTTTTAAAAGACCGCATTATTTTGCTAAGTGGTGAAATTAACGACCATATAGCTTCCTCAATCGTGGCACAACTCCTTTTTTTAGAAGCTGAAGACCCTGAAAAAGATATTAATTTTTATATTAATTCCCCCGGTGGGGTTATTACAAGTGCTTTTAGTATTTATGATACGATGAATTATATCCATTCTGATATTAGCACCATCTGCATTGGACAAGCTGCATCAGCAGGAGCATTTTTATTAAGCTCTGGCACAAAGGGAAAACGTTTTTCTTTACCAAATTCACGCATTATGATTCATCAACCCCTTGGTGGCGCACAAGGACAAGCCACAGATATTGAAATACAAGCAAAAGAAATTTTACGATTAAAAAAGACACTGAATGAAATTATGGCTCACAACACAGGACAAAAGATTGGAAAAATTACTCAAGATACTGAAAGAGACTTTTTTATGAGCGGAGAAGAAGCTAAAAAATACGGATTGATTGATGAAATTTTGACAAAAAGTTTAAAATAATCAGCATTAAAATTATTAAGGAAAAGATATGAATTTAGATGAATTAGATTTAGATGTAAGCAATGATTTTTTTGGGAATCTTGATGATGTAGGCTTAGAAGGCGTTAAGAATAAAAAGCCAAAAAAACCAAATACCGCTAAACAAACAGATACGACTAAAAAACTAAACTCTATTTCTAAACAAGCAATGAAGGCTTTGGAAAAAGATGCAATTTTGCCCTTACCCGAAAATTTTGAAGCTTATTTTGAGAAAACTCTCTCACAAGAACAAGATGAAGGGGTGCGTGAAAGGATTAAAGCAATGGTAGAGAGTGCAAATCACGACTCAAGATTAATTGCCTTAGAAAAAACATTTAATGACAACTTTAGCACACTCAAATCTGTGCTTGAACATCTCCTCACACTCTGTAAATATATGTCGGCTATGGAAAATAATACCGAAAAACGATTAGCAGAAATCTCCACTATTACCAATCCTCTTGGCGCACAAAATGCTATCAAAGTGCTTATAAACGAAATCAGAGGATTCCATAAGCAGTTTGTGCTTCAAGCAGACAATATTTCGCGCTCTTATCGCGATATGTATGCTAAATCTTCTACTATTAAATCAAATGCAATATATGACACAATGCTGGGTATTTATAGTAAATCATTTTTTATCCATACGCTTGAACTTGAGTGTGAAAATGGCACAGAATTTCCACGAAATAGTGCATTGGTAGCTTTTGCTCCATCAAGGGAGCTTGGTGCGCAACTAAGTAATCAAAACAAACTTGTAACGACTTTTAAAAACATTGCGCGTATTGTCTCAAAAAATATTGGTGCAAAAGACCTCGTCTCCTATCTTGGAGGAGGACGTTTTGCTATGTTGCTTAAAAATGTTCAAGCCGATGGAGCAATCAAACTCTGTGAAGAAGTGATAAAAAAATGTAAGCAAACAAATATTTTTATCGGAGATTTGGAGCTTAATTTGAGTATTGTTATGGGGGGGATTGTTTTTGATATAAGCAAAACACCTGAATCTATGCTAGAAGAGGCTAAAAAAAATCTTGATGAAGCCCTAGTAGAGGATAAGCCTCTTAAATTTGGCAAAACAGGGGCGAGTAACTCTGCAAATAATGATGACTTTGAAATACCCGGAGATGACTTTGGCGATTTTGACGATTTTGAAATATCCTAATGCACTACTACGCAAAAAATCCACACCTGTGGAGATTTTTGACGATAAATTGCATAGCTTTCTTGATGATATGTATGAGACACTTGTAGAAAGCAAGGGTGTGGGTTTGGCTGCGATTCAAGTAGGAAGAGCGGAGCGGATTCTCATTATTAATATTCCGCGTGAAGAGGATAAACAACAATATAAAGAGGATTTACTTGAAATCATTAATCCCACTTTTTTAACACAAGAAGAAAACATAGAATGGGAAGAGGGCTGCTTATCTGTACCTGATTTTTATGAAAGTATCAAACGATTTGATAAAGTCTCAATCGCTTATAAAGACCGCTATGGCAATGATAAGATTCTCAAAGCTCAAGGATTTCTTGCAGTAGCGATTCAACACGAGATAGATCATCTCAATGGTGTTTTGTTTGTTGATAAACTCCCTATTTTAAAACGTAAAAAATTTGAAAAAGAACTCAAAAAACTTAAAAAAGAATCTCAAGCTTAAGGGTTGGCAATGGTAAATACAATCCTAAGTGCAACAAGCTTTGGCACAGCAGCAAAAATAGTTGAAGTGGAAGCGACTTTTACCAGAGGATTGCCACATTTTAGCATTACAGGTTTAGCTCACAGCTCTATTCAAGAATCCAAACAACGTGTGCAATCTGCACTTGCCAATAATGGCATTACTTTGCCTCCAATGAAAATTAATATCAATCTCTCTCCATCTGACTTGCCTAAAAGCGGTGGGCATTTTGATTTACCCATTGCACTTGCATTACAAAAACAAACAGAGAATCTTGTGCAGTGGTTTGCCTTTGGTGAGCTTGGACTTGATGGGAGCATAAAATATCTTGATTCTATATATCCGCTTTTGCTTGATATTGCCCTGCTCCACCCTAATGCAAAGGTTATTGTGCCTCTGTGTGCCAAAGAATTGCTTAGCCCAATCCCCAACCTCACATTTTATTTTGCTTCACATTTACAAGAAGCCATTGAGACACTCAATAATCCACAATTACACACAACTGCACAACCTCAAACATTTCAAAGCACACTTGGATTCAAACATTTTGAGTATGAAGGAAAAACATATTTCTATCAAGATGATTTTAGCTATGATTTTAAACAAGTATGCGGACAAGACATTGCTAAACGAGCCGCACTCATTGCAGCAGCAGGCTTCCATAATTTTATTATGGAGGGTTCGCCCGGCTGTGGTAAAAGTATGATTGCCAAACGACTCTTATATATTTTGCCCCCTAGCTCTATGCAGGAGATGATAGAAAATGTCAAAGCTCAAGCACTCAATAAACAAAGTACTCATTATACGCCTTTGCGTCCATTTCGCAATCCTCACCAAAGTGCGAGCAAATCAAGTATCCTTGGTTCGGCTACGCAGTTTGAAGTCAAGCCCGGTGAAGTTGCTTTGGCGCATAATGGTATTTTATTTTTTGATGAATTGCCGCATTTTAAAAAAGATATTTTAGAATCTTTGCGTGAGCCACTTGAAAACAATAAACTTGCTATCTCTCGCGTGCATTCTAAGCTTGAATACGATACAAATTTTATGTTTGTAGGTGCGCTTAATCCTTGTCCTTGTGGGAATCTTTTGAGCAAAAATAAAGAGTGTCGCTGCCAAGAAAGAGAGATTAATCTCTATCGCTCAAGGCTTTCTGAACCTTTCCTTGATAGAATTGATTTATTTGTCCAAATGAGCGAACAAGAGGAGCGGCAAACGCAAACAGGACTAGATTCTCTGAGTATGCAAAAAATGGTTTTTGATGCCTTTAAAATGCAAAAAAAGCGAGGACAAAAAACCTTTAATGGCAAACTTGATGAAAAAGACATTGAACAATTTTGTGTGCTTAATGAGGATTCCCAAAGTTTGCTCCAACAAGCGAGTGTGCGTTTTTCTCTCTCTTATCGCGCACAAAATAAACTCAAAAAGGTAGCGCGCACCATTGCGGACTTAGCCCAAGAGGAACATATAGCTAAGGCTCATTTACTTGAAGCCCTAAGCTATCGGCGTATTTAAAGAAACAGCACAAAGGAGAATCTATGCTTGAACACAAAACAATGCACAATATACACAAACGACTTAAAAAAATCATTGGACAGCTTAATGGCATTGATAAAATGATAAGCGATAATGCTCCCTGCCCTGATGTGCTTATCCAACTTAATGCCGCCAAAAGTGCGTTGCATAAAGTCGGGCAAATCGTGCTTGAGGGGCATATCAATCATTGTGTGCGCGATAGTATCCATAATGAAACAGATGATATTGACAAAACGCTCAATGAACTTGCTACTGCCATAGAGCATTTCTCTCGTATGAGCTAGAATCTTGGTATCATTCACACCTAAGAAGCAAAAAAGTGCCGTAATTCTTGCTGTATCTCTGGTATCGCTTGTGTAGTTGGCTTATAAAAAATCTTATCAAATACAGATTCTGCAATGCTAGGACAAGGTTGCAAATTATTGAGAATCGTATAACCAATTTTTGTGCTATTCCCTCTAAGAGCGATAATGCTACTAATATCTACCACATTACCGCTTGTGCCAATGACTAACACGCAATCCCTACTTCCAAGCTGTGCAAAAATATCGTGCATCATCATATATTTAGGTGCGCGTTCATAAAAAAATACAATAAAAGGCTTGAGCTTTGTATAATCGCAATTTGGGCAATTATGCGGCTCAAAATGCGTATAACCTATATCAAAAATATGCTCACATTTAGGGCATATAATTTTGCATAGCTCCCCGTGAAGATGTATTACATTGCTCACTCCAGCGCGCTCTAACAAATCATCAACATTTTGTGTGATGTGAATCACCTCTATATCTTGCTTTACTTTAAGACTATGAGGAAGCGTAGCTAAAAACTTGTGCATAGCATTAGGTTGGACTTTGCCTAGTTCTTCACGCCGCAAATTATAGAATCTATGCACGAGAGCAAAATTTTCTAGCCAATTTTCATAATTACACACTTTCATAGGGTCATACTGCGCCCATAATCCGCCATTGTCTCTAAATGTTTCTAGTCCGGATTCTGCGCTTAATCCTGCTCCACTAAATACTACAAGTTTTGGCATTCTTATCCCCTTAAAAGCATTCATCTAAAATGTATTATAACTCATCGGGTGGAAAATGTATGAAACGAAGTGTTCTAGGAGATAGTCAATCTCCTAGATTCCTTGGTTTAAGTTTAAGTCCTTATATTTCAATAAAGGAGGCTCAAATGAACAAGAGTTCATCAGGGTTCATAAAAGAACCGCCGTTATTATACTCTTATCTCCGATGAAAGTCAAGCATTACTAACTTTTTAAAAGCTCCATCGTCCCTCAATAAATGCACTGCGCCCCTGCCCGATTAAGAATCCATATCCTGCGATGCTATCACTAGAATCCCCATTATAATAGCTATAATAGAAAGTATCAAACACATTTCGCACGCCACCGCTTAAAGATAAATCCCCAAATTTCCCACTTAAGCCTATATCTGTCAAGCTATAAGCCTTCATACTCTCACCGCTTATATCTTTTTGATTCCCATAGAATGTATTTTGACTCCACACATTCCAATGCTTACCTAGTGCGAGATTAATCCCAAAAGTGCCTTTGTAGTTGCTCACATAGGGGATTCTATCTTTCACGCTCACACCATTATTTTTGAGAATCCGCGCATCAATATAAGTAAAGCTCTCGCTCAAAGATAATCTCCCGCCAAAGAAATACTGCTGCGAAAACAGCTCTACCCCAATTCTTTGTGTTTTATCATAATTTCCATACCACACGCCACTTGCACTATGGGCATTACCAATGGTATAAAACTCATTATGTGTCAAGGTATAAAATCCACTCGCGCTTATCATTGCTACTTCACCAAAAAAATCCTTAAAGCCCACTTCAAAAGTATCATAGCTCTCTTGTTTCAAATTGGTATTGGTATATTGTGATACACGATTTATGCTCACTCTTTGAAGCATAGAGTTTGGAGATGGCGAGAAAAATCCTCGCTCATATTTGGCATATATATTACCAGAATCTGAATAGTGATAATTTGGACTCATCTCTAGGGCAAAATTATGTAGCGAATCTTTAAGAGAGCCTTTGGTAGAAGAACTTGTATTAATTTGTTGTTGCCCCATATTTACATTTATTCTTTGTATATTCTCTACATTGACATCATAGAGGGCATTTTCATAACGCGCTCCACCTGTGAGAGAAAATCTCTGTGTAAAATCATATTTTTCTAAAGCATAAAGAGCATTACTCCATTTTGTCCCTACAAATGGGATACTCATCGGGTGGAAATAACTTGCATTGCTTATGCTTTGTCCCTGCATATTTCCACTTCCCCCTGTGGCGTTAATAACTTGTTCCATTGTGCGCTTACCACGACTATAAAGAGATTCTAAGCCTAGAACAAAGCGTCCATTGCTGTGCCTTAAGTCATATTTGGCGCTCAACCCTACCTTTTGGTCATCAAACAAAGAGCCACTTTGGTCAGCAGAAGTGCGGGTAAAAGTAATCATATTGTTATAACGATAATTCGTAAGATTCGTAATAGAATCCACATATTTAATTCTATTAAGATGATAAAAGGCTTTAATATCAAATGTCGCATTTTCACTTACTTGAGACTTATAACCTACACTCACATCAAGTCGTTGTTGTGTATTGTGAAAATCCCCATTTCCTGCTCTTTTCCTATCATTTTTTGTAGGATTTGATATATCCATAAAGGAGTTATTAGGTGTGGTATCAATCAACCCATAAAAATAATCTATATCAAAGCTAAGAGATGAACGCCCCCCCCCCGAAAAGTCTTTGATAACACCCATATTTACTTGAGCTCCGCTTGTTTTATCCCCAACTCTAGGACCTCCACGATTGATATATGCCGCCCCGAGTGAGAGATAAGTGTCCTCACCTATTTTTGTGCCAAACTTCGCATCAGCATTATAATTATTACCTGTGGAAGCAAGGATATTGCTATAACTTAGCCCCGCAGAGAAAAATGGCTGCTCATATCGCCTTTGTGTGATGATATTGACTACCCCGCCTCGTGTGCCATTCCCATACATCACAGCTCCGCCACCGGGCAAAATCTCAATAGATTCTATACTGCTAGGGGAGAGCGTATTCAGTGGCGTTACGCCGTGAGAACTATCAAGCATATTTGCGTACACGCCATTTATCAGCACTTGCACCGAAGTATTGGCACGATTGCCCTGCCCTCTCAAATCAAGATTCCCTCCTAAGCCAACATTTGCCAACCCAACAAAAGGCGTGTAGCGGAAAATATCCTCTGTTGAACGATAGCCTTTGTCCAAAATACTCTCCTTATCAATCTCATACACATTACGATTAAGCTCATCAAGTTTTGTGCTCATCATAGAAGCACGCACGATTGATTTATCTAGCCTGACTTGGCTTTGCACACTTTCAGAGTTTTTTGCCTCATCTCCCAAAGATGCTTGAAATACAGCACACAAGAGTGCATAAGAACAATATTTTTTCATTACCTCTCCTTTTTGACATCTACAATTTATGGGCGAAAATATATAATAAAAGATATAAAATCAATCTTAAGAATTGTTATTAATTATAGAAAGAAAACAATCAGAGAATCTAAAAATCTAAAATAAAAAATCTAAATATTGCTTTATTAATTCATTATAGGTAGTAAATGTAGGATTACACATTATGAGGATTTGTGGAGAGTGGGCATTATAAATGGGACTATGAGATTTTTACACAAATATTAATAACAATTTCTATTTTTTAATTAATTTCTTAATTTCAACATATCAATCTAAAATTTGAAATTTTTAGAATCCATTTTATTGCCTCAATTTATTTCACAAGGCGATTAAAGATTCACTCAAAGCAAACCAAGAAACTTAAACGACTCCTAAAATGTGTATCGTCCCTCAATAAATGCACTGCGCCCCTGCCCGATTAAGAATCCATATCCGGCAAGTGTCCCATTTCCTGCAAGTGTGTGATATAATCTGCTATCATTATTATAATAGCTATAATAAAAGGTATCAAACACATTTCGCACGCCCGCATTTAATGATAAATCGCCAAATCTAGCATTTACGCCTATATCTGTGAGATGATACGCCTTCATACTCTCACCGCTTATATCTTTTTGATTCCCATAGAATGTATTTTGACTCCACACATTCCAATGCTTACCAAGCGCGAGTGAAATACCAAAAGTGCCTTTGTAGTTGCTCACATAGGGGATTCTTACATTAGCATTCAAACCCTTATCTTTAATGCGCGCATCAATATAAGTAAAGCTCTGACTTAAATTGAATTTACCCTCAAAGAAATACTGCTGAGAAAATAGCTCTATACCACTTCTTTGCGTCTTGTTATAATTGCTTATCCAAGTGCCTTTTGTGCCAAGAGCATAAAAATTACCTGTGGTGTTAAATTCATTATGGGTAAGCGTGTAAAACGCATTTGCACTTAGCATCACCTTATCCCAAAAAATATCTTTCCACACCAACTCAAAGCTATCATAAGTTTCTTTTTTAGGAATATTACTTGTAACATACACTCCATTATTGATATTTTTTACTTCAATAAGAACAAAACCATCTGGTTGTATCGCATTATTATATTCTCCGCCGACATATCCGATCAAAGAATGAGAACTTGGAGAGAAAAATCCTCGCTCATATTTGGCAGAGACATTGCCAGAATCTGAATACGCAAAATGAGGGCTAAACTCTAGGGCAAAATTATGTAAAGAGGTATGATGAGTTTTGGTGCTATCAATACTACTTAGGTTTATGTGTCTCTCTGCCATAATTTGTTGTATATTATGAACAAATGTATGATAAGAGGCAAATTCATATCGCGCTCCACCTGTGAGAGAAAATCTCTGCGTAAAATCATATTTTTCTAAAGCATAGAGAGCATTACTCCATTTTGAACCATTTAAAGAAATATCCGAATCGTGATGATATTTACCAATCGGACCTGTTGAGGAAACATTCGCAATCATATTGCGCTTGGCATAATTATATAGAGATTCTACTCCTGCGATAAAGCGTCCATTGCTGTGCCTTAAGTCATATTTGGCAAGTAATCCTACCTTTTGGTCATCAAACAAAGAGCCACTTTGGTCAGCAACCAAATGATTAAAGCGTAAGTCATTACTACCTCCACCGCCACTGCTACCACTTGGCTGATTCTCTATTTCTAAATGAGCCATATTGATGTGAGCATTGCCATATTTGATTCTATTGAGATGATAAAACGCTTTTATATCAAATGTCGCATTTTCACTAAGCCCACTCTTAAACCCAAGACTCATATCAAGCCGTTGTTGCGTATTGTGGAGGCTACCATCACCGCTAAGTTTCCTATGTGCTTTTGTAGGATTTGGTATGTCCGCAAATGAATTATATGGGGTAGTATAAATATGTCCATAAAAATAATCTATATCAAAGCTAAGAGATGACCCCCCCCCCGCTAAAATCTTTAACCATACTCATATCTACTTGTGCTCCATTTATTTTATCACCCTCTCTAGGACCTCCACGATTGATATATGCCGCCCCGAGCGAAATATAAGCACTCTCTCCTATTTTTGCGCCATATTTTGCGTGAGCATTATAATTATTACCTGTGGAAGCGATGACATTGCCATAGCTTAGCCCTGTGGAGAAAAATGGCTGCTCATATCGCCTTTGCGTGATAATATTCACAACTCCGCCTCGTGTGCCACTGCCATACATCACAGCTCCACCACCGGGCAAAATCTCAATAGATTCTATACTTTGTGGCGTAAGAGTATTAAGGGGTGTGAGGGCAAGTATAGAATTATGATGAGAATCAAGCATATTGCTATACACACCATTTATCAGCACCTGCACCGAAGTGTTTGCGTGATTGCCCTGCCCTCTCAAATCAAGATTCCCTCCTAACCCAAGATTAGATAGCCCAACAAAAGGTGTGTAGCGGAAAATATCCTCTGTGGAATAATAGCCTTTATCCTCAAATACTTTTTTATCTATCTGCCATACATTACGATTAAGCCCATCAACCTCCACGCTCATCATAGATTTTTGTGTCTCTTCCCCAAAGACTGCACTCGCCATTGCACTAAAAAATAACAAATAAGGATATATTTTCATAATCCCCCCCCCTGCATTTTGTCAATTTGATATAGTATCGTAAATTTTTAAAAAAATGTTAAAACTATTTTATCTCTTTATCATTGGCATAACGCACTTCACGCACTACCCTGCCATTTTCATCAAATTCTTTTGCAACACCCTCTTTTTTGCCCTGCTTGTATTGGAGCTGATACCAAAGTTTCCCTGCCGTATTATAAATATTCGTTTGCCCCTCTTGAATACCCCTTACAAAATTCATCTCACTCTTAATATTACCATTAGCAACATCAAACATACGACACAAGCCATTGAGCTGCCCCGCACTATAATGCGCTTGATAAATAAGAATACCTTTTTCACTAAAAATCTCAAACACATCTTCTTTTTTGCCATCAACATAAAATGCTCGCTGCGCCATTGTGCCATTGAGGTAATACAAAACCTCTTTGCCGTGCTTGATTTTCGTGCCCGGTTTATAGGTGATTTCTGCCCTAAAAGTGCGTCCATTATCGCGCACTTCCCCTGTGCTTTGCTCCCCAACAATTTTTTCAAGTGCTGCTTGAGAATAGGAGGGTTTCTGATTTGATTCTTGTATTGTGGCAGGAAGTGGTTTTTGCTGCGTACTCAAAGGAGTATGTTTGTTTTTTGGAGAAGTTTGATTGTGTATTTGAGAATCCTGTGGTAAGGCAACTTGCTCACCTACACAACCTCCTAGTATCAACACACTTATACTACCCATAAGCACTAATTTTTTATTTATCCCCTGTTTGATTCTAGCATACCAAATACTCATTATCCCTCCTCTGTGATAAATTTAATAACAAGTTTGCCAACGACAATTTTTCTCCTCAATCATTGTGCCTTTTTCATCATAATGCTTCATCCATTGTTTCTTACCTTTTTTATAAAGCGTCTCATATTGTAGCACACCATTTTTATCAAACTCTGCTCTCACACCCTCGCGCTCGTTATTTTCATAAATAAAACTCTCTTGCAACACACCAGATTCATAATATTTTTTGCCCTCACCCTCGCGCTTATTGAGCTTATATTCTTGCTCACTCTGCACTTTGCCATTAGGAAAATAAAGGACGCGTTTGCCCTCTTCTTTTCCCTCATTGTAGTAACGCTCTTCTTTAATCCCGCCATCAAGGTAATAAGAACTCACTTTTCCCTCATATTTATCTTTATCATAAAATGCACGAAAAATCACTTTGCCATTAGGTGCTTTTTTGATTTGTGTGCCACATTTCATCGTTGTGCCTTTACAATATTGCGTTCTGATGACAATCGGGGATTTTTTATCGCCTGTGTAGGAGATTCTCACATCATATTCTTCTGAAGCCCAAGCAATTTCAAATATGAGCAATTTGCACATTAGGATTAAAAATATGATTTTTACTGCTTTCACTTCTTCTTACTCCTTAAAAGAATCTAACTTCTTAGGCGCACGATATTTACGCCTAATTGTGCCAACTTGCGCTCAAGACTTTCATATCCTCTATCAAGATGATAGATTCTATGAATATTTGTTGTGCCCTCACTCACAAGCGAAGCTACAACCAATGCAGAACTCGCGCGTAAATCTGTCGCCATCACATCAGCTCCAACCAATGGACTAACGCCCTTAATCGTAGCGTGATTCCCTTTGAGCGAAATATCCGCACCCAATCGCTGCAATTCACTTACGTGCATAAAGCGATTTTCAAATAAACGCTCTTCAATGACACTTGTGCCCTCACATTGTGTCGCCAATGCCATAAATTGTGCTTGCATATCAGTAGGGAATCCGGGATATTCAGTTGTGATAATTTCAAAAGGTTTGAGTGTCTTTGCTGGAAGCAAAGTCAAAGAATGCTCACTTTTGTTAAAGCCAAAGCCAATTTCCTCTAATTTATCAGTTATAGCACTAAGATGATTGTTTTCAATATTCTCTAATGTGATAGAAGAATGTGTAATCGCCCCAGCGCAAAGATATGTCCCTGCTTCAATTCTATCAGGTATGACACGAATAGGTGCAAAATTGAGCAATTCTCCGCCTGTGCCATAAATAATAAGCTCATTGCCACCAATACCCTCAATCCTTACGCCACTACTAGATAGAATCTCGCATAATTGCACAACTTCAGGTTCTTTTGCAGCATTAATAATATGTGTTTTCCCTTGTGCTAGGGCAGCTGCCATAATCACATTTTCGCTTCCTGTAACGGTGATTTTATCAAATAAAATATCTGCACCTTTAAGTCCGCCTTTAGCCTCTGCAATGATATATCCACCTTTAATTTGAATATTTGCACCCATTTTTTCCATTGCTTTAATATGCAAATCCACAGGACGCGCACCAATAGCACACCCACCGGGCAAACTTACTTCACAATAACCAAAACGCGAAAGAAGAGGTCCAAGCACGAGGATAGAAGCACGCATTTTGCGCACAATATCATAAATAGCGCGTTGATGGACAATATTTTGAGCGTGGCAAGTAAGTGATGTGGGATTATGCCAAGTAATATTTACACCTAAATGTTCTAAAAGTTTAGCGAGTGTCTTTACATCGGCAACATCAGGGAGATTATGAATTGTTACTTCATTTTGGCTCAACAATGTCGCAGCAAGAATAGGCAGGGCTGAATTTTTCGCACCAGAAATACTCACCTTTCCTTGAAGCGATGGGCTTTTCTTAATTTGTAAATAATCCATACTATAAAATCCTTTATTATTTATTCTCTCGTTTTTGTAAAGCTTTGCCAATGGCTTCTTTGATTTCTCCCTTTTTTTCGGGGTTCGCACTCTCAAGATTATCCTGAAAACTCACCACCTCATCAACTTCCATAAGATTCATATTCGTTACAAATTTAGAAATCATCTCAAGCCACAAACTATGCTCACTTTCATCTTCAGGTTGTGTTTTAAATCTCTGTATAAACTCCTCAAGTAATGCTCTAAGCTTAGCCTTATCATTGGCACATTTATCAAACTTTCCTGCAAGCGCTTTCAATGCACTCTGGTTTGTTTGAACTTTTTCCTCTTCAAGAGCAATAGCAAAAAGCCCACTAAAGATAATAGGTAAGCATAGCAAAAAAAAACATAACCAACAAATAACATAAAAACTAAGATTAAACATTTGTATTTAAAGCCTGATAAAAATCCATAGTTGCTTTGACATAACCATCAATACTTCCGCAATCATAGCGTTTGCCTTGAAATTTATATGCCAATACGCGTCTTTTTTTACTTTGCTCTAAAAGTGCATCAGTAATTTGAATCTCTCCCTTTTTGCCCGGTTGTGTAACTGCTAGAATATCAAAAATATCAGGCGTAAGAATATAGCGCCCGATAATAGCAAAATTGCTTGGAGCTTTATCTATGCTTGGCTTTTCTATCATATTGCTCACTTCATACACACCAGATTCTATTTCTTCTCCCTCAATAATGCCATATTTATCCACATCACTTCTTTGGACTTCTTCAATGGCAACAATGCAACATTGATATTTTTTATACAGCTCTACCATTTGGGTAAGCACACCTTTACCTTGCGGGTTGATACATAAATCATCAGCAAGAATTACAGCAAAAGGTTCATCTCCAATGAGGGTTTTACCCTTTAAAATAGCATCTCCTAATCCTTTCATCGCAATTTGACGCGTATAAGAAAAGGTGCAAGTATCTGTAAGGTTACGAATCTCTCTTAATAAATCCTCTTTATCTGTGCCTGATATTTGATGTTCTAATTCATAACTCACATCAAAATAATCTTCAATAGCGCGTTTGCCTCGTCCTGTAACAATGCCTACATTATGACAACCTGATTCTAAGGCTTCTTCCACGCCATATTGAATAAGTGGTTTTGTGAGTATGGGTAGCATTTCTTTGGGCATAGCTTTTGTAGCAGGCAAAAATCGCGTACCATATCCTGCAGCTGGAAAAAGACATTTATTTATCATACAATCTCCTTATTAATTTACAAGTGTTTGTTTTAAATAATTTTCAAGATTGATATTATTCCCAAAGCTTGCTTGATAAACAATATAATTTGCCAATACTCTAAGTCCATAATCACGAGATTCTTTATAAGGAATAAGCTCCATAGAAAGCCACGGCTCATAATCGCGTTTTTTCAAAAAGAGTGTTTTACTTTTAAGTGTGCGGCGCAAAAATCCCGGACCACCATTATAAGCATAGGAAACAAAAAGTGGGTGCTTAAATTCACGCGCTAAATCATTCAAATAAAATGTCCCAAATTCAAGTGCGGTAACAGGGTCAAACATATCTTCTAAGCTAATATTATCGCGTTTTAAACTTTTAGCAAAAGGCTGCACATTAAAAGGCATAATCTGCATCATACCAAGCGCATACGAAGTTGAAACAAGAGCTGGCAAAAGTATGCTTTCTTGTTTAGCAATAGCATAGGTGAAAGCTTTTTCGTGGTCGTTTTTCCATTTGATTTTATTGCTAAAGGGTGTAATAAAATAATGAATCTTAAATCTATTAAGCTGATTAAGTATATAAGCAAGATGTGCGCTTGTATCCTCATAGGCAAAATGCTTACTTAATTCTTTCAAATCTTTATCACTTTTAATTTGGGTAAGATTCTCTTTTAAAAGTTGCCACTGAAAAGGGTCTTTAATATCAAAATTGGGTTTTTTGGGTGAGAGATTCTCTAAATGTGTAACGACTTGATAACTTGGCTCAATACCGAGTTTTTGATGAGCATAAATTGTATATAAATCTACATTTGTGCTTGCCCCAAGAGTTTCAAGCACTTTAGTATCATTGCTTAAACGATATTGCCAAAATAATGTCCTATTTTTCTGCATAGCTGTTGTAGCATTCGCATTAGAGAGCTTAAAATATGTGAGCGCTGCTTTGGGATTGTGATGTAAGATTTCATTTAATCCTAACATAAAAAGTGTATAAGAATCCGCACCTGTAATATTTGCCCCTACAAGAGATTTTTTAAACTTATCATAGCTATTATCGTGTGTAACAATAATGGCTTGAAGCATAGTATTAAAAGCTGTATTATTTTCATCAGCAAGCTTTTTAAGTGCTTGGGGCTTAATATCTTGATTGAGAATCTGTGTGCGCTGATTCGCCCTCAATGCACGATAAATGCTAGCAAAAGTTTGTGCATCACTCCCAAGCATACCTGTGAGGATATTAGGTTTGCTTAAAATCTCAATACGTTTTCTAAAAGCTGGATCATTTTGAAATTTTTTGAGCAAAAAGTCTTTATTTTTTTGTGGCATAGAAGGGATATTAGCTAGATTTAATCCTGCTTTAATACACGCATTATCTTGTTTTTTGAGCTTATCAAAACTTAAGCGTTGGCAATACAGGTTGCGCGGAAGCTCACTTACCTTTCCCTTAGCACTAAGGAGACTATTAAGCTTTGAGGTTTTGCGAAAAATAAGCTCATAGGCTTTAAGGGCATCTTTAAGGCTTGTTTGCTCATCTGAAAGAAATTGCCAAATATAAAAATCTCTTGCTAAGCCTTTGGGTTTAGATTGTAAAAACTCAAGCGTAATTTCTGTATGCGCATAACTTAAAACACAACATAAAAACAATAATACAATGACTCTCATAACTTTCTCCACTTTGTTTGTATCAGATTCCAAGTCTTACTGCATATTGCATAAGAATCTGCACAAGAGATAAATCAATAAATTTAAGCACGACTGCTGCGATTAAGGGAGAAAAATCTATGCCATTTATAGTTGTTGGTATGATTTTGCGAATTTTTGCATAGAAAGGTTGTGTGAGGCGATTGAGCACTTGCACAATGGGATTAAAAGGATCTGGACGCACCCAACTTATAAGTGCAGCAATGACGATAATCCACACATAAAGATTTATAAGCATACTCATAATCGTAGCTACTGCACTTAAAAATGTGCCCAAAACCATTCTTTTTCCTTTCCTGCTCGTATCTTACTTATCCAAACGCACAATATCACGCAAGAAAAAGCGCAAATATGGATAAAGCTCACTCAATTCTAAACCTTGAGTTTGCCCTGTAAGAAGTATCCGCAAAGGTTTAAAAAACTTTTTGCCCTTCAAAGAGCTTTTTTCCATAAGAGCATTTTTAAGCGTGTCATAGGCATTTAAAGATTCATCATAAGATTCTATCATTTTGTGCAAAATATCATAGAGCATTTTACACTCATTTTCAAAATTTTCACCATTTTCGCTTTGAGTGATGCATTTTGGAGCGAAAATGCTTTCTATTTTGGAGCGAATCTCATTTAAGGTGCTCGCTTCTTGCAAATACAGCTTCCCAAGCGCACCCACAGAGCTATCTTTGCTCTCAAGCAAAAGAGCAAATTCTTGCTCATTGAGCATTTTGAGATGCTCCCTATTTAAAAAACGAAGTCTTTTAATATCAAATTTTACAGGCGATTTTGCAATATTTTTAATATCAAACCAATGATAAGAATCTTGGAGTTTAAATATTTCTGTGGGCGTGTGATTTCCCATTGAGATAAGATAATTCATAATCGCTTGAGGCAAAAATCCCTCTTGGAGAAGCCAAGCTACTGATGAGGCATTATCGCGTTTGCTCATTTTGCTTCCACTCTCTCCAAGTATAATGGGCAAATGAGCATATCCTAACACCTTATCGTAGCCCAAAGCGCGATGAATGAGAATCTGACGAGGCGTATTGCTTACGTGATCTTCGCCACGCACAATAAAACTTATATCATAGAGCATATCATCAACTGCACAGGCAAAATTATATGTAGGAATACCATCTTCTTTTAAAATCACAAAGCTATCTATTTCATTCGCTTCAAAACGCAATGTGCCCTTAATTGCATCTTCAAAGCTAATGGCTTCACTTGCTCCACGAATACGCACCACAGGTTTAACATTGCTTGATTTTTCAATCTCTGCCCAAGAAGGGTCATAACGAAAAGGTTTTTTCTGCTCTTTTGCCTCAAGTCGTTTAGATTCTAAAAATGCTTTAGAACAATAACAATAAAAGGCTAAATCCTTAGAAATGAGATATTCCGCAAGCTGACGATGGCGTTCAAAATTGCTGCTTTGATACACAAGATTATCCCATAATAAACCAAAAAGATTGAGCAAATTAAGAATCTCTTTGTCTTTATCTACAATATTACGCGCAATATCTGTGTCCTCAATACGAATTAAAAATTTTTGATTTTGCTGTTTCGCTATGATGAAATTAAAAATAGCAGCTCTTAGATTCCCAATGTGCATATCACCTGTGGGAGATGGAGCAAAACGTAACATTATCTCCCCTTAAACATTTGCGCGAATGCTTGTGGATTAAACTCCTCAAAATTATAACTATTCTCTTGTTTAGCATTTGTAGGTTCGCTCAACGCCTCGCTTAAATCAAGGAGCATTTGCGTGATTTCATTTGCCTTTTCCTCTACATAAGAGATAAGGGTATCCATAGAAGGATTTGCGCAAGATGATGTGTGTGATGTGCCCTCACAAAGTGGCATAGGATTCTCAATCGTGATAGTATATGTTTTTGTATGTAAATGCGTGTGCAACTGCGTCCCAAAAAGTTTAACACCCATAAATGAGGTATTATCTATAATTTCTTGCATTGCACTTTTAACTTGGGCAATTTGTATCTCTTGACTTTGAATATCTACACTTTGGGCAAGTTTGAGGATTTTTTTAAGAGCAACAGAAGCACTTTGGAGCGCACCTATAAATTCATTTGCACCTTTAATATCCTCGCTGAATCTATGGATAGCCTTCGCACTTGGCATAGGTATAGACTGCCCCATTTCTTCAGTAAATTGCGTGTTTATGTGTCTGTGCAGAGTAGATAAAATATCTTGCATTTTTAACCTCATCACATTTTAGAGTTAGTTTTACCAAGCATCTTTTGTTCCATTTTGTAAATAAGATTTGAGGAAAATTCATATATCTAAATGTAACCAAAATAGGCATAGCGATAAGCCGAGTTCTGTCGTGGGTGGCTATTTATCTAGGATATGCTTCACAACATACCTCAAGCGAAGAGCTTATTATTAAGACTTTAACCATACTCTTCTTGCTACGAATTGGGTTTGCATAGACATTTTGCATTGCTGCAAAATCGGTAGGCTCTTACCCCACCTTTTCACCCTTACCTTAAAAAATACAGATTCTATAAGGCGGTAATTTTCTGTTGCACTTTCCCTTAGGTTACCCTAGCCATTTGTTAAATGGAATCCTGTCTTTGTAGCTCGGACTTTCCTCTTTTGGACATCAAAAGCAACCACCTACTATGCCTAAGCGCAAATTATATCAAATTTTGTTATAATCAATATTTATCTTGATAAGAAATCAAATTTTGTGTTTAGAAGGATCAAAACTTTATAATGAGTACGCAACATTTTATTGGACATCAAGTCGGAGAGACTGCACGATGCTTACAAGCATTTTTTATTAATGAGCTCAAAACCTATCAACTGAGCTTTGAGCAAGGTGTAATACTTATTCTCATATCAGAGAATCCCCATACCTGTATTAGCAAGATTGCCAAAGTGTTAAATAAAAATAAAGCAACCATTTCTCGCGAAGTAAATTCGCTTGTGAAGAAAGAATTCTGTATCAAAAATCAAACATCTCATAACCAACGCACTCTCTCTCTCGCCCTCACTCCAAGTGGCAAGAGTGCTGTTTCATATTTGAAAGAAAAAATGAAAAAAACAGAAGAGTTCCTCCACGCCCAATGCACCCAAGAAGAAATTGATATTTGTTTTGATGTGCTTCATCGGATTCGTCTCACACTTCAATCAAGCCTTAAAAAATATAAATTAACGGGGGGGGGGGCAGAAACTACTTCTACATAAAATAGCTATCCCAAAAACCATCGCCAATAAATAAAAGCAAAAATTGGGACAGCTATAAGCCCTACAAGACTTAATACAAAGCCAAATCGCACCATATCCCACGCTTTAATATTACCTTGAGAGAAGACGATAGCATTAGGCGGCGTAGATATAGGTATCATAAAAGAAAAACTCGCACAAATGGTAACGGCAAGCATTGTGATTGTGGATTCATTATCTACCAAAAATGACTGCGTAGCGGTATAAACAATAGGCAATAAAATCGCAATGAGTGCAGTAGTATTTAAAAAACCTGTGGCAATAAGAGCGCATAAACAAGCCAAAAATAAAAATAGAATAAAAGGTAAGCCTGAAAATTGAGTAAAAAATCCCTCAAATGCCCCGCCAAGTTCAGATTGTGAAAAAGCAGTGGCAATGCAAAATCCTGCACCAAATAAGAATATAAGCTCATATGGGATTGATTTAGAATCGTCCCAATCTAAAAATCCAATCTTTGGCACAAACATTAAAAGCCCAAAAGCAAGTAAAATAACATTCTCATTTAAGCCCAATCCATCATAAAAAGGCTTAATGGGAGAATTGACAAATAAAAGCACAAGAAGTGCAATGATAAAAAAGAGGAGTCGTTTATGCGTGGAAGTAACTTCTACATCAGCAAAAACATTTATTTCTAAATGATATTCACTCGTATTGCGTGAGAGAATATAAATCATTGCATAGAGCATTAAACAAGTTAATGGCGCCATCATAAAAATCCAAGTTGTAAAACTTATGCCATCAAATCCTAACTCTCCTAAGAATCCTAAAAATATTAAATTAGGTGGCGAACCAATAGGTGTAGTAATCCCGCTGATACTCGCACCAAAAGCCACAGCAAGCAAAAAGCGAAGTTTTAAAAAATAATCTTGTGTAAGTGAGAGTGCAATAGGCAGGAGCAAAATAGCAGTTGTAGAGTTTGAAAGTGCCGTGCCCAAAACCACAGAAGCTAATCCAAGTGCAGATATAATGCCCTTTGGAGTGCTTGGAAAAAGCCCTAAGAATTTGTTGGCTATGATACGATGCAAACCAATTTTTTCTGTTGCAGTCGCTAACATAAAACCACCCAAAAATAAATAAATGATAGGATTCGCATAATTTTGTGTAGCAGTTTTGGTATCTAAAATCCCAAAACTTGGGAAAAGGATAATAGGCAAAAGCGATACTACGCCTAAAGGCAAAGCTTTATTTGTCCAAAGTGTAACAAGCAAAGCAATAATACCAAGGAGTGCAGAAACCTTAAAAGATACCTCAAGATAGAATCTCGCCAATGTTGCAGCTATCAAACCAAATGCAAGAGCTATCAATATGCCAATAATTGTCTCATAGGCTATGCTTTTGCGTTTGGCTGCTTGTGTGAAATTTTTATACATTCTATGTGCTTTTGCTCTTCTATATGCTCGTAAATGTGCTTGTGGAATGTGAGTAGAATCTTTTGCTTTTGGCTTTCTCATTCCTTTATCTTTAGTCTGCTTAGGCTTTTGTGGTATCTTGACATTCTCCTGTGTGGGAGATGGTGTTAATGATATATCTTTTGCTTTAGCTTGGGGGCTTCTTGGCACAGGATTCCTTAATATTTATAGAAAAATAAAAGGGGGATTATAGCATATTTCTATACTCTTGCATAAAATTCTATTATTTTATACATATACCCCCTATATGTATATTTACATATTTCTGTTATAATCCCACAAAATGCAAGGAAATCTTATGAAGCAACATATTCTTAAGCTTGAAGGTATTGACTGCCCAAGTTGCGCTCAACGCATTGAAGAAGCACTCAATACGCTTCCAAATACAAAAGAAGCTAATATTGATTTTAACACGAATATGCTGTATATCTATACAGATAATCTTACAAAAGTTATGCGCACTATTACACATATAGAACCGCAAGTGAGCGTATCAGAAGCATCTGCATCTTATATCTCCCCACCACAAGAAGACAAGAAACATTCACGCGAATTGCTTTCTCTAGGTATGTGTATGGCTGTATTTATGTTTTGTATGGCTGTGCTTTACATAGATTCTTTACATATTCCTCCCATTGTCGCTTATATTTTACTTGGTATGATTTATATAGGTGCAGGGATACCCATATTTAGCGCGACTTGGAGAAATTTTAGAAATAAAATATTTTTTGATGAAAACTCTCTTATGTTTTTTGCCACACTCGCAGCATTGTGCATAGGTGAGATAAGCGAAGCTGTGGCGGTTATGCTTTTTTTTCGCGTAGGTGAATTTTTAGAATCTCGTGCAGTGCAAAAATCTAAAGATTCTATCAACGCACTTTTACACATTATGCCCGATATAGCACACAAAAAGCACAATGGCTCTGTGCAAGACTTGCACCCAAAGCAATTATGCGTAGGAGATATAATTGTCATTAGAGTAGGAGAGAAAGTCCCTACTGATGGCAAAGTGCTTAAAGGAAAAAGTTATTTAGATATGCGTTCAATCAATGGCGAGAGCGTTCCTGTGAGCGTAAATGAAGGACAAAGCATTATGGCAGGAGCAATCAATACAACAGCTATGCTTGAAGTGCGTGTAGAAAAACCCTTTAAAGATTCTCATATTGCTAAAATTGCTAAACTCACGCAAGAAGCGAGTGCAAATAAAGCCAAAACACAAAAAGTTATTACTTCTTTTGCGCGTATTTATACACCTATTATTCTTGTGCTTTCATTGGGCATAGCCATAATGCCTCCTCTTTTTGATGGACAATGGCACGAATGGATTTATCGTGCGCTTGTAGTAATGATGATAAGTTGTCCTTGTGCGCTTGTGATTGCTGTGCCTCTAGGATATTTTGCCGCTATTGGACAAGCAGGTGCTCAAGGCATTTTATTTAAGGGTTCAATCTATCTTGAAAGCCTTGCTCAAGTCAAAAATATTGTCTTTGATAAAACAGGCACACTCACGCAAGGTGTGTTTGAGATTCTAAGCATTGTCCCAAATAAAAGTTACACGCAACAAGACTTGCTTGAACTTGCCGCATTGGCAGAGCAAAACTCAAATCACCCCATTGCTTTGTGCATTAAAAATGTAGCTTCTTATGAATGCGATATAGAATCTTATGAAGAAATAAGCGGCAAGGGTGTGCGACTTGTATGCAATAAGGGCGAGATTCTCGCAGGAAATGCTACACTTATGCAAGAAAATCATATCTCTTTTACGCCTATACATACGCCTCATACCATTATTTACATTGCACTTGAAAACACTTATGTAGGATATATTCTCATTGGAGACAAACTCAAAAATGACACTAAGCAATCCTTACTTACCCTCAAACACTATGGCATAAAGCATTTTGCAATTCTAAGTGGAGATAATCAAACCAATGTAGATTCTATCGCTAAAAACTTAGGTATATCTCACGCTTATGGACATCTTTTGCCTGCACAAAAAGCTGATAAACTTGCCTCTCTTATGCAGCAGTGGCAGGGTAAAAGTGCATTTATAGGCGATGGCATTAATGATGCAATAGTGCTTAGACGCAGTGATGTAGGCATAAGTATCAATACAGGTGAGAGTGGTAATGATGTGAGCAAAGAAAGTGCTGATATTATCTTGCAACACAATTACCTTCAAGGGCTTGTGCAGGCATTTAAAATCGCTCATCATACTCATTCTATCACTTGGCAAAATATTAGCTTTGCCCTTGCAAGTAAAATTGTGCTCATTATCTTAGGCATTATGGGTATAGCAAATATGTGGCTCGCTGTATTTGGTGATGTAGGCATAGCACTTTTAGCACTTTTGAATGCTATGCGCCCTCCGCACGCCAAAGCTTAAGGCTCATCGTGCAAATTCAACCGCTCTTGTTTCTCGTATAACGCTCACTTTGATTTCTCCGGGATATTGCAAAGTAGATTCTATTTCTTTAGCAATTTTTCGCGCAAGGATAACACTTTGCCCATCACTTACTAAATCTGCACGCACAATCACGCGTACTTCGCGTCCTGCATTAATTGCATACGCTTGTTTTACGCCAATTTTATCCATAGCTATGCGTTCAATATCTTGCATACGTTTTAAGAAATTCTCTAACGCTTCTCTTCTCGCTCCCGGACGCGCGGCAGAGAGTGTATCTGCTGCGCATACTGCTGCGCATTCAATACTCTGAATCTCCTCATAGCCGTGATGGGCTTTAATTGCATTAATAACCACAGGGTGCTCTTTATAGCAAGTGCAGACTTCTACGCCCAAATCTACGTGGCTACCGCCTAGCTCTTGTGTGAGTGCCTTGCCAATATCGTGCAAGATTCCAGCCCTTCGTGCAAGTTTTTCATCACCTCCGAGCTCACCTGCAATAATTGCCGCAAGATTAGCTACCTCAATGGAATGCCCAAGTGCATTTTGTCCAAATGACGCACGATAGCGCATTTTACCAAGCAAAAATTTCAATTCTGGGTGCATATAACCAAGCTCCATATCAAGCACGATATTTTCACCATCTTGACGCATTTGTTCGTCCATCTCATCTTTTACGCGTTCATAGACTTCTTCAATGCGTGAGGGCTGAATGCGCCCATCTTCAACAAGTTTCTCTATCGTTTTTGTTGCAATAGCACGGCGATAGAGATTAAAACTACTTAAAATAATGCTGCCGGGTGTATCATCAACAATCACATCAACACCACTAATTGTCTCTAAAGTCTTGATATTGCGCCCTTCTTTGCCAATAATGCGACCTTTAAGCTCATCATTAGGGAGATTAATCACATTGACCAATCGTTCAGTGGCAAAATCTCCCGCATAGCGCGTAGTAGCTTGAGCCAAAACAAAATTTGCCTTTTTTTTAGCCTCCTCATACGCTTGTTTTTCATATTGACGAATAAGAAGTGCTTTCTCATCAATAAGCTCCTCTTCAAGATGAGAGAGCAAAATATTCGTGGCTTCCTCTCTTGTCATTTGAGCATATTTTGAAAGAACATTAAGCATCTCTTTTTTGATATGCTGATATTCTTGCTTAAGCTTATCTTGCTCTCCTTGAGAGCGCAAAAGGCGCACTTTAAGTTCAGTAATTTCTTGCTTTTCTTTTTCTACCTCTTGCTTTTGATGATTGAGTTGCGCATAACGATTGCTTTCTTCTTTATCAAGTTTAGCAAGGCGAGATTCATAATCTTTGTGCAATGTTGCACACTCTTGCTCATATTCTTGCTTTAAGCGCATTTGCTCTTCTTTCATCTGGATATGATGATTTTGAAGTATATTTTGCGCCTCATATTCAATCGCCTT
This sequence comes from Helicobacter sp. MIT 21-1697, assembly GCF_026241255.1. Lineage (NCBI taxonomy): Bacteria > Pseudomonadati > Campylobacterota > Epsilonproteobacteria > Campylobacterales > Helicobacteraceae > Helicobacter > Helicobacter sp. MIT 21-1697. The sequence goes on along the minus strand of NZ_JAPHNC010000001.1, from coordinate 154,494 downwards.
AGCCTTAGCTTTAGCCTGCTCAATAATCATTTGCGAATTAGAATGAAATATCTTTCTGCTGATGAGATATACACTCACGCCGACTAATAACCCAAAGATTATGCTTCCTATTGCATACCATACTCCCATTGTGCTTCCTTATACATAAAGCTGATGGTGTAAAAAAACAATCCCCCTGCACATCATAGTGCTCTGTAATAACGCTTGGAGCGTAATTTGGACTTCTTGCTACGAAAATAGTATGAACTTTGCCTTTAAGATGGGACATAAATCTATCATACATACCCCTCCCAAAACCTATTCGTCTAAAATGCTTATCAATGCCCAAAACGGGGATAATCACCGCATCAGCTTTTATTAATTTAAATATAGAATTGTTTGACTCATAAATGCCGTATTTATTTTTATGAAACGGCATTCGTAATGGTATCATTTTAAAGCTAAGTTCTTGTATAAAAGGAACAAAAACACGATATTTTTTTTTGCGAAGTTCGCAAATAAGAGGAAAAATATCCACTTCATTGCCAAAAGGCATATATACGAGGATATTGCGAACACTTTTTGCTTGTAGATATGACAAAAGGAATCTATTTAAAGATTTATCTGCAAAATATCCATAAATGGAGCGTTGTTTTAATCGTGCCTTTGCACTTAATCTAAAGTCTTGTTTGGTAATTGTTAATCCTTTTTTTGGATATAATGATACCCAAAACATAAAAATGGCAAAACTAAAAATGGAGAGTTAAATAATATGAAAATAGCACAGATTCTCAATATTGGGCATATTGCACCCTCGCTTATGGGGCTTTTATTAATTGCGATGTTAGGAGCGTGTAGTGATGAAGGTGATAGAGACAAAGATGTTTTTGGCTTTGAGGGAAATAAAGATGAGATTTTGAGCATTGAAGTTACAAATACTCAAAATGAATCTTTACGTTTTAAGACAAATCAAACTCAAAGCATTTTTAAAAGTGAAACACAACGTCCTACTTTGCTCTTTTTTATTTCTAAAGATTGTATTCAATGCCAAAATGAATTGCTCCATATTTTGGATTTATATAACAAATATCAAGAATTTATCTCTATCATCGCTATTAGCCCAAAAGATGATATTGCGCATCTTCAGCAAGAAATTGATACTCTCAACCCGCAGTTTAAGCTTTATGCTCCCACAGATAATAAAAATCTACTTAATTTTCTTAATAAAGATGACAAGCAAAGCTATATTGCACTCTATGATACACAAGGGGAAAAAGTCATTGATTATGTAGGACTTGTGCCAGAAGAGATGATAGAGCTTGATATACGTTATCAGATTCAAGACCAGCTTGATGCAAAAGCCCAAAGCGAGATGCAAAATCTCACTCCACAAGAACAAGAAGATATGGAAAATATCCCAACACAAGAAGCGCAATGATTTCAGCCCTTAGCAAAACGCTTCAAAAAACTACTCAAAATATTACTTCGCTTCTTGGCTCTAAAAAAGACAAATGCTCTAAAGAAGAGCTAGAAGAGATTCTTATTGAATGCGACCTTGAATACGAACTCATAGAATCTTTGCTTGAAAACCTCCCCCCTTACACATCGCGTGAAACATTAAATAAAGAACTTTTAAAATTACTTGATATAAAAGATACTTCATCAAACTTGCCCAATATACCACCCAAGCCTCTTGTAACGCTTATTGTGGGCGTAAATGGTGCAGGCAAAACCACCACGATTGCCAAACTTGCCCACCTTGCCCAAACACAAAACAAAAAAGTAATGCTAGCAGCAGGAGATACATTTCGCGTAGCAGCAATAGAACAACTTAAACTCTGGGGAGAAAAGCTCCATATTCCAGTAATTGCAACCCAACATATGCACGACCCAAGCGCAGTAGCATTTGATAGTATCAATTCTGCAATTGCGAAAAATATTGATGAGCTCTATATAGATACAGCGGGACGCTTACATAACCAAACAAATCTTAACAACGAGCTTTTAAAAATTGTGCGCGTAAGCCAAAAGGCTCTTGGAGACAAACCTTTGCGCAAATTTCTTGTTCTTGATGGCACACAAGGAAGTTCGGCTATAAATCAAGCACGAGCATTTTCACAAAATATTGATTTTGATGGTATCATCATTACAAAGCTTGATGGCACAAGCAAGGGCGGTGCGCTCTTTAGTATCGTAAGCGAACTAAACATTCCCATTTTATACATTGGTATAGGCGAAAAAGCAGATGATCTTGTTTCTTTTGATTCTAAAGAATATGTCAGAATCTTACTTGATAGCATTTATCAAGGAAATTAATGGCAAAAAAAACCTCTGTTTTTGAATGTCAATTTTGTGGGTGGCAAAGTGCAAAATGGCTTGGCAAATGCAGTAGCTGCGGGAGCTGGGATTCTCTTATAGAGCTTAAGCCTACTCAAATAAAAATCATACAATCCACCAAGTCCAATCCTCAAAGTTCATCAAATGCTATCCCTATCACACAAGTAAGCTTTGAAAACATTGAACGTTTTAGTTCCTTTGAAGAAGAGTTAGATATTGTATTAGGTGGAGGCATTGTCCCGGGTGGGCTATATCTCATAGGTGGGAGTCCGGGAGTAGGAAAATCCACGCTTTTACTCAAAATCGCTGGAGAAATTGCTAAAAAAGCTCACAAAAAGATTCTCTATGTGAGCGGTGAGGAAAGTGCAGGACAAATCAAAATGCGTGCTTCTCGGCTTGGGGCAATAAGTGAAGCATTATTTTTACTCAATGAAATTGATTTGCATATCATTCAAAATGCACTTAATGAGCAAGAATTTGCTCTATGTGTGATAGATTCTATCCAAACGATTTATTCACCCGATATTACTTCTGCACCCGGTTCTATCTCGCAAGTGCGCGAAGTTACTTTTGCACTTATGAGACTTGCCAAAGAGCGCAATATAAGCATTTTTATCATTGGGCACATTACCAAAGAAGGCTCAATCGCTGGACCTAGAATCTTAGAACATATGGTAGATTGTGTGCTATATTTTGAAGGGGACCCCAGCCGAGAGCTTAGAATGCTAAGGGGATTTAAAAACCGCTTTGGCACGACAAGTGAAATTGGCATTTTTGAGATGAAAGAGGGAGGATTAGTAAGCGCTAAAAATGCTTCAAAACTTTTTTTTACACAAAAAAGTGCTCAAGCAGGGAGTGCCATAGCTGTGATACTTGAAGGGAGTCGTGCGCTTGTTATTGAGATTCAAGCACTCGTATCTGAATCTGCTTATCCTAAACGCTCTTGCACGGGCTTTGATACTAATCGCCTTAATATGCTCCTTGCCCTTTTAGAGCGCAAACTTGAACTTCCGTTAGGACGTTATGATGTCTTTGTCAATGTCGCAGGAGGCATTAAAATCAGCGAACCAAGCGCAGACCTTGCCGTAATTGCAAGCATCATCTCAAGCTTCCGCAATAGAGTGCTGAATGCAAAAACCGCTTTTATAGGTGAAGTCTCGCTCGTAGGCGATATACGAGAGGTAAGCAATATTGATACGCGCTTAAAAGAGCTTGAGAGCTATGGATTTAATAAAGTCATACTTGCTAAAAAACCATCTAATCCACCATCTACGCTTAAATGTTTTGAAACAAATGAGGTAAGCAGAATCTTAGAATGGATGTGAAATTGTCAAATTATTGATACAATGACAAAATTTTGATTTTTGTAAAAAAATGCTATAATTTTACCCTACAAAAATTGGGGGATTTGGGGGATAATTTTTTGGGGGATAATTTTATGAATCTATTTGCAATGAATGGGGGGGGGGGCATATAATCGTTCCAAAACAATACGCATTTTTAAAGCAAAAGGCTTAAGATTTGCTCTTGTTTATAATTTAGGAAAGAAAAAAAGAGCTTTTCAACAAACTGCTTTCTATCAACATTTCTTTCAAAAGGTAGAAATGCTCTTTCTTATCTTTATATCTCATAATCCTCATAAATTTGGTGTGTATAAGATTCTAAAGAGATTTCATATTGTAACTACTCATAATCCAACTTTAGTTTTTATCTCTCAATATTATGAGGAGATTAACTCTTGGATAGAATCCATTGAGTTTAAAGAGCAATACCTTGAAACAAATCACCCTTATCCCCCAATGCTAAATCCTAAAAGATTGAGTGCAAGAAATTCTAAGAACAAAGAACAAGAAAGTTTAGAATCCAAAAGTATAGTGGAGATACAACCCTATCCCAATCTAAGCTATAACAATCTCTCTGCACAAATTGCTTGGGATTTGAACTTGCCTCTGCCTCCGTATTATCAATTTGTATATTGGGGAAGTCACGGCACGGGAAATACAGGATTACATACATTCTTAAACTATTGTGGAATGAGTAGTTGTTGCTATGAGCGAGGGGGAGCTAACATATATAAAGGATATTTTAAACAAATAATCAATCATTATAATGAGCAAAGAAAATATATTTATCTTGCTATAAGAATCTATATTGAAGATGAGAAATTTTATGCTTTGATTTCTAATGTGCCTTCATTAAATTTGGTGCGAGACCCTATAAGTATGTTAAAGCATTATATGGGAGTAAAAAGAGCCACAAATAAACAATGTCGCACTATTACTTTATTAACAAACCCTGATGAAATCTGTCAAAATCTCGTGCAATATGGCAATGGTGCTAAATATCCTCCACTTGAGCTAAGTGAATATTGGATAAATTTTAAATATATGTGTTTCCACGACACCCAACTCAAAAATGCTTTGATTAATCTTCAAGATTCTATTATTATAGATATGTCTGAAATTGTAGGAGAGAGAGCCTTTGAAACAATAAAAAGATTATCTCAAAGCTTAGGATTCCCTGCACCAAAAGAAGAGGAGAGGGAGAGGTTTAAAGAAAATATTTCACAATATAATGCACTACTCCCCTTAAGTCTTTTTATCAAATCCAAAAAGAAAAATATATATATTTATCTTATGGATAAAGTGTATAAAGATGACAAAGTGTATCAAAACCTCACTCCCTTTCTTTTTAACCAAGATTGCTTTTATGACAGAATCATTGTATGTGCAAATAAAAAAGACTTTGAGATTCTAAAACAAGATACAAAGATATTAGAGGAAGTTAAAGATTATCTTTTAAGATTTATTCAAAGATTACAAGAGCAAAAAAACATAGAGGATACAAAGAAAATTACAGAATCTCAAGTGCTAGAGTATTTAAGAGAACATAAAGATTTAAGGATAAGATTTAAACATATCTTAGATGAGCATTTGGCGTATATTAAAAAAGAGCGTCCTGATATTGTGGAATCGTGGAAATATTATCAAGAATTTGAGAGAATGTGTGAGGAGTGAAACTTAAGCGATTCTCAAACTTGAAACTTTGCACACATAAAGGGGCTTTGATTCTGTAAAATGGTGCCGAAGGTCGGACTCGAACCGACACAGGGTCGCCCCTACTAGATTTTGAGTCTAGCGCGTCTACCAGTTTCACCACTCCGGCGTAAGTTATAAAGATTCCAAACTATGGGATAAATTGGATTCTATTATAGAAGTATGGTGCGCTGAGCGAGACTTGAACTCGCACGGGTCGCCCCGCCACCCCCTCAAGATGGTGTGTCTACCAATTCCACCACCAGCGCAAACTCCCCGCTATGGGGAGAAATCAATTAAGAAAGAAAAGGATTAGCGTAAAGAGCAATAAGAGCTAAAACCAATGTATAAATTACTTGTGCTTCAATCAAAGCAAGTGCAATAAACATTGTTCCGAGCAATTTACCGCTGATTCCGGGATTACGCGCTGTTCCTGAAATTGTCGCAGCAGCAGCGTGTCCCATACCAATAGCACCACCAAGCGCTGCTATACCCAGACCAATAACAGCACCAGCGACTGAATATGATTTAATCATATCTAATCCGCTTACTTCTGCACCAAAGGCAAAGCCTACCATTCCTAAACATAAAAGAGCCAAAAATTTCATTTTACACCTCGTTTTTTATCTCAAAGCCCGTTCGGATTCATTCCCCTACTTGATACTTTGGAGGCTAGATTATGCCTAAGATTTAATAAAAAAAACATTAATTGCTAGATTCAACAAGCCCTAGCTCTACTTTGTTCTTATTTTGTGAGAGAATCTCACATTCTAGCTCACTTACATTATGGAAAATCTCACTTAAATGTTGTGTCCTATCTTTTGTGATTTTGCTGATATGAATAAGCCCATCGCCCCCACGTGGCAGCTCAACAAATATACCAAAATCAACAATTTTTTTAATTTTGCCTACAAATCGCTCACCTACCATATAACTTTCCCAATCTACTTTTTCATATTCTTTCTTTGCTCCTGTGCTTTCCACAAGCTGCAAAATAAAAGCTTTTGCCCCTTGGAGATTCTCTACATTACTCCCGCTCACGCTCACCATACCACTCTCACGCACCAAATCAATGCTTACTCCAAATCGCTCAATAATATCTTTTATTACCCTCCCACCAGTGCCAATAACCTCAACTATCTTGTGCGGAGGAATCATAAAACTCTCGCTTTTTGGCAAAATTGCATCATTGAGGACAATCTTTGCGCGAGCTTCTTCCATAATTGCCAAAATCTGCTGCCTTGCCTCTTTTGCTTGAAAGAGTGCTTGAGAGAGAATCTCTTGTGTAACCCCGCCAAGTTTAATATCCATTTGCATCGCACTAATACCTTTATATCCCCCAGCTACCTTAAAGTCCATATCACCATCGTGATCTTCTAATCCACTAATATCTGTCAAAATTGCATATTGCTCATCTTGTGTAACAAGCCCCATTGCCACACCTGCAATCAAAGATTCTACTTGTATGCCACACGCACATAATGCCAAAGAGCCACCGCATACACTTGCCATTGAGCTTGAGCCATTAGATTCTAAAATCTCTGAAACAAGGCGAATTGTTTTATCCTGCTCTTGTACGCTTGATTGCAAAGCGCGTTTAGCTAAATTGCCGTGTCCTAACTCTCTGCGCCCAACAGAACCTATCATACTTGCTTCACCTACACTAAAACTAGGGAAATTATAATGAAATAAAAATCGCTTTTTGAGTGCATTTTTGCTCCCAAGCATTTCGTAATTTTGTGCGTCATTATCCCCACCAATGGTAGCACTCACAAGTGCTTGAGTTTGTCCTCGCGTAAAAAGCACACTTCCGTGCGCAAATGGCAAAATATTTGTTTGAATGCTGATAGGGCGCACATCTTTAAGTCCGCGTCCATCAGCACGAATGCGAGATTGTAAAATCATCTCACGCACAAGCTTTTTCTTATATGCCATAATGTGCTCTTGCACCTTTTTTTCATCTTCAATCTCACATTCACGCACAACTTGCCTTATCAGTGCCTTAAGTTGAGTGTGGCGTTCAGATTTTGCCATATGTGTAAGAGCCTCTGTAATAGAAGTGTGATAACGCGTTTGAATAATATGTAATAGCTGCTCATCAAGCTCATTGTTGGGTGATTCAAAGGCAAAAGGCGGTTTTTTATAAGGAGCAAAATGCTGATGATAGGTTTGTGTAGCATTTTTAAGATAATTTTTAGCATATTCAAGAGCCTCAAGCAAATGCTCTTCGCTTAATTCATTTGCTCCGCTTGCAGTTCTTATGCTTTTCATTTCAATCATAAGAAGCTCATCGCCCCGCCCTGAAACAAATAAATCAAGCTCACTCTCACCTAGTTGTTCCATTGTGGGGTTAATAATAAAATGCCCATCTTTACGCCCAATACGCACCCCTGATACTGCCTTATCACGCAAACTCTGCAGTGGCAAATCTGATACATAAAGTGCGCACGCAGCAGCATTAAGGGCATTAAGCTGCAAATCACTTTTGCCATCATAACTTAAAACCATAACGACAATAGAAGTCGTATAAGTATAGCCCTTAGGAAAAAGCGGACGCAAAGTGCGGTCAATAAGCCTTGAAGTAAGAATCTCAAACTCGCTTGGTTTGCCCTCACGCTTTATAAAACCAGATGGAAATTTATTATTTGCGTAAGTTTTTTCAATATATTGCACACTCAAAGGCAAAAACTCATCATCATACTTTTCATTCTCTTGTGTGCAGATAGTTGCTAAAAGCACACTTCCTCCATTTTGATAAAGTATGCCCCCATTTGCAGCTTGTGCAACATAATTAAAACTATATTGCTCGCTAAGATTGTCAAATTCAAGTTCAATACGTTGCATTATGTATCCTTTTGTGTTGTAGTTTGGTTTAATGCTTCCTCAAATGCTTCATCATCAAGCATATTTAAATGCGGAAAATAATGTGAAGTGCTTACATAATTTTCAAGAGGATAAGGACAACAGACATCATCGCAAATCTCACATAAAAAATCATAAACACTCTTTGGCATTACAGGTGCAATGACACAAAGACTTTTTGCTTTCATATTCATACAAGTCTTAATTGCTACACCCATACGCAAACCCGTCTCTATACCAATATCAAAGAGTAGCACATCTTTACCTTTCAACGATTCCAAACCTTCACCTTTTTTGAATTGATATAAAGAAGGCAAGATAACCTCTTCATATTGTCTTTGTGCTTCATTATAAACATAATCAGGGCTAATATCAAAAGCATTGACTAAATTTTCATTAATCAACATTTCCATATCTTCACTTACCACAGCAATAGGACATTCTGGATTAAGCGGAGAGGCAATAGTTTGAGTAAAAAGAAATTCCATTGGAATCTTTAGTTTTTGAGCAAGCGTATGCGCAAGTATCACTCCTTCACGCCCTATGCTTATTAAAATCGCATTAGATAAGGGAAGACTTTTGATATTTATCGCATCAAGCAAAGGTTTTAAGGCATCTTCTGTGTGCTCAAATACAACATTTTGCATTCTTAACCTCTCTTTATTCTTTGAATCTATAAGTTGCGCCAATGCTACTCAAGGGCACAAAACGAAATTCAAGCTTAACATATTGATTTGTAATAGGTGTAATCTGATTATCGGCTGTCAAGGTAGGACGCACATCTTGAGCAATTTTTAATCCTATGCCAAAACAACGAATATCTTTAGAAATTGTAACATACCAATCCTTTAAATACCCAAGTCCTACATCATAACCTACATTTGTATTTAAATAAAAATATCCAAAATCATAGCCCAAATTGCCGCGAAGAAAGCCTGTATTGTTGCTATTATTCTCTTGTTGGGAATATAAACCTGATGAAAGATATAATGGGTCAAGTTTGAAATAAAAAGTCAGATTAGAATCTAACCCCCATTTATTAAATGAGGCATTTACTGATGCTTCACTAAAAGTATTGCGCGAATAAGAATAAAATGTTGAAGCACTTAGATTCAATCCCCCAATAGGTGAAAACCCGAGTTCATTACGCAACACTTGATTTCTTGTTAAAAAATTATCGTTGATAAAAAGTCGCTGATATATCCGCCAATAAAACAATTCTTTACCATTTTTGCCATAAAAATACTGCGAAAGTTTTAAATCTACTTTGTGTTTGTTTTTCACAATATCAACAATATCGCTTGGATTCCAATATATTTTTAAAGATTCAGGATTGTGATTATTCTCTTCAAGTAATTTATTGTATGCCTCATATCTATCATCGGCAATAGCATCAGAAGTATATTTGTATAATGCTCCGCTAAAAAGTGCTTCAAAGTGCATAGAATGAAAAAAATGTTTATAAGGACGAGCAATATCAGAGTTAAGGGAAATATTATAGCTACTGACACTATAATTGATATTTTTATCCAATGTTTGTCTCATAGCATCTGTAATATTTTGTGCATCTTCAAGTAAAACTGAAGTAGCATACATATCTACATTTGCTCCTATGGAAAAATAATCTTTAAAAAAAGGAAATGCGACACCTAAGGGTAGCGAGAAAGTATTTTGAAAATATTTATAACCAGAAGCACGAGTAACATATTTGCTCTGAAAATCAAAAGTATAGAGGAGATTTCTAAAAAATAGAGAATCTGTATAATGATGATAATGTATTTGTGGCAAAGATTGAAAAGTATTGACATTGTTTTCTTTAGAAAGGTCAAGGTAATATTTAAAATAAGTGCCAAAATAATGCTTGTTGGTATTGATAAAATAATTAATACGCGATTCATATAGACGCGTATTAAAAGCTCCATTAAGGCTTTTTAATCGCATATACTCAAGGTCATTCATATAAGTAATATCTGTATAGAATCCATCACTTGCATATTCATTATGAGATGTAAGAATATCTTGTGTTTTGTATTGGAAAGTTCCACCATAAATATGTTGATTCTTAAGGTTATTGCTCCTCATATATTCATCGTTATTTTGAAAATATCGTCCCTTAAAAGTTGCGATATGATTTTCCTTATCTGCAAAACGAAACTCTACCTCTCCACCATAACCGCGTTGTGTTCTTATTTGTGGAGAAAGTGTCATATCCCAACGATTAAAAGGTGCAATAAACAAAGGCTGCATATACATAAAACCCTGCTTATTGCTAAAAGACATTTCAGGAGAGAGCAATCCGCTTTTTCTTACATTGCCAGTAGGAGCGAAAAAATAAGGAAAATAAAACACAGGCAAAGCCCCAATATAAAATCTTGGATTCCATACGCTCATATATTCTTTTTGCGCATTGTATGTACCAGAACTCACATTTAAATGCCATAATGGATATTGGATATCGCAACCTGAAATCACTCCTTTTTTGAAAGTATAATAATTATCTTGTCCTTCACCTTGTTTTGCCATAATCCAAATGCCCATTGTGCTTTGCAAATAAAGATTGCTCATAATCGTATGTTTATCATCTAAAGTTATATCCACACGTTCTACATCAAGATATAAAACATTGCCTTGATAGACTTTTGCACCACCTTCAAGATGCACTTCTTTGCTCTGTTTGTCATAAATAATCTTTTGTGCCACCATATACGCATCACCATAGAGTAAAAAAGCATTACCCTCTGCAGTGATAATATCACCACTTGCACTCACATTATCAGCAGATAAATCAAACATATCTGCTTTTTTTTCCGCATACAAAGGCACAAAAGCACCCAAGCACGCAAAAAACAACCCTACAATGAAATGTGCTCTCAATATGCAATCACCAAAGTCTTTGCCAATCTATCGTGCAAAGTGCGAAAAAGTGTATCGCCAAAGCCAAACACATAAGTAATAAAAAGCAAACTCTCGCCTATATATTTAGCACAAGCGCGAAGGAGCGAAAAAATAAAATTTGGCTTATCAAGCAAATCCACGCTTACTACGCGTATTTTACACAAGATTTTACCAATACTCCCTCCATAAAAATACACAAAAAGAGTGTCATAGCTAATTTTGAGAATCCATATCTGCCATATATAAGCCATAACAAAGGCTCTTAAAGTAGTATAATTCACATTTCCTTGTGTATCACTCATTTGCGAAAGCGTATCAGTGTGAATCAAAGTAAAAATAAGAGAGAGCAAAAATACATCTATAAACCACGCTAAAGAACGCAAGGCTTTATCAGCAAGCTGGATATTTTCCCTCTCAAGGAGTTCTAAAATTTTATCATCTGTATTCATAGTGCCAAAGCTCTATAAGCAATATCTTCACGAAAGTGCATACCCTCAAAAGACACACTTTTGAGAATCTCATAAGCATTATTGCGCGCTTGTTGAATACTTGAGGCGATTCCTACTGCTAAAAGTACTCGCCCGCCACTTGCTAAAAGTCCGCCTTGTGAATCACTGCTCACTCCAGCATACACGATATGCCCTAGCCTTTCATCAAATGCTTGAATGCGAATTGGCACACTTGCGCTTGATACATAAGGATAATCTTTTGATGAAGCTACCACTGCCACAGCATATTGCTCCTTGAAGATACATTTTAATTCTCTTATCCTGCGCTCAATAGTATATGTAATAATATCAAGCAAAGGCGTTTGCAACAAAGGCATAAGCACTTCACATTCAGGGTCTCCAAATCGCACATTAAATTCAAGTAAATAAGGCTCTAGCTCATTATTTTTCTTTACCACCATAATCCCGCCAAAAAGCACTCCTTCAAATGGTGTACCCTGTTTTTTCATTGCTTGCAGTGTAGGAGCTATAATATTTTGGCGAATCTTTCGCATTAGATTCTCATCACATAGAGGTGTCGGCGTATAAGCTCCCATACCCCCTGTATTTGGACCCTTATCACCTGTCAGGAGGCGCTTGTGATCTTGACAAGCAGGAAGCATAACAAAGTCCTCTCCATCACAAATAGCAAATACAGAGAGTTCATAGCCCTCTAAAAATTCCTCCACAACTACACATTTTCCCGCCTCTCCAAAAGCTGTGCCAGAGAGCATATCTTGAGTAGTCTGCTTTGCCTCCTCATAACTTTGGGCAATAATCACGCCTTTGCCCGCGCACAAACCATCAGCCTTTATCACAATAGGGGGAGTAAGTGTGTCAATAAACGCACAAAGTGTTTGAAAGTCGCTTGATTGCATATAACGCGCTGTGGGAATGTGAGCCGCACTCACAAAATCTTTCATAAATGCTTTGCTTGTTTCTAAACGAGCTGCTGCTTTTGAAGGGGCAAAAACGCGCACATTATGGCTTCTTAGATAATCGCTTAATCCCTCACCTAGAGGTGCTTCAGGACCTATGATAACAAGTGTGATATGATGAAATGTGATAGATTCTAAAAGTTCTTGTGGGTACGCGTAGGTAAGATTTGTGCCAAGTAGGTGCGTTGCTCCATTGCCGGGGGCAAAATATAAAGTCTTTACTCTGTTGTCTTCTTTAAGTACTCGCCCTATGGCATACTCACGCCCTCCATTGCCGATGATGAGTATATGCTCTTGCATTGTTATCCTTAAAATATTGAAGTAGATTCTATAACCCCAAATGAGCGTTACCCCAATGTGCGTAGCCTAAAAAAGCCACAAATAGGGCTAAGAGAATCTTCTTAGGCGGCAAATCCTCACTACTTCAAATAGCTCAAACGGAAACACCGACACACAAAGACTACTACGATTAACCCAACAATCTTTTAGTAACAGACTAGCGATGTGAAAGGAAAGGCGCGTCATCTAGGTAAAATTATTATAGCAAAGATAAGCTTAAAAGCCCATACCTAGCTCCAAAGTAAGTGTGAAATTTTGATTTGCTGGATAGAGAACATTTAAGCCATTCTCTGCAAGAATACTTTGAGAATCTTCAAGGCAAAAATACTTCGCCTTAAATCGCGCAAAAAGAGGGTATCGCTCACCATAACTAAGCCCCACAGAAGCTTGTGTAAGAAATCCTTGCGTGTTTAAGCCATTTCTAAAAAGTCCTTTATGCTCCAAAGCAGCAAAATTATACACACCAAGCGCATAATAAACCCCTAGAGCATATTCAAATCTTATATTCTCTAAAAGTGTAATATATCTTTGTGCGATATTTACCCCAAAGCCCACTATGCCCATACTTAGTCCATTTGGAGAGCTGCTAGAATTGAGGTTATACATCTCTATGGGGATTGCAAAGCCTAGAAAAAGCGGTTTATTCAGTGAGCCAAGATTTAATCCAATATCACCAAATGCGCTAAAAATCGTGCCAAACCCACGATTTGTGCTTAATATATGATGTGTGCTTTGTGTGTGAAAATCCATAAAGCTTAAAGCCGCCTCTACATTGCCATAAAACTCTCTATCATACCACAAAGCACCCCCACCAAAGCCTCCACCTACACCGTTTATATCTATGCTTGAAGCATAAGATGAAACATAATGTGTATGCAAAAATAAACGCCCATCAGTGCAACTCTTTTGCCCACATTCAAAGCCAAAACTTACGCAGACAAAACAAACATAAAAAATAAAAGAAACCAAAAAATGTGTGCTCTTCATAAAATCTCTTTTTATCAAAATTACATAATAACACTCATATTATAAATACTCTCACTTAAAAAAGTATAAGTCCTTTATAGAGGTAGATTCTTCATTTTAAGCCACGATTTTGTAAATATTTTATAGAATCTGCCTTATAAAAATCACAAGGAATCGCAATGCAAAAAGCGCCAAATAAGCCTATTTCACAAGAATACAAATTTACGCTCAAAAGTATGCTCAAATTTGAAATCATAAGCTTTTTGGGACGAGCTTTTTTATCGCATTTGCCTTCGCGCACACCTGCTTTTCACAAACTCAATGCCAAAGGAGAGAAAAATTATCTCAATCTTGGCTGTGGCGCTCAATTTAAGCAAACAATGGGGGGGGGGGTATAATATAATTAATGCTGATTTTTTCTCGCATTTTAAACCCTATAAAACCTACTCTCTCCCTATGCCACAATGGCAGCTTGATTTGCGCTATCCTCTACGATGTCCTTCTCATACCTTTGATGGCGTATTCTCCGAACACACATTAGAGCATTTATATATTGATGATGCCATTGCTCTGCTTAGAGAGGTTTTTCGGATTCTAAAACCCAATGGCACAATTCGCCTAAGTGTGCCTGATTTGGGATTTCACATTGAACAATATTTGCGCGCAAAAGAAGATTCTGTTGCAAAGCCTCTAGCGTGCGAATACATAAGAAAACTCACGCAAGAATATCTCCATTTGAGCGTATGGGATTATGATAGGTTAGCCTATACACTTGAAGCGGTTGGTTTTGTGGATATTGAGCGCTCCTCCTTTGGGAATGGACGCGATACATTATTGCTTTTTGATGCCAAAGAGAGAGCTTTTGAAAGCCTTTATATAGAAGCAAGTAAGCCCAATAAAGCTTTATAACTCACTGCCCATATCCCACACCACAAAGATATAAACCATTGGGACTTAGAGGATAGGTATAATGCTGTTTTTTGGATTCTATTTGTTCCTTTAAAGCATAAATACTTAACTCCCCGCGACTACACGCAAGTGCTGCACCTACCATAAGCCGCACCTGTGCGCGTAAGAATCCGCTGCCTCGCACATATACCACATCTACATTTTTATGCGTATAATGCCTGCACACAAAAATAGTGCGGACACAATTTTTTGTATGTGAGCCATTTTTTTTAAACAATATAAAATTATGTTGCCCCACAAATGCTTGAAGCGCATTGGCAAAAAGGATTCTATCACCTATTTTTTCATAAGTTACATAAGGCGAGATAAAGGGAGAAGGACGATTTGGAGAGAGCAAAAAGCGATAAGCACGCCAGAGTGCATCAAAACGCGGGTGAAAATCCTCATCTACAATGTGCAATGAACGCACCATAATATGAGGATAGAGCTTAGCATTAAGCAAAAGACGCAAGGATTCTATATCTTGAGTTTGAGGAGATAAAAAATGCTTACTTTGAAAACATATCACCTGCCTTGTGGCGTGCACCCCTTTGTCTGTGCGTCCTGCTCCGATAATATCACTCCTAATGCCCACACGAGCAAACCCCTCTTTAAGTGCGCTTAGCACACTTTTGAAGCGTTTATCTTTCTGTAATGCAAATCCACTAAATGCACTCCCATCATAAGCAATCACTGCCTTATAAGTGGGCATTAATAAAACTTTGTAATAAATTTTTTATAAAGTCCAAAGCCAAGCGCGCACCATATAAGAGGTATAATAATCATACCTGTGAGTGGGAAATGTTCTGAAGCAATGTGCATAAGCACAAAATATAATGCCACAGATGCAATGACATAAAAATAAGACATATTAGAGCGAAAACGAGGATTTGCAATGCCAAAAAGCGGCACAAGAAAAAGGGAGATAAGAGGAAAAAGTGAAACCATAACAGCTTGAGCAAGTTTGCGTGGCTTTTGATGAGAATCTGAAGTAAAAACATTATGCCAATATTCAAATAAATCATAACCTCTAAGCTGTGGCTCACTCACATTTTGTCGCACACTCATTTGATGATAATCCACTCTTTTTAATTCCTCTGGTGATGCAAAATAAGCACTTCCTTGTTCAAGATTAAGCTCAAATAAGCCTTGATTATTGTTTGTTTTGCCAGATTCTGCAACGATAAAAGTATCGCCCTCAAAACCATTTTCCGAAAATAAAATAAGATTCTTATAAGTGCGCTTGTGTGCGCTATCTACATACACGAGCCAATCACCGAGCTTTTGCCCAAATTCACCAGATTTGATATTCACATCAATATCTGCTTTTTTTTGCGCAACAAAATTTTTAGAGGCGCTATTTGCTAAAGGCAACATAACAAGTGAGAACACAAATAAAATAATCGTAGCAAGAATCGTGATAGGCAAAAAAAACTTCACAATATCTAAAGGTTTTGCTCCAAGCGAAAAACAAACCATTAACTCATAATCGTATGTCAATTTTGCCACGCCCAATACCAAAGCAGCAAAAAAAGTAATAGGAATAATAAAAAATAAACTACTGGGTATGAGGTATAAAAATAATGTGCCCAAATCTGCAAAACTCATTTTAATCACATAGGTGCGTCCTGCTATATCAATAAGCAATACCACAGAAGCGATAAAAAGCAAAACAAGGAAAAATGGAAAAAATATCTGTGCAAAAGATACAAAAAGATAACGTTTAAACATTAGGGATTCTCACGAATAACAAAACTAAGCCACGCTAGGTTAATAGTCGTGCCCAAAAAAATAAAAAAGCAAAAGGGCAGTTTAAGTTGTGCAAGTTGAACCCGATAAAAAAGTGCCAAAAATATAGCATACACCAATGCTGCCACACTTCCTAAAAATACGCTGATAAATGTATCAAGTGCGCCAAATGCAATGCCAAGAGAACTTAAAACGATAATATCTGCTTCCCCAACAATATCTTTTTGCACAAGGCTTTGATAAAGGATTTTAAGAGCAAAAAATATGCCCCCTACACCAAATCCCATAAGCACTCTGTGGATAAAGTTATTTTGAGAATCTATAAATGCGTAACCCACACATACTAAAAGGAGTAAGAAATTAATTGTATCAGGCACAGCAAGGCATTTAATATCAATTAATCCCAAAAGCAATAAAAGCATTAAAATAACATATATGGCATCTATACCAAACCACATCAAAGCACAAAGTGAAAAAAAACAAAGCAAAAGAAAATAGATTCTATAAATCCATAATTGAAAAATAGCACTCAGGGAAAAAGCCCTTAAACGCGTATCTTCTGAATAAAATGCAATCAAAAATACTCCGACAAAGCCAACACATAAAGAAAGCATTACAGAGATTATCATTTTAGCCTCACATACTCACATTAGGACTTCTTCTTGTATTCGGACACTATGCCATCTTGCACATCTACAAAAAGGCATTCTGACAAACTTTCACCGCCCTCAAGTATGCCATTACGCTTTCTAAAACGTTTAATAATTTGCTTTCCGCCCTCAAGCATAGGTGCAACAAGCACCCCACCCTCCTCAAGTTGATTAACAATAGTAGGTGGAATCTCCCTTACACACGCAGAAAAAAGTATAGCATCAAATGGGGCATATTCAGCCCAGCCTTTTTGTCCATCATCAAATTTAATAAAAATATTGTGAGATTCCAAACATTTAAAACGTTTCAACGCTTCTTCAAAAAGCTTATCAATGCGCTCAATACTAAAAACACGGCGAAACATTTTGGAGAGCACCATTGCTTGATAGCCACTCCCGCAACCAATTTCTAACACAGAATCTCCTCCATTTGGCGCGAGATATTCACTCATTTGCGCCACAGTCAAAGGAGAGCTAATCCATTGAGAATCTACCATAGGCAACGCGTTAATCTCATAAGCTTGATGAGCAAAAACTGCGGGCACAAACATCTCTCTATCCACAGCGCAAAGTGCAGCAACAACTTTAGGTGAAAGCGGAAAGCTTTTTTGTATTTCATCGCACATTTTTTGAGCTATTTTTTGATAATGCATTAATGAATCTCTATACCAGTATTAATATATTTTCTCATACGCGAGGTTTCACCAATATCTACTTCACACGCTACAAAATTCTTCTTATCATTTTTATACATAATGCCATAAGGCGTGATAACAGAACTTCCTTTTGCCATTGTATCATTTGAACTATTACTTGCTACTACAAAAGCTTGGTTTGCTATGGCAAGAGCTTGAGAGAGAATCTCAAAATGACTTTTGCGTGCTTTACTCCATTGAGCGCTTACAAAGATAATATCTGCCCCCTTTATTTGCTCCCATAATTCTACAAAACGCAATTCAAAACAAATTAAAGCCGCGCATTTAATACCATCAATTTCAAAAATGCTAATTTCACTTTTGTCTCCAGCTCTAAAATGCAGCTGCTCATCACCAAGCGAAAAAAGTTTGTTCTTGCTTTGCTTATGGATAATTTCACCCTTATGAAAAACTTTGAGATTATTGTAAAATCTTTTCTTTTTTTCTTCTATCATCGTTATAACAAGCGTATTGTTATATTTTGCACTACTTGCCAAAAGTCGCTCTGTGGCAATCTTTGAAAATTCGCTTGCTTCTTTCATACGTTGATATGCAAACCCACTTATCACAACTTCAGGCGCACAGATAATAGCATTTTTGCCGCATCGGGCGATAAAATCCTCCACACTCATAAGATTCTCTACAAAATCTTGTCCTGTCTTAATTTGCATACAATATAGCTTTTTAGAAATCATCAAAATTAATGCTCCCTTTTGAATAGTTAGTAACTTTTGCCTCAAAGAAATTTGTTTTTTGGTCGTTAAAACTTGCAAACTGATCCACCCACTTAATAGGATTCTTTGAGCCATAAAGTTGCGGCAAACCTACTGCTTTGAGCCGCGCATCTGCTAAATATTGGATATATTCGCGGATAATCTCTGAAGTTAATCCTAGAATCTGCCCCTGTGTGATATATTCACCCCATTGAGATTCTATCTCAACTGCCTTTTTAAACATCTCAATCACTTCCTCTTCAAGTGAAGCAGTAAATAATTGCCCTTGTTCTTTACGCAAAGAGCTAATCATATTTTGAAATAAAAGTAAATGCGTTACTTCATCGCGCTGAATAAAACGTATCATTTGCGCACTTCCTAGCATTTTGCCACTACGAGCAAGAGTATAAAAATATGAGAATCCACTATAAAAATAAATGCCCTCTAAAATCTGATTGGCAAACATAGCCTTAAGGAGATTCTGCTCATTGGGATTTTTCGCAAGCTCAATATAAACATTTGCAATGTTATCATTTTTACTTCTTAGTTGCATATCCACACGCCACATATTATAAATTTCATCAGTATTTGCCGAAATAGATTCTACCATTACTGCATAGCTTTGTGAATGCAATGCTTCCTCGTAAGCCTGACGCACAAGGATAAGATTAATCTCTGGACTTGTAATATAAGGATTAACATTATCAATCAAATTATTTGTTTGCAAAGAATCCATAAAAATCAACTGCGCTAAGGCTCTATCATAGCCTAATTTCTCTTGCGCTGTTAAACCGCCATTATAATCACGCTTATCAGGTGTCATATTTACCTCTTCAGGAAACCAAGTATTCGCAAGCATTACTTTCCATAAATTATAAGCCCATTGATATTTGATTTTATTTAAATCAAACATACTTGTGGGATTTCCGCCAAAAATCTTCCTATCAGCCACACTCTCTGTTGATTCTGGATTATAAATTTGTTTGCGAGAAATTTTTTTCATTATGGAGACCTTAAAAGTAACAAAAATTAAACGCGAAATTATATATTTTACTCCTTGAATAAATGTTGAAACCCACAAGAAAAATTAAAAAATATTGCGGTAAAAATTATTAAAAATTCAGATTGTGTAAAAGAATAAAGGAGTGGTGCGGGAAAGAGGACTTGAACCTCCACGCCTTGCGGCGCCAGATCCTAAGTCTGGTGCGTCTGCCAATTTCGCCATTCCCGCAGTATCATATCCAAAAAAGGATAGTGCTATAAAAGCAAGGCGCAGATTCTACTTCATTAATGTTTAAAAGTTTCTAAATCCACTCTTTAATCTCATTTACAAGATGTGCCGTATCCAAACCAAGAGATTGCTCTACAAGTGTTGTATTGCCGTGCGAGACAAATCTATCTTTAATCTCAAAGCTTTTAAATTGAATATCTTTAATATTTTCTTCTGCTGCACATTCAAGGAGTGCGCTCGCAACGCCACCCATATAATAACTATCACTAAAAACACATATATGAGTATGTGTTTTAAATGCTTGATTTAACATATTTTTGTCAAGAGGTTTCACAAAACGCAAATCTAGCAAACTCGGCTCATAACCCTCTGCACTTAAAGCCTGATACACTTTATAGGCTCTGCCTACACCATTGCCATATCCTACAAGCAGCATTTTCTTACCACTTTTTAACATCTCTGCTTGCCCTAGCTTAAACTCACTTGGAGCAAAGATACCCTCTTCAAGCGCAAATGAGCCACGTGGGTATCGGAACGCACAGGGTGAATCATTGTAATGATAAGCAAAAGCTACTGCTTGTTGCAAACTTGCATTATCACGTGGTGCAAAAAGCACCATATTGGGAATGGAGCGCAAATAAGCAATATCAAGTAATCCTTGATGAGTTTCACCATCTTCGCCCACAATACCCGCTCTGTCAATGCAAAATCGCACAGGTAATCCTAAAATCCCCACATCGTGTATTATTTGGTCATAAGCGCGTTGTAAAAATGTTGAATATATCGCGACAAAGGGCTTAAATCCTTCTTTTGCCATTGCTGCCATTGAAGTAACTGCGTGGGCTTCACAAATTGCAACGTCCCAAAATCGCTGCGGATATTTTTCAATAAGCCTATCTAAACCTGTCCCACTTGGCATTGCAGCAGTTACACCAACTACACTTTCATCAGCCAGATAAGATTCTAAACTTTTAGAAAATACTGCCGTAGGTGATTGTGAAGCGGAACTTTTAAGCGCAGAACCTGTGCTTACATCAAAAGGACCAACTCCGTGCCAATGCTCAAATCTACCCTCTGCAATTTCATAACCTTTGCCCTTAAGTGTTTGTGCGTGAATAATCACGGGTTTTCTCATTTCTTTTGCTTTTTGCAATGTGGCAATTATGAGCTCAATATTATGTCCATCAATGGGACCAACATAATCAAGCCCTAATTCTTCAAACAAAATGCCCGGCGTGATAAGCTTGAGAGATTCTTCAAATCTTTTAGCAAGATAAGTAGCAGAATCGGGCATTTTTGTAAGAGCTTTTTTAATTCTATCGCGTATTTTTTGGTATATAGATGTTGTAAGAATCTGTGAAAGATAGTTACTAATTGCTCCAATAGGCTTAGAAATACTCATTTTATTGTCATTTAAAATAATCACCATAGGATATTTTTTATCGCCCAATTCATTGAGTGCCTCATATACAAGTCCTGCACTCATTGAACCATCACCTATCATTACCACAGGCATACTTGCACTTTTCTTTAATGCTAAAGCTTTTGCAGCACCGATAGCAAGAGAAATAGAAGTTGAGCTATGTCCGGCTATAAAATAATCACTTGGAGATTCTTTTGGGTTACAAAATCCACTTAAACCACCAAATTGCCTCAAACTAGAAAAATCATTCCACCTTCCTGTAAGAAGCTTATGTGCATAAGCTTGATGAGAAACATCAAAGATAAAAGGATTCGTGCTTGCATCAAAAACCGAGTGCATTCCTATGATTAAATCTACTGCACCTAAAGTAGAGCTAAGATGACCGCCGTTAGAACTTACAACCTCCAAGATTCTATGCCGAATATTAGCAGCAAGTTCTTTAAGCTGTGTAGGAGAACATTTACTCAATCTCTCAAAAGGGCTCTCTTGCTTGTCAATATGAGCTAAGAAATTTCCCACATCAAGTGTTTTAACTTCCATTTTTCTTCCCCTCTTATTTTTGCTCTAATCACGCATATTTTCAAGCACAGATTGTTTGAGATTCTTATAGCGCGACATAATTGTGCCATCAATATTGCCATTATCGCTCACAATAACTACTCCTCCGAGTGATACAGCACTATCAGAAATAAGCTCAACTTTTGCATTATCTTTGAGTTCCTCTTTCAAAAAAAGATAATCACTTGGATTGACTTTAATTTTAATATTTGTAGCGTCCATAATAGAATTAAGTAACTCTTTTGTCAGATTTAGTGCAATTTTTTGCGAATTTTCACTGACTTCATTCATAATGACTTCTTTTGCAATATCCACTGAAATAGCACTTAGCTCCTTTTCTAAATCCTCTAAATGTTTTTGGCTTGTTTTAAGCGCATTTTCAAGCGTAATAATAGAATCTACCAAAGCTTTTTTTTGCGCACTCACTTCAGCAAATAAATCTTCTTTTGCTTTCTCTTCCGCCTCTCTAAAACCATCTTTGTATCCCTCTTCACGCGCACTTACAACCCGTTGTTCGCTTTCTAATTGGAGTTTTTCAAACTGAATTTGCAATTTTGCAAGTGAGCCAGAAAGATCATCTGTTTTTTGCAATAAGCGCTCAACAAGTTCTTGCTCAAGTGTAGCAATTTTTTGCGCATTACTTTGTATATTTTGAGAAAGTGCCTCTGCTTCATCTTGTGGTATTTGTGATGCAAGTGTTTCCATATGAGCAGAGGCAGAAGCGATTTCTTTACTTGATTCTATCATCTCATTTGTGATACTTTTAAATTCATATTTTTTAATATTATGATTTTTAAGTCGCTCTTGCCCAATAATATTTTCTTGATTAAGCAATGACATCGTCTTGTTCTCCTAGTTGGACTAAACCTTGCTCTGAAAGGGTCTGAACTACCTCAACAATTTTTCTTTGTGCGTTTTCTACATCACGCACTTTCACTGCTCCAAGGAATTGCATTTCCTCCATAAACTGCTCACTTGCACGTTGAGACATATTGCCCATAAACTTTTGCTTTAAATCATCAGGGGCAGATTTAAGGGCAAGTGTAAGGTCTTTTTTATCAGCAATTTTAAGAATCTCTCTAATAGCGTTATTATCAAGTTTTGAAATATCTTCAAAGGTAAACATCATCTCTTTAATTTCAATAGCAAGCTGCTCATCAATTTGCTCAATATGAGAAAGTGTCGCTTTTGCAGCTTTTTGTCCCAACCTGTTGAAAATTTCTGCAACAGAACGTGTGCCACCCACTTCAACTTTGTAGCTTGTAAGAGATTCGAGTTTGTTTTCAAGCACTGCACTTACGCGTTTAACAACGCTTGGTGAAATATCCCCAAGGTTTGCCATACGAATAGCTACCTCCGCACGCAAATCATCAGAAAAATAACTCAATGTCTCTGCCGCTCCACTTGCGTCCATATGTGCAAGGATAAGTGCTATTGTTTGAGGGTGCTCGTTAATAATAAAGTCTGCGAGCTGTTGTGGGCGAATCTTAGAAAGATAGGCAAAGTTTTTTTGAGATTGCATTGTTTTGGCAAGCTTATCTAAGATTGCCTTTGCAGCATCTGGTCCAAGAGCTTTAATCAATAAATCACGCGCATAATCCATACCACCCGTACTAATATATTGATTAGATTGAAAAATAACATAAAACTCTTCCAAAACAGCTGCACCAATGGCTTTATCCATTCCCCCTAGCTGCGCAATTTGCTTACTGATTTCAGTAATTGCATCAATATCAAGATGATGAAAAATTTCAGAAGTAATCTCATCACCTAATTGCATCAACAAAATGGAAATTTTTTCTGCCATTGAAAGTTCATCATATTGTGCTCTTTGACGAGGACTAAGTGTGATTGCCATATTTACTCCTTATAGTTATTTGGGGCTAATACCTTCAGTAATATCAAGCTCATCTTTAATCAATGTTTGAAATAATGAAGCTATTTCTTGAGGACGTTCTGCAATAACATTACGCATTTTCTCAAGCAATACTTCATATTTGATGTTATCTTCATCAAGCCCAGAACTCAAACCAAGCTGGTCTTCTACACGTTTTCGCAATTCACTAAATTTATTTAAATCATCATCGTCATCACCATCAATTTGCATAAGAGATTCTATATCATCATCTTCCTCCTCTTGCACTTCAAGCATACGCTCTGCAAATGGTGCAACAATTTTTTTGTAGAAAACAAGGAGAATCACTGCAACAATGACATATTTTAACAATGGCATAAATGGACTAAGATATCGCTCTACTTTATCAGAGAAAGCTTCCCAAGCATCTTTTGGACGATAATCAAGCTGTGTGTTTCTAAAGGGCATATTAATCACCTCAACTTGGTCGCCTCGCGCCTCGTTATAACCAATCGCTTTCTTGACACCCTCTAAAAACTTATCCATATCCTCTTGAGAGCGAGGAGAATATTCTAAACGTGGCTCACCATCTTCACCTATAACTTCTTCATAAGTGCCATCAATCATTACAGACGCACTCACTCGCTTTAAAACCCCATAATGCTCTGAAATACTACTCACTTTTTTGCCAATTTCATTATTTTGGACAACTTCGCTTTCTTTTTCCCATTCCATCATTTCATCATCTTTTAAGCCCTGCACAGGACCAATATTGCTTACCACTCCGGGAACACCTCCAATTTGTGGCGGACGGAATCCTTTTCGTTCTTTTTCATACTCTCTAATACCGCGTATAACAGGATTTTGGTCAAACTCTTCTTGGGTAGAATTACGCACACTAAAATCATAATCCATTGTTACTTGGGCTTGCACACCATCGCCTACACTTGGCTGCAAAAATTTGATAATCTTTGCCTCCATAGCATTTTCTGCAGCTTGTTGGTATCGCCTTTGGAAGGCTGCTTTTTTTGCCAAAACACCTTGCAAGGCTGCTTCATCTTCTTCACCAAGCAATTCACCCTCTTGGTTGATAATTTTAACATTCTCTGGAGTCAAACGCTCTACTGCTGCGGCAACGAGATGTTTAATACCGATAACTTGCTCGGTTGAAAGAAACATATTATCACGCACTGTGAGCTTCACAGAAGCAGATGGTGGGTGTCCGCCTTGAACAAAAAGTGATTCTTTGGGCATTGAGATATTTACAATCGCTTTTTCAATAGGACGCAAACTCTCAATAGTCTTTCCAAGCTCATTTTGTTTAGCAATAAGATATTTCATATCTTGGGTGAAAGGTGTCTCTCCCACAGGACTTTCAAGCAAAATATCAAAACCTACATTTTTACTTGTCTTTGGCAGTCCAAGTGAGCCAAGTGTAATGCGCTGCTCATAAACATTATCTTTTGGCACCATAATAATATTATCTTGAGGGATTTTATATGGGATTCTATCCTGTTGGAGCTTTTGCAATATTAATGCGCTATCTTCTGCACTTAAATTACTAAAAAGCACTTCATAATTTTCATATTCATTTTTTGTTTCCACTTTAAAAAGAACGAGATAGGTTAAAAAACTAATAAGCACCACAAAAGTTGTAAGGATAATGATTCGCTGTTTCTTATTGAGCTTATTTAACACCCGAGTAATTTGTTCAAAAATCAGTCTTAAATCCACGAATATCCCTTTTAGTTATGAGTTTGCAAATATGCTTTTATGAGTTCAAATACGCGTGTATTCTGCTCTGCTTTACCAATTGTTATGCGAAAAGCATTCAATCCATAAGAACGTAAATTACGCACTATTAAACCCTTTTGCAATAACCAATCACATAAATGCGAAGATTCTATATGCGAATGCAAAAATGTAATAAAATTTCCATATGAAGGAATAAATGTAAATCCTGTTTCATTAGCAAATGCTTCATATCTTGCCATTTCAATAGCATTGTTTTTTATACACTCATTCACAAATGCTTGGTCTTTTAATGCAACAAGGGCAGCTTGCAAACTAAGTGTAGTAACATTAAAAGGTGGGCGCACTTTATAAAGCATAGAAATAATATGCTCATTTGCGATACCATAGCCTACACGCATACCTCCCAAACCATATACTTTTGAGAATGTCCCTAAATAAATCACATTACTAAAACGTTCAATAAGCCGCTTAGGATTAATAGCCTTTGCCTTGTCTTTATAAGCTGCAAACTCTTGATATGCGCCATCTACAATAACAAGCGTATCTTTATCCACTGCTTGTATAAACTGCTCAATAGCTGCTACATCTAAACATTCACCCAGAGGATTATTTGGCACACATAAAAACACTGCGCTTATATGCTTTTTTTCTTTTGCGCTCTGATAAAGTTGTAAAAACTCTTCCAAAATATGCTCATCACTTGGTGTCTTAGAAATTTCAACACCAGTAATCTTCGCATATACCTCATACATAGCAAAAGTTGTTTTTGCCATAAGCACCTGTGCATCGTGATGATTGAGTGCTTGCATACAAAATTCAATAATTTGATCGCTTCCCGCACCAATAATAATATGCTTAGACTCTATATTGAAATGCGAGGCAAGAGCATTTTTAAGCTCATACATAGAATCATCAGGATACAAAAAAGCCTTATGCGCATTTTTTTGGAGAGATTCTACTACTTGAGCAGATGTGCCATAAGGATTTTCATTGCTACCAAGCTTGATAATATCTTCCTGCCTAATACCATATTCACGCACGACAAGCTCTATTGGCTTCCCTGCCTCATAAGTTACAATTTGTTTCAATGTGCTCCGAAACACTGCCGTATCACCTCTTAATCCATTAATTGGTTTGAATTCAAAAAAATAGCTTATTTTATCTTAAAATATTTATAAGTTTCTTTAAAATCATATCTTTTGGCTTGTAACAAAAATTTGCTACAATACATTAGCAACACAATGAAGAAAAACTCTAAGATGCAAGGGATAACTCTAAGATGCAAACACCGCAAAATAAACATATTTCAGAAATTACACATATTTTTCGCGAATATGATATTCGTGGCATTTTTGGTGATGACCTCACACAAGAAGTTGTATTTGGTATAGGGCAGCTGCTTGGAAAATATATTAGAGAATCTAAACTGCCTCCTTGCATACATATTGGCTATGATGCACGCACACATTCACCCACTCTTCTTCTATGGCTTGCACAAGGCTTTGCATCAGCGGATATTGAAGTGTATGAACTTGGACTTGTGCCTACTCCTGTGGCATATTTTGCAACCTTTAATGCCATAGATTCTATTACTTGTCCTCATTCTATAATGATTACAGGCTCACACAATCCGCCTCAATACAATGGCTTTAAAATCACTATTAATCAAGCGCCTTTTTATGGAGAGCAAATTCGTGCTCTTGGTGCGAAACTTAGCACATTGCTCAATCAACGCAATCACAACATTTCCCCACATATATATCAAACCCAAGCATATAAAAAAATCAATGCTCTTGGAGCTTATACAAATTATCTGACAGAATCTTTTACCTCACTTAAGAATTTTCCCTATCCCATTGCTGTAGATTGTGGTAATGGCGTGGGTGGTGTAGGCATAAGGAAAATCTTAGAAAATCTCAATATTAATTACACACCACTTTTTTTTGAACCAGATGGCACTTTTCCCAATCATCACCCAGATCCAAGTGAGGAAAAAAATCTCATTGCGCTTAAAGAAAAAATGAAATCAGATTCTATTCCTATTGGAATCGCCTTTGATGGCGATGCCGATAGACTTGCACTTTTAACGACTCATTATAATTATAAGGGCGATGAGCTTGCTATTTTGTTTGCTCAAGAGATGAAAAGGCGATTTTTAAGCCCTATTGTCATTGGTGAAGTCAAATGCTCACAAGTGATGTATGATGAGATTAACAAAATCGGCAAAGCAGTGATGTATAAAACAGGACATAGTAATCTCAAAGTCAAACTTAAAGAGCTCAATGCCCATCTTGCAGCAGAAATGAGCGGACATCTCTTCTTTAATGACCGATATTTTGGCTATGATGACGCAATTTACGCTTCTCTTAGAGTTTTAGAGCTATTTTTGCACTTTACACCAGAGGAGCTAGAATCTACTATCAATGCACTACCTCATCTTTACAGCACAGAGGAGGAGAAAATTCCTACCACAGAGGAGGAGAAATTCACTCTTATTCACGCACTTGGCGAAGCATTGAAAAATCCTCCTGCTGATTTTCCCTATATTAAGGATATTATTAATATTGATGGATTGCGCGTGATATTTGAAAATGGTTGGGGGCTTATAAGAGCGAGTAATACTACACCTGTGCTTGTTACGCGTTTTGAAGCTACGAGCAAAGAAGAATGTGAGTCTTACAAAACTCATCTACTCGCTCTTCTTAGAAATTGCCAAAAGACTTAAGGACACGCTATGCCACAAACATTGCAACTGACAAACCCTATGGATATGCACCTGCATTTGCGTGAGGGCGAACTTTTAGAATCTGTCCTGCCTTTCACTACTCAAGCCTTTAGTGCAGCCGTTGTTATGCCAAATCTTAAAACGCCAATTACAACTACTACACAAGCTCTTGCATACAAAAAGCAGATTCTATCGCTTTGCTCCTCTCCATTTGAACCACTTATGAGTATTTTTCTTACACCCGAACTTGATAAACAAGAACTCATACTTGCCAAAGAAGCGGGCATTAAGATTCTTAAACTTTATCCTAAAGGTGCAACAACAGGAAGTGAGGGTGGAGTAAAAGATATTTTATGTGAAAAAACCCTGCAAGTTTTTGCCATAGCAGAGGAGTTAGGTTTTATCCTCTCTATACACGGGGAAAGCAATGGATTCTGTATGGAGCGAGAATATGAGTTTTTACCCGTATTTGCATATATTGCGCAGCATTTTCCACACCTTCGTATAATCATTGAGCATATGAGCGATAGACGCAGTCTTGAAATGATTGAAAAATATGAAAATCTCTATGCTACACTCACACTACATCATATTACTATGAATCTTGATGATGTATGTGGCGGAATGCTTAATCCTCATCATTTTTGCAAACCTATGCTCAAGACGAGAAAAGACCAACAAGCCCTGCTTCAAGCGGCATTAAAGGCACACCCAAAAGTAAGTTTTGGTTCGGATTCTGCACCTCATTTAGCATCTGCAAAACTTAGCTCAAAAGGCGCAGCAGGGATTTTTTCTGCTCCGATTTTACTCCCAGCCCTTACTGAAGTTTTTGAATCTCATAACACCTTAGATTCTCTTCAAGCTTTCGTGAGCGATAGGGCGATTACAAACTATGGATTAGAGCATTTCCCGACAAAGTCTATCACGCTTGAGCGCGTGCAAAATTCTGTTCCTGCTTACATTGATACGCCTCTTGGACATATTATACCCCTCAGAGCACAATCCAATCTCTCTTGGCGCATCAAAAAGAATTAAACAAATTTAA
This sequence comes from Helicobacter sp. MIT 21-1697, assembly GCF_026241255.1. NCBI lineage: Bacteria > Pseudomonadati > Campylobacterota > Epsilonproteobacteria > Campylobacterales > Helicobacteraceae > Helicobacter > Helicobacter sp. MIT 21-1697. Next base: position 125,308 of record NZ_JAPHNC010000001.1, on the reverse strand, counting down.
CACCTAACCTACATAAAATCCAACTTGTGATTTCATCTGCCAAAAAGAATTCATTTGCCACCAAAAATGTTTTACCACTATAAGATTTCTTATGACATTTTGCCTCATCAATCAAAGGTTGAAGAAAATTATCATCATCAAATACCGACATATCCACTCCTTTAATACACCTAAGACCTAGCATTATCCGCTCTAATCGTAAATCTGCTTCACTTAGCTCTTCTACCAATCTGTAATAAGGATTCTTAATATATTCTTTAAGATTTGGATATGTCCGCATTCGCACACGCCCCACACGCCCCACAGCTCCTGCTCCACAGCCTAAATATTCTTTACCCTGCCAATATCCTAGATTATGCTTACACTGGGCATTTGTATCACATTTGACATAATTTGATACCTCATATTGAGAGAATCCACTTTGTTTGAGACATTCTCTTGCCCACAGGCTTAATTCCTCATCTATTTGAGAATCTATGATTTTTGCATTGTGTGAAGAAGTTACTCTTTTAGATTCTAAAGCAAAGCGCGAACCTTCATCAATACTCAAAGTATAAACCGACATATGGCTTAATGGCAAAGCAACTGCTTGAGCAATTTCTGATGATATAAGTGCCCTAGAATCTAAAGGTGTATTGATAATTAAATCACAACTTATATTCTTAAATCCTCCATTATACGCATTCTCCACGCATTGAGTAATCTCACATACACTATGTTCGCGCTCTAAAAAAGCAAGCTTATTTTCATCAAAACTCTGAATCCCAATGCTCAAACGATTTGCTCCCAGTGATACCAAATCCTTGCACCATTGTGCGTTTAAATAATTCACATTTGCTTCAAGGGTGATTTCACAATCTTTTGATAGAAACGCGTTTTTATAAAGAGTAGCAAAAATAGTTTCATAATGCTCACTACGCAAAAGATTCGGTGTGCCACCACCAAAAAAAATAGAGCTAATATGCGAATAAGGATACAAATGACACAAAGTATGCTCTATGTCCGCACAAAGTGCTTGTATGTAAGGTTTAAAATTATCCTGCTCTGCCACAAAAGAATTAAACGCACAATAACCACATTTACTCCCGCAAAAGGGAATATGAATATAAAGCAACACAAATACTCCTTGCAGCCTTTATGAGCATTAAAATAATGTTATATATTATATCCTATAATGCGACAGATAAATTATAGAATCTCAAAGGCAAAGGTATGAAATCATCTTGCACACAAGAAAATCTCCAACACGATACACCTACAAAAAAGTATCGTCCCAATGTTGCTGCCGTGATTCTCTCAAGTGCATATCCGAAAGAATGCCGATTTTTTATTGCACAACGTTCAGATATTAAAGATGCGTGGCAATTCCCTCAAGGAGGCATTGATGAGGGGGAGAGTCCAAGAGATGCACTTTTTCGTGAGTTGCGAGAAGAAATAGGCACAGATGAAATAGAAATTATTAGCGAATGCCCAGAATGGATACAATATGATTTTCCCAAAAATATGTCAAAAAAAAAGTATAAGGGCTTCGCGGGGCAGATTCAAAAATATTTTTTAGTGCGACTTAAAAATGATACTACTATTAATCTCCAAACTCAAGAGCCAGAATTTAACAAATATAAATTTGTCAGCAAAAAAAAGCTCCTAGAGTATGTAACGCCATTTAAAAAAGAAGCATATAAGCAAGTTTTAAAGTATTTTAAAAAAGAAGGTTACCTCTAGTGGCATATTTTAAGGAAGAACATTTTATGATTACGCCTTTATTTTATACTCAAGGATATATATGCTAATCGTGCAAAAATATGGCGGCACGAGTATGGGAGATTGCGATAGAATCCATAATGTCGCCAAACGCGTTATTAAAAGCAAAGCCCAAGGACATAGCCTTGTAGTTGTTGTATCTGCGATGGGAGGGGAAACAGATAGACTTATTAACCTTACGCAACATTTCACGCCATTGCCAAATACACGCGAAGTTGATATGGTGTTGAGTGCTGGAGAAAGAGTAAGTGCTGCGCTCCTTGCTATTGCTTTAGAATCAATGGGCATAAAAGCAATCTCTTTAAGTGGCAGAGGCGCAGGAATTATCACTGATGAATTTCATACCAAAGCGCGTATTTCTTATGTTGATACAACCAAAATCTTTCATCTCCTCAATGAAGACTATGTAGTCGTAGTTGCAGGATTCCAAGGCATATCACAACAAGGTGAAGTAACCACGCTTGGAAGAGGAGGAAGCGATCTCTCCGCAGTAGCCTTAGCGGGTGCTCTCAATGCTGCGGTATGCGAGATTTATAGCGATGTTGATGGAATCTATACAACTGACCCACGCATTGTCAAAAATGCACGCAAATTAGAAAAAATCAGTTATGATGAAATGCTAGAGCTTGCTTCTATGGGCGCAAAAGTATTGCTCAATCGCTCTGTGGAGCTTGCTAAAAAACTCAATGTCAATCTTATTTGTGCAAGTTCTTTTAATGAATCTCAAGGCACACTTATTACTCAAGAGGAGGATATAATGGAAAAACCTATCGTCAGCGGTGTAGCACTTGATAAAAATCAAGCGCGTGTAAGCCTAGCCGATGTGCAAGACCGCCCGGGCATTGCTGCAGATATTTTTGGACTACTTGCAGATAACAATATTAATGTGGATATGATAGTCCAAACGATTGGGCGCGATGGCAAAACTGATATTGATTTCACTATTCCCAAAACTGAAGTTGCCTTTACGCAGCAAGTATTAGAAAAATTTAAAGATGATTTGGGCAATATTGACTATGATAACAATATCGCCAAAGTCTCTATCGTGGGAGTGGGTATGAAATCACATTCTGGTGTAGCAAGCACTGCATTTAAAGCATTGGCACAAGATGATATTAATATTATGATGATAAGCACAAGTGAAATTAAAATTTCAATGATTATTAATGCTCAATTTGCCGAACTTGCCGTATGTAAGCTTCATAGCGTTTATGAACTTGATAAATAAAGTGAATTTATTATGGAAAGTATCAGTGATTGGTTTTTGCGCATTATACGCGAAGATGAAAAAAAAGGCATTATGAGTGGGTGGATTGAGGAAAAACGTTTTATTTTTCTCCCTTCTATGACATATACGATTGAACATATTATCAAAGGTGGAAGTATTATTGTACTCACTGATGAAAAATGCGAATGGTTTGGGGAGTATATCATTACGCATATTAACCAATCACACAAAGGGCGTCCTTTTTTTCCCATTGTCCAAATTAAACATTTACACAATATGATAGATTCTAACAAAGAAGGTGGCATTCAAGGTTTTAAACTTATTAAAGATATGCTTGATATGATGTATTCAAATTATAGATTTTGGTATATTGGCAAAAAAAACACACGATCAGATTTTGCAAAAAACAGCGGTGAAGGGTGGTTTTGGATATTTGATGAAAATGATACATTTTTAAGCTCCACCGATGAAAAACTTGATTACAAACTCTTAAGTCTTTTTAAACTCTTTGATAGAGCTATTCTTGGAGCTATGCTCAATAGAATCTCGCTTGATATATAAATGAGAGGGGAAGCTATGATAGGGCAGATTCACATCACACCCTGTGCTCAAAATCTTATTGAAGAGCTCACTTATAATCGCGATGAGCAGCATTATGAAATTTTTGAGCGAGAAGATTTTAAAATTGATGATGCCAAAGAGGTAATTGCTCAAAGCTATCTTGCGCGCGAAGAAGAAACACTTATTATTATTGCTGCTCATAAATATAATCAAGCTGCGCAAAATGCTTTACTTAAAATCATAGAAGAACCTCCACAAAATGTGTGCTTTATTCTTATTGCAAAAAATAAAAATGCTTTTCTTCCTACGATTCGCTCTCGTATGCAGCTTAAAATACATAAACATAAAAGTGATATTGCACCCTTTGAACTTGATATAAAAAAACTCAATCTTCAATCTATTTATGAATTTTGCAAACGCAACGAAAATGCTCATCACAGCAAAGAGGAAGTTAAGCTTGCTATTCAATCACTTCTCTTTGCACTTTTTGAAGCCAAAATCAAACTCAATAAGCGAGAACTCGCACTTTTTGATAAAGCTATTGCGCTCAATCAAAATGATGCAAGCGAGAAAGAAAATTATATCTTTTTGCCACTCTTATTAAGAATCTTACAAAAACAAAAGAATAAGCAATGAGAGTGCAGAGAATCCACCCTCAATCTATCCCTCAAAAAATCCAAGCCATAGGCACAGATTCTATGGGGAAAAAAATTATGAACAAAAAAGCACAAATGTTGAGTTTTGAGATTTCTGGCTTGAGCTTTGAAGCAGTGCATATCCTTAAACAAGAAGCTTTGAGTGCGGGAGGAGATTGTGCTACACCAAAAGAGACTATCACACATAAAGGCGAACATATTGCCTTGCTTATTGCCACGAGAGCCCAACTTGAAAAAATCATTGCAAAACTCTCTATGCAGCCTTTTGGCTTAAAGGCACTCAAAAACATTCTTCAACAACATCTCAAGACGCACTCTATTGCGCCTTCTATTATGGCAATAATTAATGCCACACCTGATAGTTTTTATGAATATTCACGAGTAGAGGGGAAAAATGCTCTCAAAAGAATAGACACACTTTTAGAAAAAGAGGTGGATATTATTGATATTGGTGCAGCAAGTTCTCGTCCGGGCAGTGAATTGATAGAATCTAATGAAGAAATTGCTCGTTTAAAACCTATTGCAGAATATATTGCCACGCATAAACTCTATGAAAAAGTATGTTTTAGCATTGATACTTATAACCCACAAACTGCTGATTATGCACTCTCCAATGGCTTTAAAATGATAAATGATGTGAGCGGATTCTCTAATGGACAAATGATACAAGTCGCCGCGCAATACAACGCCCGCGTGGTTTTGATGCATACTAAAGGCATACCTAAGACTATGCAAAGCCTCACACACAACTATACACATCTTTTTAATGATATAGATTGCTTTTTTGAGCATAAAATTGCTTTATTAAATGATGCAGGCATAACAGATATTATCCTTGATGTTGGTTTTGGCTTTGCTAAAGACACTTTGCAAAATCTTGCCCTTATTAAAGATTTGGCACATTTTTTGCACTTTGGATTCCCATTACTGATAGGAGCTAGTCGTAAAAATACAATAGGAGAAATCACAGGCAGGGATACGCAAAATCGCTTATCTGGCACACTTGCGCTCCATCTTTTTGCTTTGCAAAATGGAGCAAGTATTTTGCGCACACACGATGAAGATGAGCATATTGATATGCTCAAAATATATAAGGCAATGCAATGAATGAACTAAGAGATGTAAAACCCATTAAAGCATTTTTACTGCGACACGGACATACCAAAGAAGAAATAGAAAAGCTTGATAAAGAAAGTGTGATAAATCTATATGAAAAGGATACTCGCAAGAATACGCTTAATTTTTTACATTATATGAATGAGGATAGTTTCTCGGTAATAAGCACACTTGATGAAGCTGATATTGGCGAATTTAAGCTCAAGGTGCAAGAAAATTTAAATAATATGCCTCTGCTTGTTGATATTATTAGAGATGCTTTTGATGATTTTAGTTACACCGATATTGCCGATACTTTGACTTTAAATATTAGAAATGTCTCCATACATAAACTTCAAAGAATCTTGCGCATCGCTTATCGCGAGTTTCAAGAAATCTTGCTTGATAAAATCGCCACACAACTTAAAGAATTGCCCATTGAAGAATACAAAACAATAATGAATCACTATGAAAGTATTCGTAGCGATACCAATCGTCTTAGAAGCACTATCCAAGAGCTTTCTGATGAAAAAAAGCGGCAACAGATTCTAGATATGGCACGTTTAAAACTCCTTATTGTAAGAAATTTTATGTCAAAAAATACTTTCAATGATGTTTATAAAGAGTATCTGAACAATACCCCCGAAAAACTCAAGCTTGTAGAGGATATTCTTATCCTTACAGGTATGTATTCTAAAAACTATCTTAAAAATATACCGACCGAAGAACTTGAAGAGATGAAAGCAAAACTTCTTGAGCATAAACGACAAGATGAAAGAGACCATAAAATCTTTACGCAATACACTCAAATGCTTGATGAATCTATGTATGGCTCTAATGAGCAAGAATTTAGCAATATATGTATAAAAATCATCACAGGATTGAATCAAAGACAGATTCTAATGATCAGTGATTATCTAAGTGCAAAAAATCCTGTTTTTGTCAATCGTTTTAACACGCTTTTACGAGATTTTAAAAATAGTTTAAAAAGTTGAAATATAAATCATAAAAAAATGAAAAATACACTATAATAAGCCCTCACAAAATCAAACGAGGATTATGGGCAATGAAGAATCTATGCGCTTTTCTACTCTGCATAAGTCTAATGTGGGGAGATTCTGAATTTGTAGATTTTAATAAGCTAGAAGAAGAATTTCATATCCATATACCCAAAAACAAACAAAAAATGGAGATTGATGAGTTTGTTGAGCGGGTAGAAAAACACTCCATTAATCTTGCAAAATCCCGTGCAATGGTGCGAAGCCTTTTTTATGAAGGCAAAGCAATGCGAGCGTGGAACGCTGGATATATTGAGGCACAGATTGATAAAGTAAAATCTCCTGCTGGTGGCACAGAACTTGAAAATACAATTTTGCTCCTTCTCACTCCTCGCTTGCCGTGGGTTACTTACACGCTTGCTCAAAGCTATCAAAATAAAATTTTAAGGCAAGAAAAATCCTACGAGCTTACAAAATGTCTTGCTCTTATTGCGGCAAAAAGGCTTTATTTGGATTATCTCGTGCTCAAAGAACAACATCAAATCTATACAAACCGCTATGAGAATGCCAAAAATCAGCTCCGAATGTCGCAAGTGCAATATGAGGCAGGACGCATCAGTAAATCACAATATCTTTTTTTTAAAAGCGATTTTTTGGCTACCAAAGTTTCACTCAAAAATTCCCATACAGAAATGCTCAACACGCTTAACGCGCTCAAAGTAATCTTAGGCATTACAACTGAAAATAGTGATATAGATATAAATGGATTAGTATTTAAATATTTGCATTTTGATAGTGGGAATCTTGAAAAAGCACTTGCTAAAAATCTGTATCTTGAAATCGTATCACTTGATATTAAAGACTACCAATATAGTGCAAGCATTGCTTCACAAAGCCGCTTTGATAGTATTGAAATTGGTGGAGGTATCAAAAAAGCAGAATCAAGTGATGGAGTAACCTTTCAGCTTAAGATTCCTATCCCTCTAACAACCAAATATGATAATCAAAAAGCAATGTATCTTGCACTCCAAAGCGGTTCTATTCGCGAAAGTGAGATTCTTAAAGATTCTTTACTTGTAAATGCTAAGTCCTATCTTGAGCAACTTACATACAAGAAAGAAGTAATTGCACTTGCAAAAGATAATGAAAATAATCGTGCCCAATTAAGCGAAATTGCACGAATTGGTTATGAGGCAGGAAAAACAAGTGCGTTTGAATATTTGAGTGTAAAGAATGAACATCTTAATGCAATGATTGCTACCACTCAAGCAAAACGTGATTATATCCAAACACTCTCTATGCTTGAGGAAACTCTTAGCTCTGTGCTCAACCTCAATACTTTGCAAAAACCACTTATGGAGGAACAATCGTGAAAAAATGCTTATATTTATTATCCCTTGTAGTAAGCTTTGCTTGGTGTTATGAAGAAGTATCTATCTCTCAAGAAGAACTTGCAAAAAATGGTATAAAAGTTATTGCTCTCAATCAAGCCTTTAACACTAAAGGTGTGCCTTTCAATGCACTTATTGATTTTGATGATAAAACCTCAAGCACACAAAGTTCAAGCTTTAATGCTATTGTAGTCAATATCTATAAGCGTGAAGGTGAGAGCGTTAATGAGGGAGATTTAATTTGTGATATTAGTTCTAATGACTTAAGCGCAATGTTTTTTGAGCTTACCAATGCGCAAGAGCGTCTTAAAATTGCCTCTGAAAATGAACGCAAAGACAAATCCCTTTATAAAGCCGGAGTCATCTCAAAACGCGAATATCAGCTTAGCTATCTTGCAATGAATGAATTGCGATTAAAACTCAATGAAATCAAATCAAAACTAGATTTATTGGGTATTGACCCAAATTTTATTAAAAATGGTGCGCAAGGAAAATATGGCTTTCCAGTTGTTGCAAAAGCTTCTGGGATTCTCTCGGTTGCCCCTAAGCAAAGTGGCGAAAAAATTGAAGCTTTTACCCCTTATGTAAGAATTTCTCGGCATACAGATAAGGGTAGCGGTAATCTCCTTGGGCGCATTAGAATCCCTTTGCATATTTCACACAATATTCAAAAGGGTGCGCCCGTTTTTGATGATAATGGCACAAAAATTGGTGAGATTGAAAATCTTTCAGTTGTGATTGATAAGACTTCAAATACTATTCTTGCTACTGCTAATATCTATGACACACGATTTAAGGTAGGTGAAATAGTGGAAGTATATATTGATGGCTCTTTACCTAAAGGGACGATTCTTATCCCTTCATCAGCAGTGATTAAAAATGGCAATGACTATCTTATTTTCGTTCAGAGTGCTAAAGGCTTCAAACCTACTAAGATTCAAAAAGTTGAAGAACGAGATAATAGCTTTGTGATTGAGCCTCAAGGATTAAATAACCAAATGAAAATTGCCATAGGCAATATTATTAGCCTTAAAGGTATGATGGACGGATTAGGGAGCGAATAATGCTAACTAAAATTATAGAATTTTCTCTCAAGCAACGTATGATTGTAGTGCTTAGTGCCATTATGCTTTTTATATTTGGCATATATTCATTTTTTACAATCCCCATTGATGCGTTTCCAGATGTTTCTTCCACGCAAGTAAAAATTATTCTCAAAGCCCCCGGAATGGCGCCAGAAGAGGTAGAAAATCGCGTTGTGCGTCCGCTTGAGCTTGAACTCCTTGGGCTACCCAACCAAAAAAGTTTGCGCAGTCTTTCAAAATATGGTATTGCGGATATTACGCTTGATTTTAATGATGGCACTGACATTTATCTCGCCCGCAATATGGTAAATGAAAAACTCTCTATGGTTATGGACGATTTACCATCGGGTGTAAGTGGTGGGCTTGCACCGATTGTAACGCCACTTAGTGATATGTTTATGTTTACTATTGAAAGTGCAAATGATTCTTTATCAGAAGTGCAGAAACGACAGCTCCTTGATTTTACAATCCGCCCTGCCCTGCGCAACATAAAAGGTGTAGCTGATGTCAATCGCTTAGGTGGATATGCGAAAGCCATTGTGGTTGTGCCTGATTTCAATGATATGGCAAGACTTGGCATTAGTATGAGTGATTTGCAAAAAACACTTGAAGCAAATCTCAAAAATGATGGTGCAGGACGTGTATCTCGCGATGGTGAAAATTTCCTCGTAAAGATACAAACAGCTTCAACAAATATTGAAGAAATCAAGAGTATTCCTATTATCACAAAATTTGGCTATGTGCGCTTAAGAAATTTCTGCGATGTAGTTGAAAGCCATATGACACGACTTGGGCTCACAACTATTGATGGTAAGGGAGAAACAACACTTGGCTTGGTATTATCCTTAAAAGGTGCAAACTCACGCGATGCAATCGCTGAAATTAAAATAAAACTAGAAGAGCTCAAAGATGAATTGCCTCAAGGCACAGAACTCCGAGTATTTTACGATCGCTCGGAGCTTACACAAAAAGCAGTAAATAATGTTATTAAAACTCTTGCCGAAGCTGTGGTACTCATAGTCATTTTACTTTTTTTGTTTTTAGGCGATGTGCGCGCAGCAGTTGCTGTGAGTGTGATTTTACCCCTCTCCATAGCCATAGCCTTTGTAATGATGCGCCATTATGGCATTTCTGCAAACTTAATGAGTCTTGGCGGACTTGCTATTGCAGTGGGTATTTTGGTAGATTCCGCAGTTGTTATGGTTGAAAATGCCTTTGAAAAATTAAGTCTGACTAAGAACTCACCAAAACTCCATACTATTTATCGCGCCTGTAAAGAAATCTCTGTTTCTGTGTTTAGCGGGATTCTCATCATTATTATTTTCTTTGTGCCAATTCTTACTCTTGAAGGCTTAGAGGGCAAGTTTTTTGTGCCGCTCGCTCAAACGATTGTATTTGCCCTTCTTGGCTCACTCACACTCTCTATGACTGTGATTCCCGTAGTAAGTTCTTTTGTTTTAAAAGCTACTCAACACCACGAAACAAAACTCACGCAATTTTTTCACAAGATGTATGCTCCTATGCTCAATTTTGCCCTTACAAAAACAAAACTTTTGCTTGCGGGAGCTGCGTGCTTTCTCGTTTTTAGTTTCTCACTTTTTCCTTTCATCGGAAGTGCTTTTATGCCCACTCTCCAAGAAGGCGATTTAGTGCTCAATATAGAATCTAGTCCCTCTATTTCTTTAGAACAAAGTCGCGATGTCATACTTTTAATGCAAAAAGAACTCTTAGCGCGTGTGCCAGAGATTAAAAGTATTGTTGGACGCACAGGAGCTGATGAAGTGGGGCTTGACCCAGCAGGTTTTAATCAAACTGATGCGTTTATATCCTTTAAACCAAAAGAGCAATGGCAAGCAAAAAATATGGAAGAAGTAGAAGATAAAATTCGTGATGTTGTGAGCGAATTTAAAGGTATGAATATTGCCCTTGTGCAACCTATTGATATGAGAATCTCCGAAATGCTTACAGGTGTACGTGGGGATTTGGCGATTAAAATTTTTGGCTTAGAGATTGAAAAACTCAATGAATTAAGCGCTCAAATTGTAGATATTCTTAAAGATATTCGTGGCTCATCAGAGGTTTTTACCACTTTTAATAAAGGAGTAAATTATCTTTATGTAACGCCTTGGCACTCTGTAATGGCAAATACAGGCATTTCCAGTGATGAATTTACAAAATTTATGCGCTCTAGTTTAGAGGGCATAATGGTAACATATATTCCTCAAGGTTTTACAAGAATCCCTGTCATTATTCGTCAAGATGCTGATATTGCCTCTGATATTACCAAGCTCAAAAGCTTACAAATGAGCTCTCCTGATGGTAATTCTGTGCCCATTAGCTCAATAGCTGATATTGAAGAAATTGATGGACCTGTGCAGATTCAAAGGGAACAGGGTAGGCGTTATAGTGTCGTGCGAAGCAATGTAATAGGACGTGATTTGGGTGGTTTTGTTGAAGAAGCAAAACAAAAAATCAATGCACAAGTGCAATTACCGGAGGGATATTCTATCACTTATGGAGGACAATTTGAGAATCAACAACGTGCAAATAAACGCCTCTCCACCGTTATTCCCTTGAGTATTCTTGCTATCTTTTTTATCCTCTTTTTTACCTTTAAGTCTATTTCTCTCTCCTTGCTTATTTTACTCAACATTCCCTTTGCTGTTACAGGTGGATTCATCTCACTTTTCTTATCGGGTGAATATATTTCTGTGCCTGCATCTGTGGGATTTATCGCACTTTTTGGAATCGCTGTTCTTAATGGCGTAGTAATGGTAGGATATTTCTTACACCTCCTTAAAGAGGGATATAGTATTGACGATACAATTGTTATTGGAGCAAAAAGACGTCTGCGCCCGGTGCTAATGACAGCATTTATCGCTGGGCTTGGGCTTATCCCTATGCTTTTATCCACAGGTGTAGGCAGTGAAGTGCAAAAACCCCTTGCTATTGTAGTGCTAGGTGGGCTTGTAACCTCATCAATGCTTACTCTTCTTCTTTTGCCGCCACTTTTTAGAATCGTTGTGCGCAAATTTGGGGTGTAGATTACTTATTAGCGCTATGGATAATATCTTGAATCTGATGTGCAATTTGCATAGCTTTCATACCATCGTTTTGATTGGGACGATTTGATTTTGCTTGTGGAGATATATTTTTGCATAGATTCACAAAATCAATGAGTTCTGACAAAAGTGATTCTTGTCCCCTTACCTCAATAGTTTCAGTATTGGCACTAATAGAAACATTATCAAGTCTTTGCTCTACGCTCTGCTTATCTACAAAAACCTCTTTTCTTAGCAAATTGCAATCAATATATTCACTATCAGTTGTTATGCTAATTTGACGTCTGCGTTTCTCGGTAATGCGACTTGCTACAATATTAGAAAATGAACCATTTGTATGAATAATACACGCTCTTGCATATTCTATCATATCATTCATCACGACTCCGTGTGCATAAATATCACGCACATCACCATTAAAATTAAGTGCCAAATCAATATCGTGAATCATCAAATCAATCACCACATCGCAATCTGTAATACGCGAACTCATTTTATTCGTGCGGATAAAATCAATATTAATAATTTTATGAGTATTGTGCGTAAGAATATTTTTCAAAGTAGCCACAGCAGGATTATAGCGTTCAATGAAACCTACTTGAATGTTAAGCGATTTTTCCTTTGCGAGTGTGAGAATGATTTGGGTAGATTCTAAAGTGTTTGTCAATGGCTTTTCTACAAAAATATTTTTAACATAATCACTTACTTTATTAATATAATCAAAGTGTGTAAAAGTAGGCGTTACGATAATTGCGCCATCGCAGCTTTTTAAATCCTCATCAATATCTTTGAGTATTTTCACTCCAAAACGCTCACTCATCACCGATGAAAGTTCTTCGTTTGTATCATACAAAAATGCAATTTCTACATCTTTAAGCATACTTAAGATTCTAAGGTGATTTTGCCCCATTTTGCCTATGCCAAAAAGCGCTATTCTGATAGGTTTATCCATTTACAGCCTTTATCACTTGATCTTGCTCCTTAGCGCTCAAAAATGGGCTAAAAGGCAAAGAAAGTATCTCATCACATACCACTTCACTTATGGGAAAATCACCCTTTTTATACCCATAAACCTTGCGTACAACTTCTTGTAAATGCAAAGCAATCGGATAATGCACTGCATAGGGAATATGCGCTTTTGTGAGCTTTTCTATCAGTTGTGCGCGATTTTTTGTGCGAATTGAATATTGTGCATACGCACTCACATTGCCCTTTTGAATAAAAGGAATGATAACATTGCGAAGATTCTCATCATAAATTCGCGCGATTTCTTGGCGCTTGGCAATTTCAGAATCTAAATATTTTATTTTTACATTAAGAATTGCTGCTTGAAGTGCATCAAGCCTCGCATTTAATCCAATAAAGCTATGCTCATAACGTTTTGTCTGCCCGTGATTGAGCAAATAACGTATTTTTTGTGCAAATTTCTCATCATTTGTAAAAACTGCTCCTCCATCGCCATAACACCCTAATGGCTTACTTGGAAAAAAGCTAGTAGTGGCAAACATACTCGCATTGCAAGATTTCAAAATCTTATCATTGTATCTTTGAGTTGCCCCAAAGCTTTGGGCTGCATCTTCAATGACAGGGATATTATGCTTTAATGCAATAGCATTTATAGCTTGCATATCTGCCATTTGCCCAAAAATCGCGACAGGAATAATCGCTTTTGTATGCTTTGTGATAGCATTCTCAAGCTTTGTGCTATCAAGATTATAAGTCTTCTCATCAATATCCACAAATATTGGCTTTGCACCAAGAAGCATAATTGCTTCCACGCTTGCAATAAAACTAAATGGCGAAGTAATGACTTCATCACCATTTTTTATATCAAGTGCCATTAAAGCTAAAATTAAAGCATCTGTTCCGCTACTGCACGCAATAGCATTTTTAGCACCTACATACGAAGAAAGGTGCGATTCTAGCTCCTCAACAGCTTTGCCCATAATAAACTGCGAAGAATGTAACACATCTTGTATTGCATTATCAATTTCACTTTTTTGCTGCTCATACTGCGCTTTAAGATTAATAAATTCCATAGCTAAACCTTATAAATGAAGTGGCATATCATAGCAAAATTACCTTAAACCAACTACTGCACCTCTTTATCTACGCATTCTACAATTCTACGCGCGATTTCCTTTGCAGAAGCATCTCCGCTGATAATATATTTGGATTGGTTTTTATACATACTCTTACGTTCATCATAAAGCTGCCTCACTTTTGAAACATCACCCATAAGCGGACGCTTTTCTTGTTCTTTGGCATTTAATCGCTTCAAAATGCTTTCAAAACCCATATCAAGCCAAAATACTTTACCTAAATAACTCACATCGTTATAAATAGGCATACCTCCTCCAGTAGCAATTACAGCATTTTTAACATTAGCAGAAAGCCATAAAATAAGTTGGGATTCTATGCGTCTAAAACCACTCTCACCTACTGATTCAAAAATTTCTCTTATACTCTTTCCCATATTTTGTTCTATAATTTGGTCAGTATCAAGCAAAAAGCGTCCGCCAAGCAATGCAATTTCTCTCCCTATGGTTGTTTTGCCACTTCCCATAAAACCAATTAAAACTATATTTTCCACGCCTACTCCAAAGCAATCACAAAACCATCGCGTTGAGGAGTAATGACAGGCTTATAACGCCCATCAAATCCGATAGAGATTCTATAGAATCCTTCGTGTGTTGAAATCTCTGCATCACTAAAATATTTTTTACCAATTTTAATCTTTTGACTTTCATTACTTTTTACACCTTCAATATCAAGCATAAGCCGATATGGTTTAGGCAAAATAAAATCACGCAACAATTTTTTTCGTGTAGCAATAAAAAGACTGCTCTTGTTAATAATAAGCTCAAATTCACCGAGTTTAAAGCGATTCTCTGCATTATATGTAGCACCTTGAGCCTTTTGTGCAATGAGTAAAGGATAATGCCAATCTACGCTCTCATCAAGCTGAATAGTTTTGCTTTCAATTGAACCATCAAGATTCTGATAAGTTACTTGCACACTTTTTAACACTCTAGCTGTGCTTGGCAACACAAATTCTACACTTGAAAGAGGGTCTTGATGTATGCTTGGTGCTTGATGTTCTTCAAGTTTTGGCGTAATAACAGATTTAAAAGGATTCTCTCTTGCTCCTAATGTATTTACACACAACCATACAGATAACAATACCCAAACTAATATTTTCTTTTTCAAGGCTTTAGCTCCTTTAATTCAAAAATTTGCTTTTGCAAGTGCGCATTTTGAGCTTCAATGACCTGTGCTTCTTGTAAAAGATGCTTTTTTTGCGCCTGTAATCGTAAAAGCACCTCCACAGAATTACTACCAAAAAGCAAATACCCCAAATAGAGTCCTATTGCCAATAATGACCCAAAAACAATCAGCCATACACGATTGACATAAAAAAAATGCCACAATCTTGAAGGTTTTTCTAATAGCTCTTGGGTTTGCGAACTCATCTCTACACTGCTTACCTAATGTTTAAAAAGTGTTTTCCCAATATATTCCGCATCACTAATCTCTCGCTCAATTTCAAGCAAACGATTATATTTTGCAATCCGCTCACTTCTTGCGGTTGAACCCGTTTTAATCTCGCCTGTATTAAGCGCCACAGCAAAATCTGCAATAAATGTATCCTCACTTTCTCCACTACGATGACTCATTATACATTTATAGTTATTGCGTTGAGCAAGGCGCACAGATTGCATCGTTTCGCTCACGCTACCAATTTGATTAGGTTTAATCAAAATCGCATTAGCTATATTTTTCTCAATACCTTCTTGAAGAATTTTTTTATTTGTAACAAACAAATCATCGCCCACAAGCTGAATCTTATCACCTAGCTTTTGTGTTAAAAGTTTCCACCCCTCCCAATCATCTTCACTTAAGCCATCTTCAATAGAAACAATAGGGTATTTTGCTACAAGATTCTCATAATATGCAATCATACCCGCACTATCAAGCACTTTACCCTCTCCTGCTAAATGATACATACCATTCTCATCTACAAGCTCGCTACTTGCCACATCTAGCGCAATAGCAATTTCATCAAGCGGCTTATAGCCAGCTTGTTCAATAGCCTTTAAAATAATTTCTATGGGTTCTTCATTGTTTTTTAAATTAGGAGCGAATCCACCCTCATCACCAATGCTTGTAATATGTCCGTTTCCTTTGAGGATTGCTTTAAGATGATGATAAATTTCAGCTGATGCACGCAAACTCTCGGCAAAAGTATCAAAACCTAAGGGCATAATCATATACTCTTGAAAATCCACAGTGTTATCTGCGTGAGAACCACCATTAATGATATTAAGCATAGGTGTTGGGAGTGTAAGTGCATTACTTCCACCTAAATAACGATAAAGAGGCAATCTCAAAGATTGCGCACTTGCACGAGCAATAGCCATACTCACGCCCAAAGTCGCATTTGCTCCAAGTTCTGAATAATTTTCTGTGCCATCAATTTTCTTTAAAATCAAATCAATTTTACTTTGATCATAGGGTGATACCCCATCAAGCTGTGCAGCAATTTCGGTTTTAATATTTGCACAAGCCTTGAGCACACCTTTGCCAAGATAACGTTCTTTATCACCATCACGCAATTCAAGGGCTTCTCTTTTGCCTGTGCTTGCACCACTTGGCACAATAGCTGCTGCTCTTGTGCCATCACTCAACCTTACTGCTGCCCTAATTGTTGGATTCCCACGACTATCCATTACTTCTTGTGCATCAATTGCTTCAATATAAACCATATCTTTAACTCCTTAAATTAAATTATACTTTATCTAACCTATCTTCTGGAGAAGAGATTGTCTCAACAATTGCCTCTCTGATAATTTCTGCCATAAAAGATAAGGTAACACGCATCAGTTTGAGAGATTCTAAATCCTTTTTTATCTCATAACTTTCCTTATATTTTTGCTCCGCTTCTATATACTCATTTAAACGCTTATTAAGTATTGCCAAAGTATCTTGTTTGAGCTTATCCACTACAACCCCTCATTATATAGAATCTACTCATCGGTTTCTGGTTCATCAGGCAAAGGCAAAATCTCGTCTTTTGAACCAATTTGCTCTTTAATTTTAGCCGTAATCTCATCAGCAAGAGCTTTGTTTTCTTTCAAAACAATTTTAGCATTCTCGCGCCCTTGTCCAAGCTTTTTATCATTATAGCTTAACCACGCACCACTTTTGTCAATAATATCAAGCTTGATACCATAATCAATAATCTCACCCTCCTTACTAATCCCCTCGCCAAACATAATATCAAATTCTGCTTCGCGAAAAGGTGGAGCGACTTTATTTTTTACCACTTTTGCTTTTGTGCGATTACCAATTTGCTGGTCATTTTGTTTGAGTGTGGCAATACGGCGCACATCAATACGTACACTTGCATAAAATTTAAGTGCATTTCCACCTGTGGTTGTTTCAGGGCTACCATAACCCATTGTGCCAATTTTCATACGAATCTGGTTAATAAAAATTAAGGTTGCATTCATCTTATGAAGCACACCTGTAATTTTACGCAATGCGTGACTCATAAGTCGCGCTTGAAGCCCTACGTGCTGGTCTCCCATATCACCTTCAATCTCTGCTTTAGGCGTAAGTGCAGCTACTGAATCTATCACTATCAAATCCACCGCACCACTGCGCGTAAGAGTTTCTAAAATCTCAAGAGCTTGCTCACCAGTGTCAGGTTGAGATACAAGAATATTCTCTGTATCCACGCCCAAACGCTTAGCATAATACACATCAAGAGCGTGTTCAGCATCAATAAATGCGCAAATTCCTCCATTTCTTTGGCATTCTGCTACAATTTGTAGGCTAAGCGTTGTTTTACCACTAGATTCTGGACCATAAATTTCAATAATCCTCCCTTTGGGCACACCACCAATACCAAGTGCCATATCAAGCCCAAGTGAGCCTGTGGAAATACTATCAATTTTTTCAACTTGCTTATCACCTAAACGCACTAAAGCACCTTTGCCAAATGCTTTATCAATTTGCTTCAAAGCAAGCTCAATTGCTTTTTGCTTCTTTTCATCTATCATAATTGTCCTTTGTATAAATTACAAACAAAACACAAGTATTTTATCTAAGTTTGACTAAATTCTCCTTATAATTTTGTTTAAAAACAAGGAGTAGCTATGATAAGTGTCGCACATAGCCCTGATGCAGACGATTTGTTTATGTATTATGCTATTGTTTTTGGGTGGGTAGATTCTACAAACTTACGCTTTAACAACACAGCTAAGGATATTCAAACGCTTAATGTGGATACATTACAAGGGAAATATGATATTAGCGCCATTTCTTTTGCTCTCTATCCCCTTATTGCACAAAATTATGCGCTTCTACGCACAGGTGTGAGCTTTGGCAATGGATATGGACCAAAACTTATCAAAAAAAAAGGTAAAATATGCAAAAAACATTTCAAAGTAGCTCTAAGCGGAGAACACACAACAAATGCAATGATTTTTCGCATTGCATATCCACACGCACGCATTATTTATAAAAACTTCCTTGATATAGAGCAAAGCGTGCTTAGTGGAGAGGTTGATGCGGGGGTGCTTATTCACGAATCAATTTTAAATTTTGATAAAGGCTTAGAGGTAGAGGCAGAATTATGGGATATTTGGCAGGAATTAAGTGCTGATAATTTGCCTCTACCACTTGGAGGTATGGCATTACGCCGCTCTCTTCCACTTACTACTGCCATAGAATGTGAAAAAATACTCACAAAAGCTGTAAATATCGCTGTAAATAATAAAAAAATTTTAAGTGAAATGCTCCTTGAAAGAGGCATTATCCGCGTCAATGCCAAAGAGCTTGATACTTATTTGAATCTTTATGCAAATCAAGATTCAATCTCTATGAACGAGAATGAAATAAAGGCGGTAGATAAACTCTTTGAATTAGGCTATAAGGCAGGATTTTATCCGCATATACTCAAAGCACAAGATTATTTTATCCCCACAGAATATGAGCAACTTCGCTTTTGCTAAAAGCGAATCTACAAGCCAATTTTATCTTGGTGATGAGGCGTGAGGGATTCTTTAGCTGTTTGTTTGCGATAGATTCTAAGCAATGAAATAAAAAGTGCTGTAACCGCTGGTCCAAGTATAATCCCCCAAAACCCAAAACTTGTAAGCCCTGCAAGAATGGCAAAGAAAATAAGGAGTTCATTGATTTTTACAGAAGTCTTGAGCACTTTTTTATTAATAATTCCAATCAAAATAGGCTTGATAATATTATCAATCAACACCGCACAGACAATCAGAGCATAAAGCGCAATAATAAGTGCATTACGCGTATTGCCAAGATAAAATTCATATCCTGCTAATGGTAACCATACAAGCCCTCCACCTACTATGGGAACGATTGATGCAAGCCCATAAAGCATACCAAAAAATACTCCATCATAGCCAAAAAACATAATCAATACGCCAAAAGCAAAGCCCTGAAGCACAATGTTTAAGAGTGAAGTATAAAAAACCACTTTAATGACATTTGTTACCTCATCAAGCACATTTGCAATTTGAATATTTTCAAAAGGAATAAGTTCAATAATATACTCATAGGCTTGTTTGCCATAAAGAAAATAAAAATACAAAAATACAACGATAAAGCCTGTATCAATGATAAATCCCAAACTTGATTTGCCAAGTTGAGAGCTAAAGTTAAACGCATAACTTAAAATTGATGGAGCAGAGATACTGCCTAACACATCACGCAATCTGCTTTCTATTTCAGGGAATGAGCTAAAGAGTGAAAGAATCTGTGCCTTACTGCCTTCAACAAATGCACTAAAATCAGTTGGATTGAGTTCGGATACAGAGGCTATAAGCGTTTTCATCAATGAAAATAATGGCACAAAAAAGAGCAAAACTAAAATACCCACACTGACAAAAGCACATATTATGGGATATTTAATATATTTTGAAAGAATATTATGCAATCCATAGGTAGCAATACACAACAAAAGAGCAATGAGTATGTCCATTAAATATGCAGCATACACATAATACATTGCATACGCACTTACACCAAATACAAGCCAAAAAAATGTAATTGCTCTCAATATTTGCTCCTTAAAATTAGCTCATAGAGATTCCATAAAATAAGCACATTGTAACAAAAATTGTCAAATCATTTTTACTCTTCAAAATTGCCCGTATAGACTTTGTATCTGCAAAAAAATAAAAAAAGTAACACTTTCTCATTTTTGACATATTTTTATATATTACATATTGTAATCTTATTTTTTTGTGATATTATTCACTTTAGAACTCATAAAAACGCAACGAGGTATGATTATGGCAAATCTCTCTCATCACAATCTTTCGCAAGACACACTTGCGCTCCACGCAGGCTATACTTATGACACACAGCGCACCATCAGTGTGCCAATTTATCAAAACACGGCTTATAGTTTTGAGAGCTTAGAACAAGCTGCTGCACGATTTGGCTTAAAGGAGCTTGGCAATATTTATACGCGTCTTACAAATCCCACGACAGATGTGCTTGGTGCGCGACTTGCAGCTGTTGAAGGAGGTGTGTTTGGTGTGCCTACTTCAAGTGGAAGTGCCGCGATTTTTTATGCGATTGTTAATTGTGCGCAAGAAGGCGATAATATTGTATTTTCTAATAAAATTTATGGTGGCACACAAACGCTCTTTGTGCATACACTCAAACGATTTGGCATACAAACAAAGGTGTTTGATATTGACAACATAGAATCTTCTTTAGAATCTGCGATTGATGATAAAACAAAGGCGATTTTTTTTGAAAGCATTTCAAATCCGCAAATTTCTATTGCCGATACAGAGAAAATCACTGCTATTGCTAAAAAACATAAAATTATTAGCATTTGTGATAATACCATTGCCACTGCATTTTTGCATAAACCCTTTGATTATGGCGTAGATATTAGCGTATATAGCCTAAGCAAATATATTAATGGGCAAGGAAGTGCGCTTGGTGGGGCAATTATTGAACGATATGGATTAAATGAACTAATTAAGGATAATCCACGCTATGAAGCATTCAATACGCCAGATGCAAGCTATCACGGATTAATATACGCGAATCTTCCGCTACCTTGCTTTAGTATTAGACTTATCACAGAATGGCTTAGAAATATTGGTGCTACTCTTTCTCCACAAGCATCGTGGATTATCCTGCAAGGCTTAGAAACTTTAGAATTACGCATTCAAAAACATAGTCAAAATGCCCTCAAAATCGCGGAATTTTTACAATCTCACCCTAAAGTGAAAAGTGTAGCTTATGCTGGGCTAAAAAACAATCCCTACAATGGGTTGCTTCAAAAATATTATAAAGATTCTCAAGCAAGCGGACTTATTAGCTTTGAAGCACAAAGTTTTGAAGAGGCACAAAAGATTTGCAATGCCACAGAAATTTTTGCAGTTGTAGTGAATATTGGGGATTCAAAATCACTTATCATTCACCCCGCTTCTACAACACATTCGCAACTGAGCACAGATGAGCTCCTAAGCGCGGGTATTACGCCTTGCACTATACGTCTTAGCATTGGTTTAGAATCTGCAGATGATTTAATACAAGATTTAAAAAAAGCTTTAGAGAAATAAGGAAAAACTATGCCGCTCATTATCCCAGAAGATATTCCTGCTTATAAAGTCCTCAATCAAAACGCTTTTATTATGGATTCAAAAAGAGCAAAACATCAAGACATTAGGGCATTAGAAGTGCTTATCATTAATCTTATGCCAACAAAAATAGAAACAGAAAACCAGATTCTCTCCCTTTTGGCTAACTCTCCTTTACAGATAAATATTACTCTTCTTTCTACATCAAGTTATGTAGGCACAAATACACCCAAAAGTCATTTAGAACGTTTTTATGTCAATTTTAGCGAAATCAAAGGGCGCAATTTTGATGGAGCGATTGTTACAGGAGCGCCTATTGAGCATTTAGCCTTTGAGGAAGTAGCATATTGGAATGAAATCTCTACAATTATGGATTATCTCAAAAAACATTGCACAAGCACACTTTATTTATGCTGGGGAGCAATGGCGAGTTTGTATCATTTTCATCACATTCCTAAAATTTCATTGCCACATAAAGTCTTTGGTATCTTTGCACACAATATTGTAGAAAATGATTTACTCCTTAGTGGTTTAGATGAAATAGTAAGAATCCCTCATTCTAGGCATTCAGGCATTGATGAACAAAAGGTGAGAAAATCACAACTCAAAATCTTACTTGAAAGTGATGTTTGCGGCATTTGCGCACTTAAAGATGATAAAGACTTTTTTATACTTGGACACCCAGAATATGCCAAAAATACGCTTTTACTTGAATATGAACGCGACAAGCAAAAAGGCTTAGAAATTGCGCAGCCACTTCATTATTTTAATGACAAAGGAGAACCCGTGCTTTCTTGGAAATCAAGTGCAAGCGTGCTTTTTTCAAATTGGCTTAATTTTTCTGTATATCAAGATACTCCTTTTGTTTTATAATTTTAATATTTTCATAAAAGGATTCTTATGCAGCGCAATACGCACCAAAAAAGCACAAAGGTGGGAGAGGTTTATGAGCTATGCAATACTCTCTCGCCTTTTGATACACAAGAATCGTGGGACAAAAGCGGCTTAAATCTCGGTAGTCTTCATAATGAATATACAGGTATTGTGCTGTGTCTTGAAGTAAATCTCGCTATTGCACTTTCATTAAAGCCAAATACCCTTCTTATCACGCATCACCCTTTGTTTTTTAATCCCACCTCACAGATGATAACAGATATATATCCTCATAATATCGCTGCCATTCTTATTCGTAAAAATTGCTCACTCATTAGTCTCCACACAAACTTTGATAAATCGCACCTCAATGCTTACCTCACGCATCAAGTTTTGCAATGGCATCATTTTATGCCAAGTGAAAATGGGCTTTTAATGAGTGGGGACATTCCACCTATATCGCTTCATAACTTAGCTCAAGATGTATGCAAAAAACTTAATGCACCTAGCGTGAGCATAGTGCAAGGTGATGACATAACGCTTCTTCATAAAGAATCTCAAGCACCACTTACAAATGATTGTATCACAAAAGCCTATGTTGTATGTGGAAGTGGTTGCTCACTTCTTTACCAAATCCAACCTAGCCCGAATATATGCTTTATTACAGGCGATATTAGGCATCACGATGCGATGAGTGCTAAAAGTATGGGTATAAGCCTTATTGACATAGGGCATTATGAGAGTGAAAAATATTTTGTAGAAATTTTTGATTCTATTTTGCAAAATGTAGGATATAACGCTATAATTATGGATTGTAAAAATCCATTCTATTTTTGCCAAGCTAAGCATCAATAGATTCTAAAATCACCTAACCAAAAAGGAAATCCCGATGAATAAGCATTTGAAAGAACTTATAGAAGTGGCAAATTTTGATAAACAAATTGATGACTTAGAGCCCGAAATTTCCCAAGCACGTTCTAAACTTGATGAGCAAATCAAACAGCAAGAACAAATTTTAAAAAATATAGAAAAGCTCAACCGCGATTCTTCTAGTATTGAGCTTGAAATTTCTCATCACGACCGCAATATTCAAGATGCTTCTTCAAAGCTTGAGCAAATCAGTAAAAAACAAAAAGAAATCAAAACGGAAAAAGAAATGCGCGCCCTTGATGTAGAATCTGATATTGCTAAGGAAAATATGACTCATTCAAATAGTGAAATTGAGCGACTTGAAGCGCTTAAAAAGGCTAAAGAAGAAGAAAAGAAAGCCTATGAACCAAAACTTGAAGAGCTTAAATCCCTTATTAAAACACTTGAAGAACAAACACAAAGCCAAGTCCAAGAAATTAAAAAGGCGCAACAAGAATTATTTGATAAAAAACAGGCACTTGTGGCACAAATGGATAGCAAAATCACAAGTTTTTATGCCAAAATTAGACGTTGGGCAGGAAATACAAGCGTGGTTTGTGTTTTTAAACAAGCCTGTGGTGGTTGCTTTATTAAGCTTAATGACACTATTTATAGCGAGATTCTTAAAGGCAACGATATTATTAACTGCCCTCATTGTGGAAGGATTCTCTATGCAAATCCTTCTTCAGACAATACTCAAACATCTTCAAGTGCTGATGAAGAAAAATCTCAAAGCAAGAAAAAATCTAAAGCATAGAATCTAGGAGTGTTTTAAGGCATTGAAATGGACAAACCAGATTCTATAAAAGATATTTCAGATAAAGATAAATCTCCGCACTTTCCTTTTATTTATTATTGTCTTTGTGTAATGCTTTATCTTATAGCATTACCGATTTTAATCATAAACATATTCCGCACAAAACATCGCCAATCTATTCCAGCGCGTTTTTTTTACTCATCACTTAATTGTGAGCCACAATATTGGTTTCACGCGTGTTCTTTTGGTGAAATAAAATCTCTTGAACCCCTTATTAACGCATCAAAAGCTATGCCTTGCACTATTCTTATTACAACTATTACACATACAGGCTTTAAAGAAGCAAAACGTTTATATCAAACACATTCCACAGATTCACTGGGCACACAAGCTCGTATTGTCGTGCGTTATTTGCCTTTTGAAATATTTTTGCCCTTATGGAGCAAATCTTGCCGCCAACTTAAAACTCTAGTGGTTACAGAAGCTGAAATGTGGCAAATGCTCTTTTATCTTGCCAAATCCCATAATGCACACACTTTGCTTATTAATGCGCGTATTTCCAGTCGCTCACATAAAAACTATCAACGTTTTGCGTGGTTTTATCAAGGCATCTTTGCTCTTATTGATGAAGTGCTCGCCCAAAGTCAGATTGATAAAGAACGCTTAGAGCATTTAGGCGCACATAATGTTGAAGTTTTTGGCAATCTTAAAACACTCAATACTCCCTCACTTAGCACACATTATGCCAAACCTTCTTCTGTTGTGTTTATTGGTGCAAGCACACATAGAGGTGAAGAAAAGCTTATCCTTGAAGCCTTTAAGGCTCTTAAAGATGCTCAAAAATCTTCTACAAACTCTATGCTCTTGCTCCTCGCACCGCGCCACCCAGAACGTTTTAAGGAAGTATATGAATTAAGTCTGCGCACTTTTGCACATACCGCACTTTTCTCACAAACACATTTAGATACAAACAATGCAGATGTAATCATTATTGATACACTTGGAGAACTCAATAATCTCTATGCAATAAGTGATGTTGTCATACTTGGTGGAGGTTTTGCTAAAATAGGAGGACACAATCCGCTTGAGCCCGCCTTTTTTCATACAAAACTTATAAGTGGGGAGCATATTTTTAATCAATACGCACTTTTTGAAGAAATAGAACATTATGTGCTTATACCCCCACAAAGTTTAAAAGACACTCTTCTTAGGTGGGAATCCCTGCCCAAAAGTGCTATCAAAACGAATTCTCAAGACAAACTCACTACCCTTGTGCAAAAGATATATCGATGAAAGATAAGGCTTACAAAGTCCTTGCTCACACTCACAATATCTCTCATAATCAGGCTAAAGCTCTTATTGATAAAGGACTTGTCTTTGCTTCGGGCAAAAAAATAAATATTGCACGGCTTGAAATCCCAATCCACACTACCTTTGAGATTCTCAAACCCAAAAAGCCCAAAATACTTTTTACTGATGAACATATCCTTGCACTTGAAAAACCACCATTTATAGAATCTTATGATTTAAGCAATATGTTTGAAGGTTGGCATTTGCTCCATAGGCTTGATAGAGAAACAAGTGGTGTTATCTTGCTCATTAAAGAAGGAAGTGCCTTTCATACTAAAGCAAAAGAAGCTTTCAAACAACAAGAAGTATATAAAGAATATGTTTGTCTCGTGCATGGAATCCTAGCAGATTCCATAGAAATTAACAAAGCGATTTCTACAACAAAAAGAGGCTTTGCAAAATCACGCATTGATAAAAAAGGACTAAGCGCGCGCACCCTCCTTACTCCTTTGAGTATAATGGGTAAAAAAACCTTGCTTAAAGCCATTATCAAAACAGGGCGCACACATCAAATACGCGTGCATTGCCAAAGCATCAATCACCCTATACTTGGTGATAGAATCTATGGCAAAGATGATGAAGCAAAACGTCTTATGCTTCACGCTCATAAAATCGCACTTTTAGGTTATGAATTTACTTCGCCTTTGCCAAAAGATCTCTGCATTGAGTAATGAACTTGCAGTATTTTTATTCTCACGGATTCCATTCAAGCAAGGATTGCCAAGCTTATAAGCGACTTTGTTGTGGTTTAGATATTACACCATTACAGCTTGTTTATGATAATGGTGCAGATTTTTATACAAATCTGTATAGCTGCAAAAGTCAATTGCAAAATCTTATAGAATCTAATGCGCCCTTTGGTTTTATTGGTAACTCTTTGGGAGCATTTTACTTATGGCAACTGACACTATTTGCGCCCACTCTCAATATCCCTACACCTCATACGCTTATTTTGTTTAATCCAGTCCTTGAACCCTTAGCGCAACTTAAAAAATATATCAATCAACCTCAACTCAACACTACGACACATCAAAATTTTACACTTACTTATGATTCGTGGGCTTCGTATGCGCATTCCTTGCGTATGCCTTTGGCGAAGCAGATTCAATGTATTGTATGCCTTTCGCTTAATGATGAACTCATTGATGCGCAAGTTTCAAAAGCCTATTGGCAGCATTATGCACGCATTATAATGAGTGAAGGGGGTCATATCATTACAGATTTTACACCTTTTAAACACAAACTTGCGCCCCTGCTTTAATACCCTGCTCTACTATTTTTCTACTTTCCTATATTTTCACTCAAACCCGATATGCAATTTTGCGCCTTGCAATCAAGCTTAGATATAACCTCACCAAGCTCATTGTATTCTTTTTGCCAAATGGCTTGATTTTCTTCGTAAAGCATTTGTATTTTAGGTTTTCCACTAGGATAAAACCAACTTACTTCTACTTTTTTAGGCACTCCTGTGCCATAAAGACGTTCTACTTTTACAATACCATTTTCATCATAAGTTCGCTCACGTCCAGTCTTTTGATCATTATTAAAGCTCGCTTCCTCACGCACAATACCATTTTTATCATATTGCTTCATATCACCATTTTTTAGCCCATCACGATAATTGACGATTTCTTGAATCTTACCATTTTTAAAAAATCCACGACTAATGCCTTCAACCTTGCCTTGTTTATAGGTATATTGTCGTTCAACCTTGCCATTATCATAATATTCTATCACTTTGCCATCAAGCAAACCATTATTATAATCCGCTTCCTTAGCAAGAGTGCCATTACTATGATACCATTTGGCTTTGCCAATAATTTTACCCTCCAAATAAGTAATCTCTGATTTAAGTATATTTTGAGGATAAAACTCTTGCGCTAAACCTTCAAGTTTATTATTTTTATAGTTTGCATCATAAATAACTTCACCATCGTGGGAATATTTTATCTCACGCCCTTCCTTGCGCCCATTAATAAAATGCATTTGGTGTAACAAATGTCCTGTTTGATCATACCAAGATTCCCGCCCGTGCTTAATTTCTGTGCCCTTAATATAAGTTACGCGTCTTTGCTTTACTTCACCGGCAGTTTCCGTAGTTGTAATGCGAACTTCAAGTTCTGCACTATACATTAAACCTATTAAACTTATGTAAATAACAATATATTTTAACATTTTATGTTCCTTATAGTTCTAGCAAAACATAATCGGCATCAACACAAAAAAATCAATATTATTACAGAATTACAGAGAAAGCTTTTTAGTTATTATTATGCTTTACACCAATTTGGTAATACTCAAAGCCTTTAGATTCCATATCAAGATGTTGATAAATATTTCGTCCATCAAAAATAATAGGATTTACAAGAAGTTTTGCAATTTCATCAAAATCTGGACTTCTAAACTCACGCCATTCTGTTACAATCACAAGTGCTGCGCAATCCTTTAATGCCTCATATTTGCTCGCCTCTAAGCTAATAGATTGCATATAGTCTTTGAGATAGAATCGCGCCTGTTCATAAGCCTTTGGATCATAAGCTTTAATCTTTGCCCCCTTTTTGCTTAACTCTTCTATAAGCACCAAAGAACTTGCTTCACGCATATCATCAGTTTCTGGCTTAAAACTAAGCCCCCATAATGCAAAACTAAGCCCTGATAAATCTTGCCCAAAATGACGCACGATTTTTTCTACCAAAAGCATTTTTTGCGCATTATTTACGCGTTGAACTGCGCTTAGAATCTGTGCATCATAGCCAAAATCCTTTGCGGTTTTTTCTAATGCACGCACATCTTTAGGAAAGCAACTCCCACCATAACCACAACCCGGATAGATAAAACTATATCCAATACGTGCATCTGAACCAATACCCAATCGTACATCATTAATATTCGCCCCCACACGCTCACAAATTTGACTCATCTCGTTGATAAAGCTGATTTTTGTAGCAAGCATAGCGTTTGCAGCATATTTTGTCATTTCCGCAGATTCTATCCCCATAGAAATAAGTCTATCGCTTTTAAGTAAAAAAGGAGAATAGAGAGTTTTCATTGTATCTAATGCCCTTGTAGAATCTGTGCCAATCACCACTCTATCAGGACTCATAAAATCTTTGATTGCAACTCCTTCTTTAAGAAATTCTGGATTGCTTACCACATCAAAACTAACCGAAGTAATATGACGTTTTTGAAGTGTGGATTGTATTAGTTTTCGCACCTGCTCTGCAGTGCCAACAGGAACGGTGCTTTTATCTACTATGACTACATATTCACGTTCTATATATGTCCCAATATCTACTGCCACATCACGCACATAAGATAAATCTGCACTTCCATCATCGCCCATAGGCGTTCCAACTGCGATAAAAATTACTTGTGCATTAGAAATTGCTTCTTTCTTATCGGTAGTAAAACAAAGTGTGCCAAGTGTAGTGTTTTCACGCACCAAAGATTCCAAACCGGGCTCATAAATAGGAATCTCTCCTTTTTGAAGTCGCGAAATTTTCTTAGAATCTACATCAAGACATATGACATTATTTCCCATTTGAGCGAAACACGCTCCTGCTACAAGCCCAACATAACCACTGCCAATAATTGTGATATGCACTCTTTCTCCTTGCTGAATTTATATTTTTAAGAGATTAGTAAAGATTGTTTTTAAAGCACGTTGAATCAAACGCTCTTTTTGCTCTTGTGTAACTTGTGGCGTTTCACCTATACCAAGATATTTTTTTCCACTCATTTTCATAGTGCTTGAGGCATTTTGAGTGATTGTATAATGAGTTCTATTCATTACAAACCTTACCTCACTTTTTAAAGCAGCGGAACTTTGAGTGCTAATAGCGCTTGTGTCTTTTTTGCTCTCTTTCACTTCAAGCCCATATTCAATATTGAGCACATAGCCTTTTTCGGGATTGCTTAATTTAGATTCAATAACAAAACAACCAGAATCCCTAAGAGCTTTATCCAAAATAACTTTAAAATCTTGCTTTGAAAGCACATTGTGTCCAATATCACTGATTTGCCCCAATGTAATCGTGTATTTCGCTTCGTTACATATTTTTTCTATTTCATTTTGCACACTTGGCGGCGTAGGCTCATTTGAAAAACAACCGCTCATCAAATACATTATGCCAATCATTCCAATACAATATAAAGACTTCATTAGCCACTCCTCCTTAATCATCGCGTAAATAAAGAAATTTATTCTATCTTAAGAATCTAAATTAAATGAAAAAGGATGATTGATAATCTTTAACAAAAATCTTTGGAGAAACAAATGAAAAAAATAGAAGTGAATCTCACATAATAATTTATGCGAGATTCATAAACAATGAAGATTAAGACATCACTGGGTGTGTGCCATCTCTCATATCAGCACCAATATAGTCGCGATTAGCAGTTCCTAACTCGCTCCATACGATGCAACCATCAGTCGGACAAGCACTCGCACACGCTGGTTGCTCATTATGCCCGACACACTCTACACACTTATTCTGATAAACATAATAAGTGCCCTCGCCTGTTGGATTATTATCATCATCTACAATGGCGCTTACAGGACATTCATCAATGCAAGAACCACAAGCGATACAAATATCTGTAATTTTTACAGCCATCAGTTCTCCCTTATTTGTTGTTTATGGGCTCAAACCCAAGTGCGAAGTATAATCATATTTATCTTAAAAAACACATAAAATAAGAATAATAAAATTTTGTTTTACTAAATTTGCACCTAAATTGAATAGATAATTTAAATGATATTATAGAAAAAACCTAATGGCATTTTGGGTATAATCCCCTAATCAAACAAACCATAAAGGATTATAATGCTAAACAAAAAAATTTTAGTTACAGGGGGAGCGGGATTTTTGGGCTCACATCTGTGTGAAAAGCTTTTAAATCGTGGTGATGAGGTGCTTTGTGTGGATAATCTTTTCACTGGCACGAAGCAGAATATTTTACATCTCCTTTCAAATCCTCGCTTTGAATTTATGCGCCACGATATAACCTTTCCACTCTATGTGGAAGTTGATGAAATTTATAATCTCGCCTGTCCTGCCTCTCCTATCCATTATCAATTTGACCCAGTCCAGACAACCAAAACCTCTGTAATGGGAGCAATCAATATGCTAGGACTTGCAAAAAGGGTGAAAGCGAAGATCCTCCAAGCAAGCACGAGCGAGGTTTATGGTGACCCCGAAATCCACCCACAAAGAGAATCTTACAAAGGCAGTGTCAATCCAATCGGCATTCGTGCGTGCTATGATGAGGGAAAGCGATGCGCAGAAACACTCTTTTTTGATTATCAAAGACAACATAATTTAAATATTAAAGTAATGAGAATCTTCAATACCTATGGACCCAGAATGCACCCAAATGACGGACGCGTGGTGAGTAATTTTATCATTCAAGCACTCAAGGGAAAGGATATTACAATTTATGGTGAAGGAAATCAGACACGAAGTTTTTGTTATGTTGATGATTTGATTGAGGGTATGATAAAACTTATGGATAGTAGAGATGGATTCTATGGACCTGTGAATATTGGGAATCCGCGCGAATTTAGTATGCTAGAGCTTGCAAAAAATGTGCTTGAACTTACAGAATCTAAATCAAATCTTGTATTTCTCCCGCTCCCACAAGATGACCCAAAACAGCGGCAGCCAGATATTAGCCTTGCTCAAAGTGAGCTAGGGTGGAAGCCAAATGTAGAGCTTAAAGAGGGATTAACTAAGACAATTGCGTATTTTAAGGAACTTATGTGAAAAATAATTATTTTCTCTATAATCTCAAAGGCATTTTGCGTATGCTCACCCCTGCCATATTTTTGCCCAAAAATCGCGAAAGATTCCTTGCAAATTGCCAATCTCGCGATGATATTGATTATATTAAATCACGCGTGGATTATTATTGCCAACTTGATACGCTTCTAGCTCTTAATGAAAATGAAGCAAAAAGACTAGATTTTGTGCGTTTTACGCGTAAAAAAACGGTCTATTTTTTTGATACTTATGAATGGACACGTTATTTTCCACAAGATTTTAAAGCACATTTTGAATTTGGCGATGTTAATTTTGTCTGCCCCAAGCCCTCTATCACAAAATCGCGTCCAATCAAAGCTTATTATAAATCTCATTGTGAGCAATTAGTAGTGGGGGGGGGGCATAATACTCAAAAACAGCCACCCTTTAGCTATTCTACCTTGCTTAATTTAGAAAAAGTGCGACATTTCACATTTATCAATGACCCCTATGCTTTTGAAAACAAACAAAATAAGCTTTTTTATCGTGGGGGCATTTATCAGCCTCACCGCACACGATTTTTTGAAAAGCATTTCAACTCTCCACTTTGTGATTTGGGGCATACCGGAAGTAAAAAAGTGCATCATCTATGGCAAAAGCCTAAAATAAATATAAGCAAACATTTGCCATATAAATTTTTACTCTCTTTGGAAGGAAATGATGTCGCAAGCAATCTCAAATGGGTGATGAGCTCTAATTCTCTTGCAATTATGCCAAATCCCAAATTTGAAACTTGGTTTATGGAGGGCACTCTTATACCAAATGTGCATTATGCACAAATTCGTGATGATTATGAAGATTTAGAAGAAAGGCTAGAATATTTCATCAAGCACCCACATGACGCCAAAGAAATTATCCATAACGCTCACGAGTATATTAAACAATTTTTTGATGCCAAACGCGAAGCCATTATTTCACTTCTAGTGCTTGAAAAATACTTTTACTACACAGGACAGATTGAAAGCTTAAGAATCTAACAAAAACCTAAGAGAATAAAGGTTTAAGATTCTAAGCCCCTCTCCCACTCTCATAAGAGTGAAAGAGGATTTGAGTTTGCAACAACTACTTAACTAGAGACACGACTTCAGGGATAATATAAGGAATAAACATAGCAATAATAGCTGTCCAAATACCAATGAGAATGATAAACGCAACAGAATATTTTAGGGTAAATTTAAATAAATCAGATTCTTTACCTACTAATCCTACTGCTGCACACGCAATGGCAATAGATTGAGGTGAAATCATTTTGCCCACCACGCCACCTACGGAATTTGCTGCAAGGAATAATGTTTCTTTGATACCAAGTTCTTGAGCAGTTACTTGTTGCAACGGACCAAAGAGTAGGTTTGAGCTAGTATCACTTCCTGTGATAAACACACCAAGCCACCCAATGACAGGACTAAAGAATGCAAACAAATCACCTGTTTTTGCAAAAGCAATGCCCAAAGTCGCACTCATACCACTATTTTTTGAGATAAAGGCAAAGGCAACAACAAGCCCGATGGTGATACAAGGGATTGCCATTTCTTTTAATGTATCTCCAAGTGCCTCTTCAGCAACACTTGATTTTATCCTTAAAAAAGCTATGCTTAAAAAAGCAGCTACCAAAATTGCAGTGCCCCCTTGAAGTGCGATAAGATTAATAGGCAAATCAATTTTTACAGGACTGCCGCTAGAGTCAGTTATAACACTTGTAAGAGGGTTAAAAGCCATACTCACTTGAGTATAATTTAAAGCTCCGATTTGATAATAACCTATTGTTGCTCCTGCATTATCAATAATAGGCTTTATGCTAAAAAAGAAACTCTCTTGAGGTAAAGCAATAGCCCCACTTATGAATAAATCTGGATTTTCAAATAAAATTTTCTTCGCTTCAAAAACTGCTTTAAACCAAGGCTGCGTCCAAATAATAATACAGACAATGAGCAAGATAAAAGGAAGCCACGCTTTAAAGACTTTGCTAAGTTCAAGTTTTTCGTGATGTGAAAAGTCTTTTAAGTCATCAAATCTAAAGATATTTGTTGGAGACCAAAACTTCAAAAAAGCTGTGGTGCAAACCAAAGATACCACAGCTGAAACAATATCAGGGAGTTCTGCGCCAAGGTAATTTGAGCTGACAAATTGTGTGGCTGTAAAGCTTACTGCTGCGACTAAAACAGCAGGAAAGGTTTCTCTAACACCCTTTAGTCCGTCCATTAGGAATACAATAAAGAAAGGAATTGTTAGACTTAAGGGCACGAGCATACGCCCAACCATCGCTGCAACAGAATATTGTTCCACTCCTACAAGGTTACTCATCGCAATAATGGGAATCCCAACTGCACCAAATGCCACAGGAGCGGTATTAGCAATCAAACAAAGTCCAGCAGCATATAATGGGCGAAGTCCCAGCCCAGCAAGCAAAGCTGCTGTAATTGCCACAGGTCCCCCAAAGCCAATCGCTCCCTCTAAAAATGAACCAAAGCAAAAACCAATCAAAATCACTTGGATTCTATGGTCGGGCGTGATAGTCATTACACTTTGCTTAATCACTTCAAAAGCACCAGATTTCACCGAAAGCTTATAGAGAAAGATTGCTGCAATGATAATCCACGCAATAGGCCACATTCCTTGTGCAAAGCCTTGCACAAAAGAAGCACCAATAAGAGAAAAAGGCATTTTATACGCATAAAATGCTACTAAAGTCGCTACAATCACCGTGATAAAACCTGCTTGATAGCCTTTAAGCTTCAAAACCAATAAACAAGCTAAAAAACATACAATAGGCAAAAACGCCACCAATGCACTTAACCACATATTATTCAGTGGGTCAAATACTTGCTGCCAAGTCTCCATAATAACTCCTTATATTTGAATATGAGGCACTCAAATACACTACTCTTTTGTCGTGTATCTTGATACATATCATAAAAAATGTAAGCTTAAGAAAATGCTGTATTAAAGAGTATATTTTAAATGATGTGTAAATTTTTCACATAAAGCCTTTTATATTATATTAATGAGAATTTTTTACACATTTACAAAAGAAAATAACTAAATTTTAACTTTTATGTATTTTTAAAGTTCCTTATTTATATCATAAATGCTCATAAAGTAAGAAGGAGTACAATTATGCGAGTATTTTTTTTCTCAACTTGTCTAGGCAGCGTAGCGTATGCTGATACTTGCGTGAATGCAATTAAATTGCTACAAAAAGAGGGGTGTGAAGTCGTTTTCAAAAAAGATCAAACTTGCTGTGCGCAACCAAGCTATAATTCAGGCTATTACGAGGAAAGTCGCAAAGTCGCACTTCACAATATTGCACTTTTTGAGGGAGATGAGCCAATTATTGTGCCTTCTGGCTCTTGTGTAGGTATGATGAGAGAGGACTATTTAGCACTTTTTGAGGGAAGAAGTGAATTTGGCAAGGTAGAACAATTTTGTAAAAGAGTATATGACTTAGGCGAATACTTACATAAAGTGCTCAATGTTACTTATAAGGATAAAGGTATGCCTACAAAAGTTACTTGGCATAGTAATTGCCACGCTTTGCGGACTTCTAAAGTCATAGATAGTGCAAAGGCATTGATTACTTCATTAGAAAATGTAGAACTCATTGAGCTAGAGCGAGAGGAAGAATGCTGTGGGTTTGGCGGAACTTTTAGCATTAAAGAGCCTGAAGTATCAAATGCAATGGTAAGCCAAAAAATTGAGGATATTCTCTCAAGAAATGTAGAGTATGTGATTTCAGCAGATGCCGGGTGCTTACTTAACATAAGCGGTGCGATGAAAAAACAAAATATTGCTATCAAGCCTATTCATCTCTATGATTTCTTAGCCCAAAGAATCGGATTAGGAGCATAATTATGAGCCATCAAGAACACACACATATCGTCCATACCAAACTCAATGATAAACAGCTTCGTGCTAATCTTAAAAGTGTAATGGACACACTTAAGAGTAATCGTAAGAATCTTATCGCCTCTCGCTACACAGATTGGGAGGCTTTGCGCGAACAAGGAAGAGCAGTGAAACAAAAAACTCTCTCGCAACTTGATACTCTCCTTGAACTTTTTGAACAAAACGCTACAAAAAATGGATTCGTTGTGCATTGGGCGCGTGATAGCAAAGAAACAAATGAGATTATTTATAATCTTATGTTGGAAAAAAATATCACTAAGATTCTCAAAGGTAAGTCTATGGCGAGTGAGGAGACACATCTGAATGCGTTTTTGAAGCAAAAGGGTATGAATCCCATTGAAACAGATTTGGGTGAGCTCATTATTCAGCTTATTGATGAACCACCTGTGCATATTGTTGCTCCAGCCATTCATAAAAACCGCTATCAAATTGGCGAAATATTCCAACAAAAACTTGGTGCAAACTTAGAATCTGAACCAGAAAGACTCAATGAAATCGCACGAGTGCATTTGCGTAAAGAATTTCAAGAGTTTAAAATGGGATTAAGTGGAGTAAATTTTGCCATCGCTAATGAAGGCGCGATTTGGCTTATTGAAAATGAGGGCAATGGGCGTATGAGCACCACAGCAAGTGATATTCACATTGCTATTTGTGGGATTGAAAAGATTGTTGAGAGCTTTGAAGATGCCTGTATCCTTGATACACTTCTTGTGCCTTCAGCCACAGGTGCGCCTATCACTTGCTATAACAATATCATTACTTCACCGCGTAAAAATGATGAGCTTGATGGACCAAAAGAGGTGCATATTATCCTACTTGATAACAATCGCTCCACTATCCTTAAAGACGCGCATTTTTATCGCTCTCTCTCTTGTATTCGGTGCGGCACTTGTCTCAATCACTGCCCTGTATATGATAAAATCGGCGGACACGCTTATCTTAGCACTTATCCCGGACCCATTGGCGAAGTGATTTCTCCACAGCTTTTTGGTATGAAAAATTTTGGGCATATGGTTAATCTTTGCTCACTTTGCGGGCGTTGCTCCGAAGTATGTCCTGTGAAGATTCCTCTTGCGGAGCTTATTAGGGATTTACGCAGTGAAAAAGTGGGGCAAGGACGCAAGAATCTCAAAAACAATGATGACTCATTAAGGGACAAAAATGAAGAATATGCGATGAAGCAATTTGCTCAAGCTGCAAGTAATGGTAAATCTTGGCGTAAATTATTGGGATTGGTAAATATACCTTTGCTATTACCTTTAATAAAGCTCTTTAGTGGTTTTATACCCGGACTCAAAAATTGGGTGGCTTACCGCACATTCCCTACATTAAATGGAAATCTCCATAAAAAAGTATCAAATATGAAAGGAGTGATTTATGAGTAAGCAAGCTATTTTGGATAATATCAGAGCCTCATTACAAGCAAATACACTTCAGAGTCAATCTTCACATTATGGCAATCCAATTAAAAGCGTAGATTCTGATAAAGTGCAAGAATATATTAGCTTACAAAATGCGAATAAAGCTATTGTCATAGAATCTAACCCAAATACTCTAGCACAGGATATATGCAAGACTCTTACAGAAGCACAAGCACGGAAGATTCTCTATAATTTGGATATTACAGACATACTCAATATTCAAACACTGCATAAGAATCTAGCAGATTCTATGAGCCTTATTCCTTATGAAAAAAGCGTTGATGAGGCAAGAGAGGCACTTTTTAGTATTGATACTTCAATCGTGCAGGCGCGGTGTGGTGTGGCGAATCTTGGCATTATTGGCATCACCTCTAGCGCTCGTTCTCCACGACTTTCTTCGCTTATTACACGAACTTGCATTGTGCTTTTAAAAAAGCAGGATATTGTTTCAAATCTTTATGAGGGTGTGCAGATTCTTAAATCACATAGTGAAAACGAGAAATTGCCAAGCAATATGATTTTTATCGCTGGACCTTCGCGCACTGCTGATATTGAGCTACAAACCGTCTTTGGGGTACACGGCTCACTGCGAACCTATGTGATTCTATACTAAGGAGGAGTATATGAATGTCTTTGCACGATTTTGGTTTGAAAAGGACAATAAAAGTTACATTGGCGTAGGACGCGCAGAGCTACTCACTCGTATAGCCAACACAGGTTCAATATCAAAAGCTGCAAAAGAAATGAATATGAGCTATAAAGCAGCGTGGGATAGTGTGGATATTATGAATAAACTCTCTCCTATGCCACTTGTGCAATCAAATAATGGAGGCAAAGGTGGAGGTGGCACGAAGCTCACCCCTCTTGGTTTTGAAGCACTCCAAGCATTTAATGAGCTAGAACGCGTAAAAAATATCTTTTTTGACTACTTGGATAATTCACAAGACTTTAATGAGCTTTTGCAAAAACTCGCCCATTTAGAATCTGCCCTAAAAGATTTTAAAAATCCTCATTAGCTTTATCCCTTAAAATTTCCACTTCCCTTTTGGGTAAAAAGAGAGAAATTAAGATAAAATATTTGCATTAAACTTTTAAGGACAAATATGCCACTAAGCTTTGAATCTCTCACACCAAAGGACTTTTTCACCTCTTTTGATAAAGACTATGCACAGACTAAAACATCAGGGCTAGAGGACTTTAAAGAAAAAGTAGCACAATATTTAGAATCCTTTGATAAAAATAAAGGGCAAAATGAACCTGCTATTGTGTCAAACGCCCTTGCTCCCTTTCTTAAAGAGTTAGGATTCCACGCTCAACCCTCTTATAAGCAACAAGGCAGAAGTGAAATTGACTTGGCTTTGCTTAAAGATTCCCAAGTTGAAATCCTCATTGAAGCCAAGAATCCCAGCAATACAGCCGAAATGTTTAGCCCCAATAATCCAAATTGCAAAGCTTTGCACGAGTGCATTTTATATTATTTTCGTGAGCGCGAGGGCAATGAGCAAGGCTTAGAGAGAAACATTAGCTTAAAATATATTATCATCACAGATTTTACGCGTTTTTTTGTCTTTAACGCACGAGAATTTGAAAGGCATTTTTACAAAAATAAAGAAATTTTAAAGCTTTATAAAAGGCTAAATGAAAAAGGCACTCTCATCGACAACCAACAAGATTTTTACGCTGAATTACAAAAGATTTTAGAGAAGCAATTAAATGGGGGGGGGGCAGAAGAGAATTTAGCAGAAAACTCTGCGCTTAAATACACTTCCTTTGATTTACGCAATGACAAACATTTCAACCTCACACACAAGCTCCTGCAACGCGACTTTTTACACAATGAATTTCAAAGAGACGCCAACGCACTTAATCCTAGATTCTATAAAGAGCTACTGCATATTTTAGGATTGAAAGAATATGAAAAAAATAGCAAAATCACGATTGAATGCGATAGCACACAAGATACAAGCTTTGCAAATCATATCGCTTTAAAATTAGCATCTCACAACAAGCCAAGCGATTTTGAAGTGGTGATGAGCCATATTTTGCTGTGGCTTAATCGCATTTTGTTTCTCAAACTCATTGAAGCCAATCTCCTTGCTTTTAATGAGTTTGACAAAGCCCTAAATTTCCTAAGTGGCGCAAAAATTAAGAGTTTCAAAGACTTAAGCCACCTTTTCTTTGAAGTTTTGGCAAAAGACTATCAAAACCGCACAAACGATAGAGGCTTTAACTTCCTGCCCTACCTCAATTCCTCGCTGTTTATCAAAGATGAAAAGTTAGAGATTTTAGATATTGCCCTGCTTGATGATACTTTAGAAATTGAAGTGTTCCAATCCACGCAAAGCACGTACAAAGCGGGGAGCAAATGTGCTTTTCTCGTCTATCTTTTTGATTTTTTAAATGCCTTTGACTTTGGCAAAAAGTCTAATTCTTGTCATATTGAGAGTGAAGTCCGAAATATCTCTCCCCAAACTCCTAGCGAAGAATCTTACAGCAATAAAGAGCTTATCCAATCTAGCGTCTTAGGCGCAGTCTTTGAAAAGCTCAATGGTTACAAGGAGGGCAGTTTCTACACGCCTAGCTTTATCACAAGCTATATGTGTAGGGAATCGTTATCAAAAATTGTAGTGGAGAAATTTAATGCCTACAATCCCGCGTGGAATGCAAAAACATTAGAGGATATAGAAGAAGAAATCCACAGAGAAAAGCGCAAGAGAACAGAATCTAGCACACACATTAAAGACAAATACAAAAAGCTTTTGCAAAGCATTAGAATTTGCGACCCAAGCGTGGGTAGTGGGCATTTCCTTGTTTCCGCCCTAAGTGAAATGGTAAATATTTATTACAAACTTGGGCTTTTAGAGATTGATTGTGAGAGTTTGGAGATTAAAGATGATGAAATTTATCTCAAAATTGACAAAGAGAACTTTGCTTACAAAAGACCCCAAAGCGAACAAAACAAAAACCATCAAATCCAAAAATCCCTTTTTGAACTCAAAAAATCTATCATTGAAAATAACCTCTTTGGCGTGGATATTAATCCCAACTCGTGCAATATCGCGAGACTTCGCCTGTGGATAGAACTCCTCAAAAACGCTTATTATCTTAACTTCACAAAAGATAAAGATTCTAAAACCCACAAGCTCCAAACTTTGCCCAATATTGACATCAATATTAAGTGTGGGAATAGTTTAGTCTCAAACATTGATACAAATATTACTTTAGAAAATTTCACCCAAAACTTAGAAGCAAGACTTGCAAAAACTCTTGAAAAAAGCGATTTATTTCTACATCAAAGCCTTGCAAGTGAAATCCAAGACACAAAGAAAAAAGCACAAGGTAAATTCCAAGAAATGAGCCAAAACGCGCAATCCTACAAAAACGAGCACGATAAACAATCTGCACAAATCCATAAACAACACTATGAGGAAGCATATTCTTATCTTTGCAAACTCTTTTTAAGAAATTGCGATGAATACATTAACTTTCATCAAGCTTTAAAGGAATTTTTCTATCAGTATGGTTATATTAATCTCACAGAACTAGAGCCAGAAACTCAATTTCATATAGAATCTTATGTGGAATATTTTGATTTTCATAAGAGTGTGAATTTTGAGAGAAAGGCATTAAGGGAGATTTCACAAAAAGAATTAGAGAATCTCTTAAAACTTATGCAAATTTATGAGGATTTTCAAAACCAAGCAACTTTTGAATGGCGTTTCGCATTCCCTGAAGTGCTAGATTCTAATGGAGACTTTCTAGGCTTTGATTTGGTGATTGGGAATCCACCCTACATTAAAGAAGCCGATAATAAAAGGCTTTTTGATGGCACAAGGCATTTAAGAACTTATCAAGGCAAAATGGATATTTGGTATCATTTTGTAGGCAAAGGCTTTGATATAGCCAAAAATAAAGGCATTGTAACTTTTATCGCCACGCAAAATTGGACGACAAACACGGGGGCAAAAGCCTTAAGGAATGTGATTTTACGAGAAGCCAAAATTCTAAATCTCATAGATTTTGGCTCATATATGTGCTTTGATTCTGCAAGTATTCAAACAATGATTATGGAGTTTCAAAAGCTAAATTCTATCCCTGAAAGCTATCAAATCAACTATGCAAAAATAGAATCCAAAAAGCCCACAGACAAACACAGAGAAGCGATTTTAAAAAGAGAGCCTTTTGAGGACAATCTCTATTTAGAGCCTAGCATTACACCAACACAAATGCAAAACAAACCTTTGACTTTTGTAGATTCTAAGCAAGAGGAAGTGTTAAATAAAATTTTAGTAGGTGGAAAAATGTTTTTGGAGGAAAAAGAAGTGGGTGCTGGTATATGCCCCTCACTAGATGATTTATTTATTGTAAAGGATATTGCTTGTTTTTCAAAAAAAGAAAAACGATACATCAAAGAATGGCATACAGGATTATCACAGAAATATAGCACTTGCGAAACAGATAAATTTTTAATATATATGTCTGCGAAAAATTATAAGCAAAAAAATTTAGATGATTTACCAAACTTAAAACAACATTTTGAACCATATAAAGAAATATTACAAAAAGCTAAAATACAATATAAAACCCCTAATAAACCTTATTTCTTTTTGCACAGAGAACGAGAAGAGCGATTTTTTATTGAAGGAAATGAAAAAATAATCTCTCAAGTGCGTTGTGAAATTCCAACTTTTGCATATACAAAAGAAAATTTTTATGGCTCAAGAGCATTATTTTTTATACAAACAAACAGATTTGATATGAAGTTTTTAACAGGTTTGTTAAACTCTAAACTCATAGCATTTTGGCTCAAGCATAATGGAAAAATACAAGGAAGTTTATATAAAGTAGAAAAAGAGCCTTTAATGAGTATCCCTATTCCTAAAATTACAAAATATAATAAGCCTTTATGTAATAAAATCATCACTTTGGTGGAGGAAATCTTGGCTCTAAAGGCAAAAGATTCTCATTGCAATACTTCACATTTGGAATCCCAAATTGATGGCTTAGTCTATCAACTTTACAAGCTAGATTCTAAAGAAATTAAAATTATAGAAAGGGGCAATAAATGAAAGAATTGCGAAAGGATATGTTAATTAGTATTGATAATAATTGGCTTGAATATATTGGCAATAATGGATATTGCGAAATAAAAACAAAACAAGATATAGATTTTATTGAACAACTTTTTAATTTGCAACAAAATGGGTATATTAAGATTATATATGAAAATTTAAATATGATGTCAAGTAGCGCAATATTATTTACAAGTATCCAGCTCACACAAAAAGGCAAAGATATTGTAAAATCCATAAGAAAAGGCTAGAATCTCAAATTAATAACTAGTGCATAAATTGTATAATCTCACTGATGGGGAGATAAAAATTGTAGAAAATTAAGAGGTAAATATGATTAA
Source organism: Helicobacter sp. MIT 21-1697 (assembly GCF_026241255.1). Classification (NCBI taxonomy): domain Bacteria; kingdom Pseudomonadati; phylum Campylobacterota; class Epsilonproteobacteria; order Campylobacterales; family Helicobacteraceae; genus Helicobacter; species Helicobacter sp. MIT 21-1697. The sequence goes on along the minus strand of NZ_JAPHNC010000001.1, from coordinate 83,403 downwards.
AAAAATACATAAAATTAATTTTAAAAGTTTTAATAATTATATGGCGAATATTGAATTTAAAGAAATTAATTTAATCTATGGACTTAATGGAAAAGGCAAAAGCTCTTTTGCTCAATTTTTACAAAACTTTACCAGTGATAAAAATATTTTTGAGTGTTCTCAAAAAAATTATAAAATTTTCAATTATGATGAACTATATAAAAGAAATACACTTTATATCAATGATGACAATAATCAGAACGCTTTCAGCAGTTTTTATGCAGGAGATGATATTGTTAAAACCATTAAAAAACGCGATGAAATTTTAGAAAAAATAGATAAAGCAAATTCAATCAAACAAAATAAAGAAAATGAGAAAAGAACCAATGAATATGAAAAAGATAAACTCAAAGAAAATATTGCGCGTGATACTCGTGAAATTTTAAATAAAATTAATTCAAGTAAATATAAAACCCCGCAAAGTTATACAAAAGCACATATTAAAGATGATGATTTTTATAATGCAAATACTTTAAATAATGATGAATTTAAAAATTGTGAAAAATACTCCATTGATAATATCCCCAGCGAAATAGATGCTTTTGTTTTTGATAGATTACAACAATTACCAAATGGGATTGCTGCTTTTCAAGAAATGTTAAAAGAATCACCAGAGAATCAAGCTATTGAAAGATTTAAACAAGATTCTGAATTAGAAAGCTTTGCAAAAGCCGCAATAAATCTTAGAAAGAAATATCCACAAGACTACAATGAAAAATGTCCTTTATGCGAACAAAACATACTTCAAACCAAGCTTTGGGAAAAATTAGAAAAACACTTCAATCAAGAATATCAAAAATTTATTGAAAGACTAAATAAGGCTAAAAAATTTTTTGAAGATATAAGAAAAGAGATTAATGAATTTGAAAATTGGCTCAATAAAAATCTTGTCGCAACAAAAATAATGCTTGAAAAAAAGATAAACATAGACAATTTAAGGCAAGACTACCTTGAGTTTATAAAAGCAGTCAATAATGATTTAAAGGAATTATTGCAAAAATTACAACAAAAGCTTAATGCCCCAAATAGCAAGGATATAGAGTTTATTGAGAAAATAGATTTTTCAAAAAACCTTGAAAGAATATTGTCTGATGAGTTAAAAAACATTATTAATTCCCACAATAAGCAGTTGGCAGATTATCAAAAAATAATTGATGAAAATATAGCAAAAATTAAGCGACATTTTATCGCTAAAGAAAAATATAAGTTTTTAGATATACAGAAAAAAATAACTACAAATGGTAGGCACATTAAAAGAATTGAAAACTGCATAAAATACTACAATGAAAAACTAGGGGAAATAAACGAGAAACTTAAAGAAATAGATAAAAGTTTTGAGCAGCTCAATAATGATTTAAGAGAATGGTTTTTTGAGGATATAAGATTTGAGAAAATAACTGATAGTCATTATAAAATTCAAAGGCAAAATTTCAATGAGGAATGGTTTGATTGCAAAAGTGGATTAAGCGAGGGAGAAAAAACCATTATTTCAGTAATTTATTTTATTAATTCTTATTTAGCCAACTTAAATAATTTACAAGAATACCCCTTATTAATCATCGATGACCCTATTACAAGTCTAGATTCCCAGAATAAAGATAAAATTGTCAATTATATTGTGCAGAAAGTTCAATCTAACCAAATGGGACAACTTTTTATTCTATCTCACGATAAGACAACACTAATCAATTTCAATAAAAAATTGAAAGTCCAAAAGGGGCAAAAACAAATTCTTGAAATATCCAAAAGAAAATTGAGTTCTGAATTTAAGGTATTGGAAAAAATTAAACTTGAAAATGATTTGAGAGAGATTTATAATAAATTAAATAGCTATATTAATGATGAAAATGCAGGTACAGCACAAAACATTAAAGAACTTCCAAGACAATTATTAGAGGGATTATTTGCTATTGTTTTTGAGGATAATTCAAACTTTACAGAGTGCTATGGAAAAATTCTAACTAAAATGGAAATGGAAATGCAATATAATGCTGACGATATACAAAAATTAAATCATAATAAAAATATGGAAGAAAAAGATGATGAGGTTTTAAACAAATGTAAATTTATTGTGAAAATATTTGAAAAATTTATACACGCCAATCAAGCTTAATTTCATTGCATATAAGTTTAATTTTGCTTTATTCCCAAAGTATGTGTTACATAATTTAAATAAAATTAAGGTTAAGATTTTAGATTCCAAAGCAAAGGATTCCACATTGGACACTTCCACTTTAGAATCCCGCATTGATTCTTTGGTGTATCAACCTATAATCTTACTGGTGGGGAGATGTGTATGATTTGTGAAATTTGCTATGAGGAGCTTATTGTATGCTCTTGACATCACTCATACAAAATATATCAATAAAGATTGTATTGCTGATACAGACCATCATCGTATCTTGACTTGACTTGGTTATATAAAATTATATATAATAATATTTAGATTTTATTACAAAAGGAAAGCTATGAAAAAGTATTTTTTGAATAAAGTGCTTCATATCTGCGTGCTAAACCTTATTTTTTGCACAGGTGCAATAGCCGAAGAAATCAATATCCTTGCCGCAGCAAGTCTCAAATATGTGCTTGAAGATATTAAAAACGCTTATTTAAAAGCACATAAAAACGACAAGATTCATATAAGCTACCTTTCTTCGGGCAAGGCTTATGCACAGATTCAAAATGGCTTTCCTGCTCATCTTTTTATCGCTGCCGATGTGAGCTATCCACAAAAACTCTATGATGAAAAACTCGCTCCCTTGCCCCCTATTGACTATGCTAAAGGCAAACTTGTGCTTTTTAGTGTCAATACAAAATTTAAAGCCAATAACATTGATATACTGCAAAATGGCACTATCACTCATATTGCTATCCCAAATCCTAAACTTGCACCCTATGGGAGAGCAGCAGAGGAATTTTTAAAATCTCAAAAACTTGATAAAAAACTCAAAAATAAACTAAGCACAGGAGATTCTATTGGACAAGCAACAAACTATGTGCTCACAGGTGCAAGCGAAATCGGCTTTAGCGCACTCTCAATGGTAATAAAAAACAAAACACCACATCTCACCTATACACTCATTGATGAAAACACTTATAAACCCATTAATCAAGCATTGATTATTCCTGCATTTGGCAAAGATTCTCAACTTGCCAAAGATTTTGCAAAGTATATTACTCATTCACAATCAGCACAGAAAATATTTAAAGAATATGGATATGATAAGCCAAATAAGTAACCTTAGGCTTTAATTGCCTTGCACTTATATTTTGCTTGATAAGGAAAGCTTAATGGATTTTTTAGAAACAATGCAGCTTACCTTTTTAGTTGCCACACTTACTACATTGATTTTACTTCCTCTTGGCATAGTATTGGGCAATTATCTTGCCTTTTCACAAAGTCCTTTGCGCCCCATCATAGAAGTGCTTGTATGGCTGCCTCTTGTGCTACCACCATCTGTGCTTGGATTCTATCTTTTGATTACTTTTAGTCCTACAAATGCTTTAGGTGCGTTTTTATTAGAATATTTTCATCTTAAACTCGTTTTTAGCCTTGAAGGGCTGATTCTTGCAAGTGTGATTTTTTCTTTGCCTTTTATGTGCAATCCTATCAAAGCCGCGCTCTCAAGCCTTTCACCCACACTCAAGGAAGCAAGCTTCATACTGGGCAAAACTAGAATCTATACGCTTTTTTTTGTGCTATTACCTAATATCAAAGCTGCGCTCCTTTTAGGCTGTGTTACGAGCTTTACACATACTATTGGTGAATTTGGCGTAGTAATGATGATAGGAGGCAATATCCCAAATCAAACGCGCGTGGCAAGTATCGCTATCTATGATGAAGTAGAATCGCTCAATTATGCACTCGCACATCAATACGCCTTTAGCCTTTTTGCAATATGCTTTGTATTGCTTTTAAGTATTTTTTATCTTAACAAACGATTCGCTCAATCTCAAGGAAACTTATGAGCGATATTGTTTTTCGCTTTAGTAAAAAACTACTTGGAAGCAAGGGTGCATTTACACTTGAGATAGATAAGCAATTAAACTTTGGTGAGTTTATCGCACTTTTTGGTAAAAGTGGTGCGGGAAAAACAAGTATTTTGCGTATTTTAAGCGGACTTGATAAAGTAGATAGTGGCTATATTCGTGTAGGCAATAGTGTTTGGCTAGATTCTCAAAACAATATTGAACTCCCACCGCAAAAGCGGCGCATTGGATTTGTGTTTCAAAACTATGCCCTTTTCCCACATCTCAATGTATATGAAAATATCTGTTTTGGACTTAAAGACAAACAAGATAAAAGCTTTGCTGATGAGCTTATAGCTCTTATGGATTTGCAACCCCTTAAAAAAGCACATATTCATCAACTCTCTGGCGGACAATCCCAACGCGTAGCACTTGCGCGTGCGCTTACTTCGCGCCCTACACTTTTGCTCCTTGATGAGCCTTTCTCTGCTCTTGATAATATAATGGCACAAACACTGCAAAATAAGCTTAAAACCATTCATCAACACTTTAATCTCACAACCTTGCTTGTGAGCCATAATCTAAGCGAGATTTTTGCTCTTGCTTCACGCACTCTTATCATAAAAGAAGGGCACATTATTAGTGATGGAAACAATCACGAAATATTTATTCAAAAGCACTTGAATGCCAAAATTAAGCTTGTAGGCGAAATCATCAATATATCCACGCAAGAGCTCATTTGCACCATAAGTGTGCTTTGCAACAATGAGATTTTTGAAATTGTCTATGACCCTATTGAGGCAGCAACCTTTAAGGTGGGCGAACAAGTGATTGTTGCTTCTAAGGCTTTTAACCCTATGCTTTACAAGATTGAGACATCTTTATGATACTCTAAGCCTCTCTCGCAAAAAGCTAAATGGCGGCAAAGGCAGAGGAAGCTTAAAGGCATTCATATTTCCACTATGGATAGAATCTAGCTCTTTATTATCCTTCAAGCAGATTCTATGAAAACGCATATACTTTATGCCTTGCTCCTCAAAAATCTCGCCAAGCTCACTTTTAGCACAAATAACACTCTCGCCAAAAGGCACAACAATCTCTTTTGCTTCTCCAGTTCTAATGGTATGCCGACAAAACGCCCATTCGCCACTTTCATCAACTTCTGCATTTACCTGATAACTCCCCTCGCTTATAGCGGTGAGATGATTTTGTGTATTGAATTTCTCATAAGGGCGATGAATGATATATCCATCAGTGAATCCACGATTTTTAAGCGTATGAAGTTCATTGGTATAAAAAGCACTATTTTCACTGCCACTATAATAATCATCAATAGCCGCACGATACGCCCTTGCTGTGATACCGGCATAATAATTTGATTTTGTGCGCCCTTCAATTTTAAGCGCATCTACCGCGCCAGAATCTAAAATTTCCTTAATATGTCCGCTTAGATTCAAATCTTTTGAGTTAAAAATATGTGTGCCTAACCCCTCTTCCTCCTGCAATCTCATCATCACACCGCTATCAGGATTTTTCACATAAAACTCTTTACCATCAAATTTCACAAGCTCATCATTTTCTACATTGCGCACAAAGTATTCATAATCAAATCGGCAGTCATTCGCACAACTCCCACGATTTGGCACGCGCCCACTCTGCAAAGCAGAAATCAAACATCGCCCAGAAAACGCAAAACACATACTGCCGTGAATAAAAATTTCAATTTCTAAATCAGGCAAATGTTTTTTAATCTCAAGTGCATCTTTGAGACTTATCTCACGCGCAGCAACAATGCGTTTGACACCCATTTCATAAAATACTTCCGCGTCAAGCACATTCAACACATTGGCTTGAGTGGAGAGATGAATCGGAATTTGTGGGGCAATCTTTTTGCTCAATCTCACTACACCCGGTGCTGCTACAATAAATGCATCAGGCTTTAGAGATGCCATTTTGGCGATATGAGATTCTAAAAGCTTGAGTTGAGAATTAAAAGGAAATCCATTAATCGTAACAAATACTTTTTTACCTAAGCTATGTGCATAAGCCACGCCCTGTGCAAAATCCTCAAAACTAAACTCTTTTCCTGCACGCGTGCGCAGAGAAAAATGGCTTACACCTCCATATACTGCATCTGCACCATAGGCAAGAGCAATTTTGAGTTTTTGCAGATTCCCAGCAGGAGAAAGAAGCTGGATTTTAGAATCTGTCATTATTTCACGCCAAATGAAGCAATAAGAGCCTCTATATCGTCCTCATTGGCAACATCTTCCTTATCATCTCCGGCAATAAATACTGCTGAACTCACGCGTTTGCTATCATCAATTTTGCCCTCAAAAAGTGAATTCATATATTGCGCTAGTGCGCGCATAACATTAATAACGCGTTCAATTTTTTGACGATGAATATCTTGATACTGCATCAAATCCATTGCTTGCATTGAAGCATCACTAATGTCATTGGCTGCATTTAAGATATTTTTTTCACTTTTAAGAAGTTCTTTTGTAGTTTCTAAGGCACTTTGAAAACTCTGAATATGTGGAAATGTTGCACAAAGCTTACCGAAAAGCTGCTCTTGATTTTCAAGGTATTTTTTAATATTTTTAGCTTCTTTTTCAATCTTCCCTGCGGAATTGCTCATAATTTCAAGCTGGTCAAAAATTTGAGTGCCTTTTACTTCACTATCTTGGGTAACCTCATCAAGCTGATGAACGACTTTGTGATCTTCAGTAGGTGGTGGAGGGGGCCATTTTTTATCAGCTTCCACACGAAAATCATTAGGGTCAATAGTTTCTGTTTTAAACTCTTCTTGTGTATCTGATGTATCAGAAAGCCCATCTACTTCACTTATATCTGGCTCTCCATTCATAAGAGAATCTAACTCTTCTTGGGTCATTATATTGCCTTTTTTCTATAAAAATAATGCGTATTATACTATATTACATTGAATAGATTATTAAATAAAGCTAATGCTGTTAGCTACACAACTTCATTGTCTTTTGCATTTGTATGCACAAGCACAGATTCTATAATCTCATCAATATCTCCATCAAGCACACCGCTTGTATCACTTGTGGCAAATTGAGAACGCAAATCCTTAACTTGTTGATAGGGAGCAAGGACATAGGAGCGGATTTGATGTCCCCAACCAATTTCGCTTTTTTCTTGGCTTGTCCCTTCCTGATTTTTTTGTAACTCTAGCTCATAGAGCTTAGATTTGAGCATCTTCATCGCTGTGGCTTTGTTTTTATGCTGACTTCTATCATTTTGACATTGCACGACTATGCCTGTGGGAAAATGCGTGATTCTAATCGCAGATTCTGTTTTATTGACGTGTTGCCCACCTGCACCACTTGCACGATAGGTATCAATGCGTATATCTTTATCCTCAATCTCAATATTTATATCATCATCAAGCTCTGGGCTTACTTGCACACTAGCAAAGCTCGTATGTCGCTTAGCATTGGCATCAAAAGGAGAGATTCTCACTAGGCGATGCACACCATTTTCACTCTTGGCATAACCATAGGCATTCTCACCTTTTATGATAAAAGCCACGCCTTTAATCCCCGCCTCCTCGCCATCTTGATAATCAAGTAGTTCCACCTTAAAGCCCCTACGTTCACTCCAACGCAAATACATACGATAGAGGATACTTGCCCAATCTTGAGATTCTGTGCCACCTGCACCGGGCTGAATCGTAATAATCGCATTTGAACTATCATTCTCGCCACTAAGCATTACTTGGATTTCTGTTTTTTGGATATGTGATAAAAGCAGTGGTGCAGATTCAAAAAGCAACTCCAAAGTAGCGTTATCCCCCTCGCTTGAAGCAATTTCATATAACTCTTGCGCATCATCTAGTTCTTGCTTCATCGTATTAAAAGTATTGAGAATCCGCTCACATTTGCGTTTTTGCTTTGCCACTTCTGCTGCCTTTTTGCTATCGTTCCAAAAATGCTCATCTCGCTCAAGATTCTCTATATCTTTAAGCTGCGTTTGAAGTGAAGTTGGATTAAGAATCTTTGCAATATTCTCGCATTTATTTTGCAAAGTTTTAAGCAACTCACCATATTCATAAGAATCCATAACTAACCTTTTATCAGCAAAATAAAACCAAAATTGTAACATAGCTTCATAACTACTTAAATGAAGTAAAATAAACGAGCTAAAATTGATAGCCCAAAGAGGCAGAGAGCAAATGGAGCTGTCCGAATCCGCCACTTTGATAAATACTTTTGCGTCCGTCTTTAAGACTCAAGCTATAAGCAAGTCCCGCATTCCATTTTTCCTTAAATGTTTTTCTCGCTCCTAAACCAAACATATAAGCATTGCTATCGGGGATTCCAATCTTCTCTTGAGGCACAGGAGATTGATCAAATGCTGCAGAAGCCATTAACAAAACATTTTTCTTTGTCAGATAGGTAACACCCAAACGCAAGGCAATAGTATCCTGCCAACCATCGCCCATTGCCACTGCACCATAATCTGCTAAGTCCATCATTCCCTCAAGCTGCTGCGGACTAAATTGCATTACCATACCACTTAGAGGCGTAAATTTGGGATTACTAAAGTTAAAAGCAAATTTATCTCCCTTGCTCCAATAAATTTTTTCACATACGACTTCCACACTTAAGCGCTCAAAAGAGTGCATAATTGCAATTTGCACAGATGAAGGAAGTGTAACACCTAGATTTAAATCTGCTTTCATATTTACATCACCCACAGAACCGCCAATATAAGTGGTAGCATCAAGGCTGCCTTTGAGATTAAAGGTTACAGGAGAGGTATAAACTATACTTAGAGTAGTTTTTTTACTCTCAAATGGACGCACACTCGCTGCAAGTTTATAGCCAAAGGCGAGGTCTGCACCATTGCTTTTTTGCTCTACTTTTGTCGCTCCTATAAGCTTTGTAGTAATCTCCATATCGCCCATACCGAATTTTTCTGCTACTTGCTTAGCGTCCATTAAAGGGAGATAGCCACGTGGCGCACCATCAGAATCTGTTTCTGTGGGACTTGGATAGCTACAAGGTCCCGGATTGCTTGTTTGCAAATTGCCATTAAAGTCATAAAATGTCCCTGTATAGCAATTCACATACGCTCCTAGCTTTTGAGCTTCACGCATAGTATCGCTTAAATTACCACAACCAAAAAAACCACTTGTGGTATAACCATTTTGAATACAATAATTGACACCATTGACAAATTTATAACCTGTATGTTCTACACCATTAATTTGTGTTTTATAAGATTGATTAGGCACTTGATTGAAAAGCGTAGGAAGACAAATTGCAGTTTGTGATATACAAGTTTTATCATTATAGCGCCAATCCAAATTGCCATTTGCCCATTCGTTTTGATATGTTTGCCAATTCTTTTTAATGGTTGCGTTAATTTCTTCTACCTTGCGATTATACCCTGCCACATCAATACTTTGATTCACATCATCAACAAATGGTGCAAACACACTCGGGTCAGGCATACCAAACCACGCTTCAGGACTAAATAATGTAGGCATTTTATATCTTAGCTTATTATTTAAGTGCCCCCCCCCAGAAACCCCTAATCCTGCTAATCCTGCCAAAAAATTACCTTGTGCTGTATTCACCGCATAAATAAGCTGTGCCATAGCAGGTGGCACCATAGATGAGGGAATCTCATCAAAATCTTTGATATTTGTAATGACTTCTCCGGGCTTATCTTTTGTGCCAAGCGGGACAAACACGATATTTTGAAAATTACCCATTCCATAGAGGATACGAGGACTTACCCCAACAGAGATACGCTCATTATAATTCCAACTCAAAGAGGGGCTAAACTCTACCATTGCAATCATCACATTGCGCAAAAACGCTCCAGCCTCGCCATTCCAATTCATTGCCAATCCGCTAGGAGCAGTAAAACTCGCACCAACATTCCAATTTCCCCATTCATTTTTGAGTGTTTTGCTCTTATAAAAAATCTTAGGTATAGGAAAAAATGTCGGGTCAGCAGAGCCCTCTACCAACGCGCCTCTCTCACTAAATCCCCATTCTCCATTCTGATTTTTCACTTCGGAGGGCACTTCAATGGGTGCTTTCAAATCCACTCCCAAAAAGGTTTTTGCCAAATTTGCCATATCTGGATTAATGCCTAATGTCGTAGTCGTGCTTAAACCCCAATTTATAGAACCCTCGCCAATAGTTTTTGAACTCGTATCTGTGGTGAATGCAAAACCGGGAATATAAATGCCTGTAAAAGTAATGTCCAAATCGTGTTTATCTGTGTCTGATAATGGGTGAGAAAAACCCATATTTGCAGGATTATAATACGCACTATCTGCTCCAAAAGCTCCGGCAACATACGCAGAGTTTAAAGCAGTAGCTTTGAAGCTTTGCTCAGATATTTTAAAACCTGAAGCTATACTTAAAGAGTATAAAAATATCAAAGCCAAAAAAATACGCATATGTATTTATCCTCGTTTATTTACTCTAAATATTCCTTTTGTTGTAAAGAATCTCTCTTTATTTCATAACATATTATTTTTGTTTATTGAAACCATTTATATTTTGTTGTCTATGCAACCATTAGGGAGTGGAATTATAGTATTTTGTCAGTAAATAAATTTTTAATCACGCTCAATATATGTCAAAAATTTTTGCAATCTCTGCTTGATTGTGGCTTTGGGTGAGTGCAAGTATTAAAAGCACGCGTGCTTTTTGAGGGTTTAAATCTCCACTGCCTATAAAGCCACATTGAGAATCTCTTTCACTTACAAACACTCTGCCATTATTTATTCTTGAGCTTTGCACAACTATTAAGCCCTCTTGCATTAATTTTTGAAGTGTGTTTTTATGATTCTTATGAATGCTCCCTGCACCGCTTCCTGCGATAACTAAACCTTTTGTGCCTTGATTTACCAAAGCTTGAGCTGCCACAGCCAAACCATCATTGGCATAAGAATAAAGAATATCCACTTGTGGCAGAGAATCTAAACAACCTACATCAAACATACTTTGAGTGGTATGGGGCTTATTTGGGAGAGTATAAAAAAATACTTTGTCATCTACAATATAGCCCATATCACCAACATTAGGCGAGGAAAAAGCATCAATGTTACAAGTATGCGTTTTACTCACATATCGCGCACTATGGATTCTATCATTATTCACTACCATAACGCCCTTGCCCTTTGATTGAATATTGCTAGCTAAAAGCAAAGCATTATAGAGATTTTTAGCGCCATCGGCATTGAGAGTGTTACTAGGGCGCATAGCCCCTGTAAGCACCACAGGCTTATCACTTTTAATACATAAATGCAAGAAAAATGCACTCTCTTCCATTGTATCAGTGCCGTGAGTAATGACAATGCCATCAACTTTTGGATTCTCAAGCAAGATATTCGCGCGTTGAGCCAGCGTGAGCCATATTTCATCACTCATATCCGCACTATCAATATTTGCAATGTGCTCACATTGAATATGCGCGAGTTCGTGGAGCTGTGGGATAGTCTCAATAAGCGTATCAATATTGAGATTCCCTATGCAATAATCTGTTGCTTTTGTATAAGAGGGAGCAATGCCAACTATCGTGCCTCCTGTGGAAAGAATGATGATATGAGGCTTATCATTTTTATTTGGCATTGTGGCTCTCCACCTTTTGCTCCTCTTTTACATTCTATGTGTTTTGCCTGACTCTAATGCTGCGAATAGAGACACTCATCATCTATAAATCTCCTCAAACGAATATTTCTACCCATATTACAGATATTACAGAAGATTGCATACTCGCTCTCACTCGCAAGTGCGTTTTGATTCTACTTCTTATTCTACCTCGGCATCAATGACATCATCATCTTTTTTCTTTGTGTCATTGCCTGATTGAGCGTTGCCCTGCTCTTTGGCATACGCTGCTTCGGCGAGTTTATGACTTGCTTCTGTGAGATTCTTAATTTTTTCCTCAAGCTCCTCTTTTGAAGCGTTTTCATTTTTCAAAGTCTCTTCAAGTGCAGCAACTGCGCTTTCTATCTTTGCTACTTCAGCAGAATCTATTTTATCTTTAAACTCCTCAAGGCTCTTTTTTGTCTGATACACTAAAGAATCTGCATTATTGCGCAATTCAATAATAACCTTTTTCTTGGTATCCTCTTCCTTATGTAATTCAGCCTCTTTTACCATTTTTTCAATTTCCGCATCTGAAAGTCCGCTTGAGCCACTAATTTTAATCTCTTGAGATTTTCCTGTGGCTTTATCTTTTGCTGAAACGGTTAAGATACCATTTGCATCAATATCAAATGTTACCTCAATTTGTGGCACACCACGAGGAGCAGCTGGGATACCGCTTAAATCAAATCGCCCAAGTGATTTATTATCGTGCGCTAATTCCCTCTCACCTTGCAATACATTAATGCTCACTGCAGGTTGATTATCCTCATAAGTAGAGAAAATCTGTGTTTTTTTCGTAGGAATCGTTACGCCTCTCTCTACAACTTTTGTTGAGATACCACCAGCAGTTTCAATACCTAAGCTTAAGGGTGTAACATCAAGTAAAAGCACATCTTTTACATCGCCTTTGAGCACCCCACCTTGTATTGCCGCACCCACAGCTACAACTTCATCAGGATTGACTGATTTATTTAAATCTTTGTTAATAAAAGCTTTGACACGTTCTTGCACTTTTGGAATCCGCGTAGAGCCGCCTACCATTACCACTTCGGAAATATCACTTTGTGAAAGCCCAGCGTCTTTAATCACAAATTCAATTTTTTTAATCGTATCCTCAATCAAATCATCAATCAGGCTCTCAAATTTCGCACGAGTGATTTTTTTCACCAAATGCTTTGGACCACTTGCATCAGCAGTAATAAAGGGAAGATTAATCTCTGTTTCTTGCGCACTACTTAACTCCTTTTTCGCATTTTCTGCCGCATCTTTGAGGCGCTGCAATGCCATTACATCATTTTTTAAATCAATCCCTTCATCACTCTTAAACTCCTCTGCTGCCCAATCAATGATTCTATTATCAAAATCATCTCCACCCAAAAATGCATCTCCACCTGTGGCAAGAACTTCTACGACATTATCACCTGTTTCCAAAACGGTAACATCAAATGTCCCACCACCCAAATCATATACCATAATCTTTTCAGCTTCTTTTTTGTCTAGTCCATACGCTAGTGCTGCTGAAGTAGGTTCATTGATGATTCTAAGCACATTAAGCCCTGCGATTGTCCCTGCTTCTTTTGTTGCTTTGCGCTGGGAATCATTAAAATACGCTGGAACGGTGATAACTGCCTCTGTTACATCTTCCCCAAGATAACTTTGTGCGTCTTCTTTAAGCTTCATTAGAATCTTTGCAGAAATCTCTTGAGGTGTGTAAATCTTATCAGCAATTTCCACTGCACACGCGCCATTTCTATCCACGATATTATAAGGAAGTCGCTTTTCAGCTTCTTTTGCCTTATCTTCATTAAACATAAGTCCCATAATACGCTTGATAGAATACACCGTCTTTTTTGGATTCGTTACTGCTTGTCTTTTAGCAGGCTCACCTACAAGAATCTCACCCTTATCAGTAAATGCCACGATTGATGGCGTGGTATTTTTGCCTTCTTTATTTGCAATAATTTTTGCCTCATTGCCTTCATACACTGCCATTGCAGAGTTTGTTGTTCCTAAGTCTATTCCAATTACTTTTGCCATTTGTTATCCTTTCAAAAATAGTGTTATTATCCTTGTAACAAGGAGGTGAATCTTTGATTCTAAAACATAAAAACTTTTGTATGCCATCTTACTCATCTAAATGATGGCTACTATGCCATACTTTGCAGTGAATTTCACAACTTCCCCTGTCGTATTTTCTTCGGGCATATCAGGGCATTTTCTGCGCATCACCGCTTTACAAGTAACCACACCACTTGTTTTATCAACAGAGAATGTTTTTACCTGACTATATTGATACAAACAATCGCCAGATTCTCCATAGTCTGACATAGAATCTGCTGCTTCTACACAAGTTGGTATTTTCACATCATTAGCTAAAGTTATATCAAACATAGCGCAAAACATCAATACACCAACTAAACACTTTGCCATTAGTTTCTTACTCATACTTTCTCCTTTCTAAGATTGATTTTTCACCACACTCACCATAGAGGGACGAAGCACTCTCTGCTTATACACAAACCCTTTTTGCAAGGTTTGAAGAATCTCACCATCATTTTTATTCTCATCAGGCACTTGCATTAAACACTCGTGTAGATTCGGGTCAAATTCTCCATCTGTATCTATCACCTCTGCTCCGTGCTTACTCAATACTTTCAAAAAGCTCTCAAGTGTGAGCTGCAATCCTTGCGCGATTGCCGCTGCTTCAGGATTATTCTGCGCACTCTCTAAAGCTTTTTCTAATGTATCAAGCACAGGGAGCAAATCATTCATAATACGCTCATAGGCGTATTCTAAACTCTGATTCTTATCGCGCTCTAGGCGCTTTTTAGTATTTTCAAAATCTGCAAATGCCCTCATATATTGGTCTTTTAATTCCATATATTTAGCCTCATAATCCATTTCTTGAGAAGATTGCTGTGCATTCTCTTGTATCTCTTCGCACATTGCGCTCTCCTCTTCATTTTCTTGGGTATCTGAGCTAGGCTCATTGTATTCGTTTTCTTGTTCTTTCATACATTTTACTCCTTTCATTTAAGATTGGATACACCCATAAAAATAGGTAAAATCTCTATCCAATGCCCCAACACAAAGCATTCTTGTTTTTTTGTCTGGGTGGGTTTTTAACTTTATATCCTGCATAATTGCCATATAACCTTTAGGTAACACCTCCTCACAATATATACCGCTCTCTAAAAAGTCAAACATACTCCCATCAATAATAGAATAAAAACTCTGCTCATTAGTGCTATGTATGTAAGCTTGAGCCATTGCACCTACACCAAAATGTGTAAGATTCCTACTTTGCACACAAGAGAGTGCATCAAGCAAACTCTGTGCGCGAACTTGATGAGCAATTTTTCGGACATCAATAATCTCTAATCCTTTTAGCTCGTGCAAAAATCTCTCTAAAGCACTTGAAAAAGGCAAAGTAATGCCGATGCGCTCAAATTCTAACAAAAGCTTATCATCTTGCAATTTCTCTACATTACACAGACGATTACTCTCTTCCACACTCACAGCACAAAAAAGCTCGGCTGCAAAACACGCCTCTTGGATACATTTTACAGAATCTACTTCTACAAGAGACTTTGTGTCAAGTTGCTTATACCAATATGATTTTAAAGCACCAAGCGTAGGAATGCGTCCGCTACTCACGTGAGGTTGAAACAATAAACCCTCATCAGCTAATGCCTTAAAATAATTGCGTATAGTAGCAGATGAGATTTTTGTATTCATAAGAGACTTTAAAGATTCAGAACCAATAGGCTCTTTATGTTTTAAATACTCAATAATTACACGCGAAAGAAGTAAATCTTTTTTATTCAATTTCCTCACCTCTTGAACATAGCTTTTAGATACACATCTACATTTTTATTTTATGTTATGACTTAAATTTTATAGTTTCGCTTCATTATTTTTATTTCTTAATGAAACATTGAAAGTATAACATAAAAATGGCAAATAAATTAGCAAATAAATAAAAATATTGCTAAAAAATATAAAACTTTAGTCTATTATTATAAAGTTATCTTAATAATAATATTTAATAATCTTAATAAATGGAATTTACTTATAGATTCTTTTATCATTTATGAAGTACCTACAAGTAATTATTGCGTGAATTTTAGACTTTTTTTCATATCATTACCCACAAAATGCTACAATCACTCTATGAATATACATACCACTCAAGTCAGTCCAAAGCTTATTGCAAGCATTGCTAGTATTTCACTTTCTATGTTTAGGAAGAATTTTTTTGGTGTATTTCACGGAGCAATTTCTGCGCGTGTGGGAAAAAATCGCTTTGTGATTAATAAACAGCAAGCTATTTTTGATAATCTCAACGCAGATTCTATGATTGCGCTTTACCATAGACAAGATTATCGCTGGGACGAAGCAAGCTTACACGCTCCTATACACGCAAGTATTTATGAGCATTTCTCTGAAGCAAAATTCATCGCTTATGCTATGCCGCCTTATCTTGTTTCCTACTCTCTCAAATATAATGTGCTTAAACCTCAAGATTATTTTGGTTACAAATTTCTCGCTCCTTGTATTGACATTTTTGACCCAAAAGACTATGAAACTTGGGAAAAACGGGCAGATACTGATATTCCAAGATATTTTAAGGAACACTCTCATTCTTTTATGTTGATTAAAGGTTATGGTGTATATGCCTATGCTCGTGATATTTACACACTCGCTAAAGTCATTGCTCTTATTGAAAATTCGTGCAAAATTTTACATTATAATGCAAGTTTGCACGAAAGATTCCAAGATATGCCTCAAACATAAATTTAAGGATTTACAATGAATGACTTTGCCTTTCAAAGCCTACAAGAATTTTATAAGCTCTGTGAAATTCCTCATTGTAGCTTCCATACGCAAGATATGTTTTCTTATCTTTGCACTACACTTACACACAAAGGGTATCAAATCCAAAGTGATGAAGCCAAAAATATATATGCGAAAAAAGGTAATCCGCATATTTGTCTCCAAAGTCATTATGATATGGTATGTGTAGGGGATTGCACACAACATAAAGGCATACAAACTATTCAAAAAGATAACTTTTTATATGCAAAAAATTCTAGCCTTGGAGCGGATAATGGTATTGGTATGGCTTGTATGCTTGCTCAAAATGCACCTGATATTGAACTTCTTTTTACCAACGATGAAGAAGTGGGTATGATAGGGGCTCATCATCTTGGAATCAAAATAGAATCTTCTCTTTTGCTTAACCTTGATAGTGAGGATATTAATGAAATTGTCTTAGGTTGTGCTGGTGGAGTAGATATAGAATGTCATATTGACCTTAGAGCATTTAACAAACCTCTTACACAACTCACTTCTAGCCACCCTTATATCTATCACATTACAAGCAGAGGTTTTTTGGGAGGACATAGCGGGATTGATATTCATAAAAACAATGAAAATGTCATTACAGAATTTGGCTTTTTCCTTGCTTCGCTTGATGCCTATATTCTTACACTTCAAGCAGGAGAAAAACGCAATTCAATTCCCACAGGATTAGATTCTATCATTGCTTGTGCTATGCCTTTAAAACAAACATCTTTTACCACCCCCCAAAATGCTATTTTTGACATTACACCGCTTAAAAATACTTCTTATCAATATGCTTACCACAAAAATGCGATTGTCCCGCTTATATGTGGTATCCATAGTGGCGTATATGCTGCATCTTCTCAAGGCACTCTCTCCTCACTTAATCTCTCACTCATCATTCAACAGGAAGAGACACTTAAGCTCATTATGATGGCGCGCGCTAATACTGATACACTTTTACAACGCACCATTAAAGCGCTGCAAAATAGTATTACTTTTCTTAATCCCCATTGTTCTTTGCACACAAGCGGATTTTATAGTCCGTGGGAAAAAAGCATAAATGATAATCACCCAGCACTCATACTTTTACAAAAACTCTATACATCTCATCACATTAACCCTCACATTGCACAAATCCACGCAGGATTAGAATGTGGGATTCTCAAAAGACAGCTCCTTGCACTTGGCTCACATACAAACCTTGATGTCCTTTCTATTGGACCGACAATTCGCGCTCCACATAGTGTGAATGAGTGTCTTGATATGCGCGATTTTGAAATTTTTTGTGCTATTTTGCACGATTTTATTACTTCCTATAAGGCTTTATAATGTCAGCACAACATATCAATGTCGGTATCATTGGAGTGAGTGGTTACACGGGCTTAGAGCTTGTTAAACTTCTTCTTGCTCACCCTATTTTTAAGCTCAACTACATTGCTAATACACAAGGAGAGGCGCATCTTGATGAGATTCACAAAATGCTTTCCTCTCTTAGTCATCTGCCTGTTTGCAAGGCTAATGCCAAAGACGCTGTGGATAAATGTGATCTTGTTTTCATTGCTTTGCCGCACAAAAGTGCTATGACTATGGTACGCGAGATTCTAAGCATTAAATGTATCAAAATTGTTGATTTATCAGCTGATTACCGCTTAAGTGCAACAAATTATGCAGCACATTATTGCCCTCATATTGATACAGAGAATCTCTCTCAAGCTGTGTATGGTTTGCCCGAATATAATCGTGCATTGATACAAAAAGCTCATCTTGTCGCAAATCCGGGTTGCTATCCTACCGCTACTCTTTTAGCTTTGCTCCCTTTTTTGGATTATATTGATAACTCTTGTGGCGTATTTATTGATGCTAAAAGCGGTGTGAGTGGAGCAGGGAAAAGCCTCACAGAGAATACGCATTTTCCTCATATTAATGAGAATCTCTTTAGCTATTCGCCTCTTACACATCGCCATCAAATAGAAATTGCCGAAAAATGTCAAACCATTGGTGCTAAAGAAATGGATATTGTCTTTGTGCCTCATCTTACGCCCCTTACACGTGGTATGCTTGTAAGCATATTTGCGACACTTCATCACCCACTAAATGCTAAAGAAGCGTATGAGATTCTCTTTAATGCCTATAAAAATGAACCCTTTATCCGAATACGCAAGAATCCTGTCAGCATTGCCCACGTTGTCGGTAGCCATTTTTGTGATATTTTTGTTGGGACTGCAAAAAAAAATATTTATATTAACTCCTCAATAGATAATCTTCTACGCGGAGCAAGCTCACAGGCTTTATTGAATGCAAATCTTATGTGCGGCTTAGATGAGCATTTAGGTGTGCCAAATATACCCTATGGTATCTTTTAGGTTTTTATGAATGAATCTAGCTCAAAAAGATGTGGCAAAAATATGGGAGGAAGCACCTTATATCAACAATGACGCTGTGTTTATTGCAGATGCACATTTTATATCACCAGATTTTCCCTCGCTCTCACAACAAAGTATATCTGCTTCACACGCATTGCTTACATATTTTGATACCCTTTTAAACAATCCTGACCAAATGCCATCGCAAATATTTCTAATGGGCGATATTGCACATCTTTTATTGGGAAGCGCAAAATCAAGTCAAAAATCCAATGCTTCACTTTTACAATATATAGAATCTTTGAGCCGATATACTCAAGTATGGTGGTTTGAGGGCAATCACGATTTTGGACTATCTGCTTTACAAAAGGCAAAAACACCTTTTTTAAAAAATGTAAAATGTATCCCGCGAAGTAATCAACCTCTTGCTTTTAACTATCAACATAATCAAAAAGAGAAAAAAATCTTGCTTGCTCACGGCGATATATTTTTAAATACCAAATATGAACTTTATATCCGCCTAATGACTTCTACAATAATGCAATTTCTTATCAAATATCTTGATAAGATAACTTTTGGCAATCTCTACAAATATATTATTACAAAAATTAATCATAAACCTATCAAGGAAGGGAAAATAGATATATCTCACTTTGCTCCAACGCGTATTTATGCTTATGAATCTTATTTAAAAAACATTAATGCTTGTGCTTTTGATACACATTCTTGTTTATGCTCCGATATTCTTTTTATAGAAGGACATTTTCATATTGGCAAAACCTACACCGATAAAACTTTGTATATATCATTACCTTCGTTTTATATTACTAGAAGTATTTTTAGTATAGAATCTATCTTAAGCTCAAATCATATTCAAGGAGTATAATTGAAGACAAACGAAACCGATGTAATGAGCATTGCAAGCAATGAAATGGAACTCGTAGATTTTAGACTCTATGAAGACAAAGAGGGAGAAACTTATGAAGGCGTATATGGCATTAATGTCGCTAAAGTAAGTGGAATTGTCGTCTATCCTGATGAAATTTTTGAATCTCCGGGAAGCCCTGATTATCTACTTGGTATGTTTGATTTGCGCGGAGAGATAGTGCCACTTATTGATTTAACTTTGTGGATGAATATCAAACCAAAAGAAGATGCTGTAAATGAAAAAAAAGTAATTGTTACAGAATTTAACAACAAACGACTCGGTTTTGTCGTTCATGCAACAAAACGTCTTAGGCGAATAAGCTGGGCAAATATAGAACCAGCTATGTTTAGTCTTAATGATGAGAATCAACGCGGCAAAATCACAGGAACAACGCGTATTGAAGATGGGCGCACTTTGTTAATTTTAGATTTAGAGAGCATTATTGATGATTTAGATTTCCGCATTCCAATGGGAAATGACAATATAGAAGATTTTAAACCTACACGCAAGTTTGAAGGGAGTGTGCTTATCCTTGATGATAGCTCCATTGCACGCAAACTCTTGCATAGCACAATGACCGATATTGGCTTTAGTGTCATTGAAGCTATTGATGGGCAAGCAGGATTAGAGCGTCTAGAGCAGCTCTATGAACGTTGGGGTAATGATATAACAAAGCATCTTAAACTGATTGTTTCAGATGTTGAAATGCCAAAAATGGACGGCTTTCACTTTGCAGCACAAGTCAAAAATGATGCAAGATTCAATAAGATTCCGCTCATTTTTAACTCCTCTATTAGCAATAATCTAAGCGCTGCTAAGGGGAAAGAGATAGGGGCGGAAGCCTATTTAGTTAAATTTGATGCAAAAGTATTTTATGATGAAATCACTAGAATTTTATCAAAATAAATAGTAGAATACTTTATTTAATTTAAATTTCGCACAGAGGATTCACAATGGATGATTTACAAGAGATAAAAGAAGACTTCTTAGTAGAAGCCTTTGAACTGATAGAACAACTAGACCAAGATTTGGTAGAGCTTGAGAGCAATCCTGAAGACCTTGATTTACTAAACAGAATCTTTAGAGTAGCTCACACAATCAAAGGTTCAAGTTCATTTTTGAATTTTGATATTCTCACTCGTCTTACGCATAATATGGAGGATGTACTCAATAAAGCTAGACGCGATGAACTTAAAATCACGCCTGATGTAATGGACGTGGTGCTTCACTCCATAGATTTAATGAAAGCACTTCTTGTTGCTATACGCGATAATGGCACTGATTCAAATAGTGGCATTGAAATTGATGACACCGTTGTGCGCTTACAGGCGATTTCTAATGGTGGTGCGCCAAATGCAGAAGATTCGCCGGCTCCAGCTGCTGCTCCACAAGCTCAAGCAACAGAATCTGCTCCAGCAGATAGCAATAACCCACTTGCTGATGAGCCAGAGCTTGATTATTCAAAAATGAGTGCTGAAGAAGTAGAAGCGGAAATTGAAAGACTCCTCAAAAAGCGCCAAGAAGCAGACAAACAAGCTCGTGCAGCCCAAAAAGCAAGTGGAGCAACTCCAGCTGTGCAAACCCCCAAAGCTCCTGAAGCACCAAAACCAGCACCTGCTAAACCCGCAGCCAAAGCTGCTCCCAAAAAAGATGGGGGAGAGAAAGCTCCAGCCACCAATGTAGAGCAAACGGTGAGAGTAGATGTTAAGCGCTTAGATCATTTAATGAATCTCATTGGGGAACTCGTGCTAGGTAAAAACAGGTTAATCAAAATTTATGGCGATGTTGAAGAGCGATATGATGGAGAGAGATTCCTTGAAGAGCTTAATCAAGTTGTGGCATCTATCTCATCTGTTACCACAGATGTGCAGCTTGCAGTGATGAAAACGCGTATGCAACCTGTGGGCAAAGTATTTAATAAGTTCCCTCGTATGGTGCGCGACCTTTCGCGTGAGCTTGGTAAAAATATTGAACTTGTTATCACAGGTGAAGAAACCGAACTTGACAAATCTATCGTTGAAGAAATTGGAGATCCACTTGTGCATATTATACGAAACTCTTGCGACCACGGGATTGAAAAGCCAGAAGACCGAGTTGCTGCAGGAAAACCTGAAGGTGGAACAGTAAATCTAAAAGCCTACAACGAAGGAAATCATATCGTTATTGAAGTAGCTGATGATGGCAAAGGGCTTGACGCTGATATGCTCAAACAAAAAGGGATTGAAAAAGGCGTCATAAGCGAGAGAGAAGCAGATTCTATGAGTGATAAGGAAGCTTTTGGTATTATCTTTAAACCCGGATTCTCAACAGCAGCAGCCATTACAAATGTTTCAGGGCGCGGCGTGGGAATGGACGTAGTAAAAACAAACATTGAAAAACTCAATGGTATTATTGATATAGAATCTGAAAAAGGCGTAGGCACAACTCAAAAGCTCAAAATCCCTCTCACTCTAGCAATTACTCAAGCTTTACTTGTAGCAGTGCAAGAAGAATATTATGCTATTCCACTTGCTTCAGTTATTGAAACCGTGCGCGTAAGTCAAGATGAAATATACACAGTTGATGGCAAAAGTGTGCTTCGCTTGCGTGATGAAGTCCTCCCAATCGTTCATTTAGCGGATATTTTTAAGGTAAATTTTGTGCTGGAGAGCACAAATGAAGTGTATGTAGTTGTCATTGGTTTGGCAGAACAAAAAATGGGAGTTATTGTGGATTACCTCGTGGGGCAAGAAGAAGTGGTTATCAAATCTCTTGGCTACTACCTCAAAGGCACTGAAGGTATTGCAGGAGCAACGGTGCGGGGTGATGGTAAAATTACAATGATTGTTGATGTAGCAGCAATGATGGATATGGCAAAAGAAGTTAAAAGCAATGTAGCTAAACTTATAGAAGATACTGCTGAAACAAAAAAGAAATCTTCCCCAAGCGATTATGTAGTATTAGCCATTGATGATAGTAATACCGATAGAGCAATAATGAAAAAATGCCTTAAAACGCTCGGTGTTACTGTGCTTGAAGCAGCAAATGGGCAAGATGGATTGGACATTGTCAAAAATGGAGACAAGCAGCTTGATGCTGTGCTTGTGGATATTGAAATGCCCAAAATGGACGGCTATACTTTCGCCTCTGAAGTAAGGAAATATAATAAATTTAAGAATCTCCCTCTGATTGCTGTTACAAGCAGAAATAGCAAAACTGATAGAATGAGAGGTGTAGAATCAGGTATGACAGAATACATTACTAAGCCTTACACACCAGAATATTTAGTGAATGTAGTTCGCCGCAATATTAATCTCACAACAGATGGAGAATAAAATGAGTGAAAATAAGCTAAAAGAAGTCCTTGAAAGACAACAAAACAAACAAAATGATGATGTCCATATTGAAGAAACGCTCCATATCATTTGCTTTATGATTGGCAATGAAGAATATGCTGTGCCCATTCTGAATATAAAAGAAATTGTAAAGCCCATTGAATATACGCGTGTTCCTGCAGTGCCTGATTATGTGCTTGGCGTATTTAATTTGCGTGGAACGGTCTTGCCTTTGATTAATATGCGCTTAAAATTTGGCTTATCTGCAATCAAACAAGATGCAGACACGAGGTATCTCATCATCAACCAACAAGATGAAATGATTGGCTTTATGATTGATAAACTCACAGGTGCAGTGCGTATCCCTCAAAGTGATATTGAGCCCATTCCCGAATCTTTTAATGAAAATCAAAATCTTTTGCGAGGCATTGGTAAGCGCGAGGATAGACTGATTACTATTTTGCGTGTAGAAAATCTCCTCAAACGCACTTTTTAGTTGCTTTTATTACTCCCTTTTAGGGAGAGTAAAATTGCTATTCTTTCTTCTCTATTTCTTTTTTAGCTATATCTATTAATTCATCATAAGTCATATTATTTGCTTTAGCCTTTTTTGCCAATACATTTTCAGCACCTTTTTCAATACCAGCCTGAAAAGATTTCTCAAAAACTTCATCTGATAAGCTATTGAGATTCTTTCTGTGAGCAAAATAAATTGTTTAACATTCATTCATTGCAAAGTCAAAAGCCTTTCCCCACCCCTCGCCTTACTCGTAAGCGTAACAGCCAAAATTAACCCTACTATAACTTTAAAAATAGCTTTTTTGAAAACAAATGTGAAACTTGAGAGAAATTTGCAAATCTCGCGCACAAAATAAAAGAAGTCTAATCTATTCAGTTGTAAATAAAAATCTCGTTGAGAATCATTAGATTCTAACTCATAAGCGGTTTTTAATGAGGGGGGGGGCGAAATGTGTAAGCAATGTTTTCATAAAATATCCTTGTTTCCAAATTGATTGCACTTTTAATTTAACTTAATTTTCCATATATTTGCCATACGCGCGTAAGTCATTATGTTTGGGCGTGGAGAGATACAAGGAGACATTATGTTCTCTCGCTATGCTTTGCAAGCCTACCCATAAATGTTTAAATGCCGCCAAAGCTGCATCATCACTCCCCTGCTTTGCGCACTTTTGGAGCATCTCTACATAATCTTTTGGCACTTCAAAGCCCAAGTGTGCTGCATTTATTACTTCTGCACTTTGTGCGCTAAAAAGCCCAAACACACCTAGACTAAGCTTTGCTTTGCTTTTACTCTCACTTCTTAACTCCTCAAAATCTCTGATAAACTCCCTCATCAAATGAGAGCTAAAAATAGGTTGTGTGATGATTCTATCCACTCCAAGTCGCATTTTTTGGGCTAATCGCTTTCTTGTTAAAGGATTACTCATATCTGTGGGTGTGCCACTTATAATATGTATATCGCTTCCTAATATCTCCCTTGTCATCTCAATAAGCTCTATGCCATCTATTTTTTTGTTTTCACTTCTATTATCTTTCTCATCGCCGCCAATGAGTGCTACACAAGTAAAATTGGCATATTTTAAACTTAAGATTTGGGAGCGAATCTGTATCTTATCTAGCCCCGCCGCGCTTATCGTAGGCACAAATACTACATCTATATGCTCACGCAGCATATACGCGCTCAAAATCGCATTTACGCCCGCATTTTTGCGCACATTCGCAGGGATAAGCACAAAGCCAACTTCTTCTTGTAAAAATCCTCTTGCACCCTCTATCATTGCCTTTAAATGCTCTATATCTTTGCTTTTTTGATATGGTAAAAATTCAAATCCAAACATCATCTCACCCATTTTAATCCCAAATTTAATCCCAAACGCTATAATTGTAGCATTTTTTGCAAGGACATTAATGATATGAAGCTTGTTGTTTTTGATTTTGATTCTACGCTAATGGACGGCGAAACGATTGATATACTTGCCCAAGCGCATAATGTGAGTGAAAAAGTAAGCCAAATCACGCATAGAGCGATGAATGGGGAGCTTGATTTTTATGAAGCACTCAAAAATCGTGTCGCGCTTTTAAAAGGATTAAGTGTGCAAAAAGCCACGCAAATAGCGCATAATCTGCCACTTATGAATGGTGCATTACATTGTATCCAAGCTTTGAAGGTGCAGGGTTTTAAGGTTGTATGCTTTAGCGGAGGATTCCATATTGCTACTGATTATTTTACAGAGATTTTGGGGCTTGATGCGAGCTTTGCGAATATTTTACACCATAAAGATTCTATCCTCACAGGCGAAGTAGGCGGTGAGATGATGTTTAGTGATTCTAAGGGCATAATGCTCCAACGCTTACAGAATCTCCTTAGCCTCACACGCAAAGATACCATTGTCATAGGCGATGGCGCAAATGATAGAAGTATGTTTGCCCACGCTGATGTGCGCATTGCCTTTTGTGCCAAAGAGATTCTCAAAAAAGAGGCAAATATCATTATTGAGACGCGAGATTTAAGAGAAATTCCAAAAGCCCTCAATATTCCCCTTAAGGAGCAAAAATGACTATCTCTATTCTCTGTGGCGGCTCTGGCACGCGTCTTTTTCCAATTTCGCGTGAGCTAATGCCCAAACAATTTGCCAACTTACTTCCATCTAAAAACCCTCAAACTTCCTCGTGCTCACTTTTCCAAGAAACACTTTTGCGCAATGATTTCTTACGCAAAACTCATCAGGGGCATTTTCAAATTATCACTAATGACAATCACTACTTTATCGCTCAAGAACAAGCCCATAAGATAAATATTCCCTTAGCAGAATGTATTTTAGAATCTCTTGGCAAAAACACTGCTCCAGCCCTTACTTTTGCAGCTCTTAAGGTTTTTGAATCTTGCTCACTTGCAAAAATAAATGATGATATAATCCTTGCACTCCCAAGCGACCACCTTATCAAAAATACCACTGCCTACGAACAAGCTATACTTCAAGGCATAGAATTAGCGCAAAAAGGATTCTTAGTAACTTTTGGGATTAAGCCAAATTGCCCACATACAGGCTATGGCTACATCAAAGCAAAGGATAATAAAGTAGAGAGATTCATTGAAAAGCCCTCCATTAAGGACGCCAAAGCTTATATAGAAAATGGCAGTTACCTATGGAATAGCGGAATGTTTTGCTTTAGGGCAGAAGTATTGTTGCAAGAGCTAAAAACACATAGCCCAGAAGTTTTAGAGCAATGTAAGCTTACTTTTGAATCCTCTAAAGGAAATGAAACAAAAGATTTTATCCGCTTAGATGCTCAAAGGAGTACAAATCTACCTGATATTAGTATAGATTACGCATTAATGGAAAAAAGCCAAAAAGTGGCGTGTGTGAGCTGTGATTTTATGTGGAATGATATAGGGAGTTTTGAATCTCTCTCTGAGGAATATCCCACAGATGAGGCAAAAAATGCAAGTAAAAATACTTTTATTCAAAAAGAATGCAAAAATAATTTTGTTATTTCAAATAAGCTTGTTGCCGGGATTGGACTAGAGGATTTGATGATTATTGATGAAAATGATTGCCTTTTGATAGCCAAAAAGGGATATTCTCAACAAGTCAAAGATATTGTAGCTACCCTCAAAAATACTCACCCCGAACTTACAAAAACTCACAAAAGTACTCATCGCCCGTGGGGGACTTACACAATTTTATTAGAATCTCAAAATTATAAAATCAAGCAAATTGTCGTTAAGCCAAAAGGTAGATTAAGCTTACAAAAGCATTATCATCGCAACGAACATTGGATTATAGTGAGCGGTTCAGCCCATATAACCATAGGCGAAGCACAAAAATTTCTCAAAGCAAATCAATCCACTTATATTCCTATGGGCGAAGTGCATAGACTTGAAAATCCCGGAATCCTACCACTTGTCCTCATTGAAGTGCAAATGGGTGAATATTTGGGTGAAGATGACATCGTGCGATTAGATGATGACTATAAGCGTAAATAATGATTATAGCCATAGTTGTAGATAGTTATAAAGATAGAAGCAATGGCACTTCTATGACAGCCTTTCGCTTTGCAAAAGAATTAATCAAAAGAGGACATCACGTACGCGTAGTTACGACAAATCCTACAAAGCAAGAAAACAATGAGCAAAATGAGGGCGAAGAGTTTTATTTCGTCAAGGAAAGATACATTCCAATCGTTACAGAAGTCTCACATAAACAACATATGATTTTTGGCTCACCAGATACTACAATTTTAGAATCTGCGCTTAGAGGTTGTGATATTGCACATTTTTATTTGCCTTTTGCACTAGAAATTGCAGGTGTTGCTTTATGTAGAAAAATGAAGATTCCCTATATAAGTGCATTTCACCTCCAGCCTCAACACATCAGCTATAATATGAATATGAATTTTGAGTGCTTTAATGCGTATCTCTTTAGGAGATTCTATAAAGCCTTTTATCGCTACACACATCATATCCACTGCCCAAGTCAGCTTATGAAAAAAGAAATAGAGAGGGAAAAATATGGCGGGAAAAAATTTGTCATAAGCAATGGATTCCATATGAACACGACACAATCCTGTGTGAAGCCATTTGATGATACATTTTTTCATATTATTTCAGTAGGAAGATTCTCTAAAGAAAAGCGACAAGATATTTTGATAAAAGCAATTACTCAAAGCAAATATGCAAATAATATCAAATTACATCTGCACGGCGTTGGACCAAAAGAGCAATATTTACGCAAACTTTGCGATAAGCTTTTAATCAATCGCTCTGAATTTGGCTTTATTGATAATAAGATACTCCTTGAAAAGCTTAAATATTGCCACTTATATGTACATACAGCAGAAGTTGAAAGTGAGGCTATTTCTTGCCTAGAAGCTATCTCTGTCGGATTAGTGCCTATTATTGCAGATTCCAAAATAAGCGCTACGACACAATTTGCCCTTGATGAAAGAAGCTTGTTTAAGACAAATGATACAGCAGACTTAAGCGCGAAAATTGATTATTGGATAGAGCACCCTAAGGAAATAGAACAAATGAAAAATGAATACGCCAAAAGTGCGTCAAAGTATGCGCTTGAAAAAAGTATTGATAAAATCATTGAGATGTATGAGGAAGCTATCGCTGATTTTAGAACAAACCCTAGCTTATTTGAAACTATAAATGCTTAATAAGAATTATTTTTTATTTCTTATAAATATTTATATTAAAGCAAGTTTTTTTTAGATAAAATTTGAGGTTTTTAGCATTTGTATCCACATAATATGAAAGGAAAGTTATGGAGCAAACACTCTCAATTATTAAGCCCGATGCTGTAAAAAAAGGGGTAATCGGCAAAATTATAGACCGCTTTGAAAGCAATAATCTCCGCATTTGCGCAATGAAAAAACTTCAGCTTAGCCGTTGCGATGCAGAGGCTTTTTATGCTATTCATAAGGAACGACCATTTTTTAAAGATTTGGTTGATTTTATGATAAGCGGACCAGTGGTTGTAATGGTTCTTGAAGGCAATAATGCTGTAATGAAAAATCGTGATCTTATGGGCGCAACAAACCCAAAAGAAGCAGCAAAAGGCACAATTCGTGCAGATTTTGCTCAAAGCATTGATGCAAATGCTGTACACGGAAGCGATAGCCTTGAGAATGCAAAAAACGAAATTGCGTTTTTCTTTAGCACAAGGGAGATGTGCTAATTGAAAATTGCGATGAGAAAAATCTCCTGTGCTCCTAAAGACATCGCTCTCCATATTGAGGGTGTGAATTTACAAGCGCAGCTTTATCGCATAGATTCCCAAATTCTCTGTCTCAAAGGAAAAATTTACGGGGAAATAGAGCTTATTTGTGATAAAAGTGGAGAAGAGTATATACACAAACTTGAAAATCCTTTGGTTTTGTATATTTCAGATGGTATCTGGAATGCACAAAGCCAAACTAAAAAGCTTGACAGCTTTGAAGTTGTTGAGTTTTTTGATGGCTTTATTGATTTACATTATATTTTAGAGAGTGAAATTGAATCTATACGAAGCGATTATCACACAAAAGACTAATCTCAAGGAGTAAAAATGGCAGTTCCTAAAAGACGCGTAAGCAAAACCCGAGCGGCAAAAAGACGCTCACATTACAAAATAGCTCTTGCAAAACCTATCAAAGATAAAGATGGGAGCTGGAAAATGCCTCATCATATCAATAAATTTACAGGTAGCTACAAGTAATTTATAGCTCAAGGAGTGGAAATGCTAAAAATAGCCATTGATGTTATGGGTGCAGATAATGGGGTAACTCCTATAGTTCAAGGCGTTATACAGGCATTAAAATCACGTGATTTTAATGCTGTCATTATCGGTGATGAAGCACAAATCGCTCCTCTTATCCCCCCATATCTTCAATCACGTGCGCAAATTGTGCATTGCACAGATTATATTCGTATGGAAGAATCTGCCTCTACTGCGACAAAACGCACGCAATCTTCTATTTTCAAAACTACCGAACTTCTTAAAAATGGAGAGGTAGATGCACTTGTTTCACCCGGGCATAGTGGAGCGACAATGAGCCTTGCTACGCTTAAAATTGGACGCATTAAAGGTGTATCTCGTCCTGCAATATGCACGACTATGCCAAATATTACCGATAAACCAAGTATTATCCTTGATGCGGGTGCAAATACAGACTGCAAACCAGAATACCTTGTAGATTTTGCCATTATGGGCTATGAATATGCAAAAAATGTCATAGGATTTGAGAATCCACGCGTAGGGCTTTTATCTAATGGCGAAGAAGATAATAAAGGCAATGAACTCACCAAAGCTACTTTTAAACTTTTAAAAGAATTTAGGTTCTTTAAGGGCAATGTTGAAGGACGCGATATTTTTAATGGAAGCGTTGATGTTATTGTATGTGATGGATTCAGCGGGAATCTCGTGCTTAAAGCAGCGGAAGGGGTGGCTAGCGCTATGTCATCAGTGCTCAAAAAGGATATTAAATCCTGCCTATGCTCAATGTTTGGCGCACTTTTCTTACGCGGAGTATTTAAACGATTAAAGAAAAAAATGGATCATAGCGAATATGGTGGCGCGCCTTTGCTTGGTGTGCAAAAAGTTGTCATCATTAGTCACGGAAGTGCTAATGCACGCGCTATTGAATGTGCTATCTATCAAGCGCTCAATGCCATAGAATCTGATATTTGCTCCAAGCTCTCTTATGCTTTTGCAAATAAACCTTTGAGCACACAAGAATAAGGATTCTCTATGGGCAAAATATATGCTTCACTTAAATCAATCGCTTCTTATGTCCCTCCCACCTGCATAAGCAATGCTGATTTTGAAAAAACACTTGATACAAATGATGAGTGGATTACCAAACGCACAGGCATCAAAACGCGTTACTTTGCCTTGCCTTCACAACAAACAAGCGATCTTGCTTACGAAGCAGGCAAAAAAGCAATAGAGCGCGCAGGAGTGAGTCCAAAAGATATTGACGCCGTAATTGTAGCAACTCTAAGCCCTGATTATCTTACAATGCCTAGCACTGCTTGCATTACTTCCTTTAAACTTGGCATTGAAAATAAAGCCGCCTTTGATATTAGTGCGGCGTGTAGTGGATTTGTCTATCTCCTCTCCCTTGCTCAATCTTTTATAGAATCTGGCACTTACAAGCACATTCTTATCATTGGTGCAGAAAAAATAAGTTCTGTGCTTGATTTTAGCGATAGGAGCACTTGTGTGCTTTTTGGCGATGGGGCTGGAGCGTGTGTTATAGGAAGCACAAATGATGAAAACGCAGCTATCTTGGGTGTGAATGTAAGCGCAAATGGACGATACCAAGAGTTTCTTTGTACTCCGCGTACTCATACAACCTTTGGTGATATACAAGCACAGGAAAAACAATCATTTATTCAAATGAAAGGCAACGAAACCTTTAAAGTTGCTGTGAAAATGCTTGTATCAGAAGTAAAAGAGATTCTAAGCACTCATCATATAAACCCTCAAGATGTATCATTTTTTATTCCTCATCAAGCAAATTTGCGTATTATCAATGCAGTAGGAGAGAATCTAAGCTTCGCTCCAGAACAAATCGTTATAAGCATACAAAAATATGGCAATACTTCCGCAGCATCTATCCCTATGGCTATGAATGACCTCTATGAAGAAAAAAAGCTCAAATATGGGGATTTAATGCTACTTGATGCGCTTGGTGGTGGGCTTACTTGGGGCTCTGCACTTGTGCGCTTTGGCGGCAAAACCTGAACTCTTCTTTTTCAAATACTCTTTTTGTTAAAATTACGCAAAATATTTCAAGGATACCAATGAAAGAGGCTTCTTTTTATATTGACCAAATGACTTGTCAAGCTTGTTCTAGTGGTATTGAGCGCGCTTTAAAGCGCAAAAGCTTTTGCCAAGACATACAGGTGCATCTTTTAAGTAAAAAGGCTCATATTGTATATGATGAAAACCAAACAAGCCTTGAAGATATTTTTAAACTTATAAGTAAAATGGGGTATGAACCTCATTTAGATAATTCTACACTTGATAAACACTCCGATTCAAAGCACACTTCCTTTTCACTCAATGCTCTTATAGAATCTTTTGATAATCGCTTCTTATCTACGCAAACCAAACTTATTGTAAGCATAGCTGCCACGCTTATCGTTGTAGTGCTCTCTTGGAGCGAAATGTTTGTAGGCATAAGTCTGCCACACACGATTCATTACACACTTTTGCTTGTTTTGAGCTTGGTGGTTATGCATATGGGAAGAATGTTTTATTTGCGTGGATTTAAGGCACTTTTTATGAAAAATCCAAATATGGATTCTCTGATTGCCATAAGCACGAGCAGCGCTTTTTTATACAGCCTACAAGGCGCGTTTAATGCACATTTTCATACATACTTTGATAGTGTATGCGTGATTATCACACTTGTGCTTGTTGGAAAATCTATTGAAGAACGCTCTAAAAAAGATGTGCTTGATAGTGCTTCGCTGCTTTTGCAGCTTAACCAAAAAACACTCCAAAAAATTCAAATCCCACACGATACTACACTTGATATTCAAACCCTTTCAAATGCCCCTTGCAAAGCAGTGAGCGCACAAGAAATACAAAAAGGAGATATACTCAAAATATTGCCCGGCGAGATGATTATGGTAGATTCTATAATGATAGAGGGGCATTCAAGCATAGATACATCTGCTATTAATGGTGAATCACTCCCTCTTTTAGCCCATAAAAATGATAGGCTTTTTTCAGGAAGTATAAACCTTGATGGAGTGCTATATGTACGTGCAGAAAAAAATGCACAACAATCCACTCTCGCGCAGATTCTACAACTTGTGCAAAAAGCACTTGAGGGCAAAGCACCTATTGCTTCTCTTGCTGATAGAGTAGCAGCATTTTTTGTGCCACTTGTAATATGCTTGGCTGCAATAGCGGGAGCGTTTTGGTGGGGTATGAGAGATTTTGAATTCGGGCTTGGTATTTTTATCGCTACTCTTGTTATTTCTTGCCCGTGCGCACTTGGGCTTGCTACACCAATGGCAATTCTCCACGCTCAAGCTATTTCAAACAAAATGGGTGTGTTTTTTAAAGATGCTAGAAGTTTTCAATCTCTTAGTCAAATCACGCATATTGCTTTTGATAAAACAGGCACGCTCACACAAGGACTAGAAATATCGCAGATTCTACCCTTTGATGAACGCTTAACCCAACAAGAAATCTTTAATCTCGCCTACACTTTAGAATCCACAAGTGCTCACATTATTGCTCAAGCTTTTGCCTCACACCCTATGAGCGCAAATGCTACGCTTTATCCAATTACAAATGCACAAAATATCATAGGTAGCGGCATCAAAGGCACTATTAATGATTGTGAATATTTGCTTGGCAATGCACACTTGCTCCCACCTCATCTAAAAAAAGAGCTTGAAAATCTCCTACAAAATGATAAAATCATACTTTATCTTGCTACAAATGAACACATTTTGGCACAATTTGCATTACAAGATTATATCAAATCCGATGCAGCCTCTACTCTTGCACATTTTAGAGAAAAAAATATAAGCTTTAGCCTTATAAGTGGTGATAATCTCCCTAACACACAAAAAATTGCTCAAGCACTTGGTATTACAGATTTTAGCGCTTCGGCTAAGCCTCAAGATAAAATGCATTTGCTTGAAAAACTCAAGGCGAACAATCACAAAGTCCTGATGGTTGGCGATGGGATTAATGATGCACCTGCTCTTGCTTATGCCCACACTTCCATTGCCTTTGTCTCGCCCCAAGATATTGCTACACAAAGTGCCGATATTATTATTTACAATCAGCATTTAATGAGTATTTATAACGCATACTCTCTTGCAAAAGCAAGTATTTTAAATATAAAAGAGAATCTTGTTTTTGCTTTTTGTTATAATATTGCTTTTATTCCTCTAGCAATGGGTGTATTAGGGGGATTTGGCATATTTTTACATCCAATGTTTTGTGCATTTGCGATGACTTGCTCAAGCCTAAGTGTTGTTGCTAATGCTGCGAGATTAAAAACATTTAAGGTTTCATAGAATCCAAAAGGAGATATAATGACAACAACCCTATCAGTAAGCGGTATGCGCTGTGGTAAATGCGTAGATAAAATTGAAAAATTCATAGGAGAAATAGAGGGCATAAGCCTTATTGATGTAAATTTAGAAAAAAGCCAAGTTAGAGTAGAGTTTAATGCTCCTGCTACACAAGAGCTTATTTCAGAAGCTATACTTGAGGCGGGATTTGAGATAGATGAGAACAATTCTTGAATTTTTTAAAAAGTTTTTTCCTTATATAAAAGGACATAGCTTTTCTTTTGCAGTTGCTATTATTGCTTCGCTTGTCGTAGGATTATGCACAGCTGCAACTGCCTATCTTATTGAGCCTTTACTTGATACGCTCTCGGGTAAAGTTCCACGCGCTAATCCATTTTTTAGCTTTGATGAATTAGCCCAAAATAATATATTAGCGCTTACAATGATGCTTATGGTTGTTGGCACTTATTTAGGTAAATCTCTTGGCACTTATGTCCAAGCATATTTTATGAATTTTATTGGACAAGATATTGTGCGACAAGTGCGTGATAGAATGCTTAAGCATATGCTTTCACTTGAAATGGTATTTTTTAATAAAATGCGCAATGGCGAGCTTATGGCGAGAATCACAAATGATATTGGCATCATTCGTTCAGCTGTTTCAAACTATATTACAGAATTTATCCGAGAAGGCATTACGATTATTGGGCTTGTGGCTATTGTCATTTATCAAAGTCCTAAATATGCACTCATTGGCTTAGTTATTATCCCATTAGCTCTTATACCTATTAATCTGATTATCAAAAAACTTAAAAAATATTCACGCAATATAATGGAAAAAAACGCAGATATTACCGCTAAACTCCACGAAATTTTTAATAATATAGAAGTCATTAAAGCAAGCAATGGTGAACAATTAGAGCTTAAAAAATTTAAACTCCAAAACCTTACTTTTCTTAAAATAAGTATGAAAGCTGTGCGTGTGGGAGAACTCATCACACCGCTTATGGAACTCTTAGGAGCTATTTTACTCGCCTTAGTTGTATATATGGCAATTACTGATATTTCTCAAGGGGAACTTACTGCCGCACAATTTTCATCTTTTGCAGGTGCTCTGCTTTTTATCTACACGCCACTCAAAAGACTTGTTAATCTCTATGGACAAATGCAATCTGCTGTCGTTGCAAGCGATAGAATCTTTGAGATTCTCAATCAAACTCAACACATTCGTGATGGCGGAGTGCAACTCCAAGCTCCAATAAATGAAATTGTTTTTAAAGATGTGCATTTTCACTATAACGAAGAAACCCACGCACTCAAAGGCATAAGTATGAACTTTGCAAAAAATAAAATTACTGCGCTTGTAGGCAAAAGTGGGAGTGGGAAAAGCTCTATTATTAATCTAATTTTGCGCCTTTATGACGCTGATAGCGGAGAAGTGCTCATCAATAATCACAATATTAAAGATTATACACAAAAAAGTGTGCGCAATAATATGGCAGTAGTTACACAAAGAATTTTTATATTTAATGATAGTATTTTACATAATGTTGCTTATGGTAGCAAAATAGATGAGCAAAAAGCAATAGAATCCCTCAAATTTGCTCACGCGTGGGATTTTGTGCAGGAAATGCCTCAAGGAATACATACAATCCTTGATGAATTTGGCTCAAATCTTAGTGGAGGACAACGTCAAAGAATCGCTATTGCACGCGCAATTTACAAAAATCCTGAAGTGCTTATCCTTGATGAGGCTACTTCTGCGCTTGATTCACAAACTGAAGAAGCGATTAAAGAAAGTATAGAGCGTCTAAGGCACGATAAAATTATTATTATTATAGCTCACCGCCCAAGCACGATTGAACTTGCTAATGAAGTCTTGCACCTGCAATTAGGACAGATTATCAAGCAAGAAACTTGTACTAAAAATAACAAAACATCTTAAGATTCTCAAAATGGCATAAAAAAACTTTAATCAATATTTTTCTATAATGTAACTTAACCTTTTTTAAATGCCACAAAGTCGCTTTAAATTTAAAGCTTTAGATATTTTGTGTAAGTTATAGAGGTCAAACTACAAACAGGAGGTTTCATGCGAGAGGATAAAATAATTGAAAGCTACACAGGGGTAACACCTCAAAGAAAAAAGAGTAAAATCCCTGCCAAACTTGATTTTTGGCAAAGTGCAACAGGGTTATTCTTAGGGCTCTTTATGTTGGCACATTTGCTCTTTGTGTCAAGCATCTTAATCAGCAAAGAAGCAATGTATAAGGTTACAAAATTCTTTGAGGGGAGTATGATTTTTGGTGAAGCAGGCGAACCACGCATTGTTTCCGTTATCGTGGCTATTGTCATTATTGCTCTTGTGGTGCATGCATTTTTGGCATTGAGAAAATTCCCGATTAACTATAAACAATTTCTTGCTTTGCGTGTTCATAAAGATTTAATGAAACACGGAGACACGAGTTATTGGGTGATTCAAGCGGCAACTGGTTTTGCTATTTTCTTTTTGGCAATGCCACACGTATTCATAATGCTTACACAACCTGAAAATATCGGTCCAAGCGCAAGTTCATATAGATTCTATCATCAAGATTTCTATTTGCTTTATGCGCTTTTACTTTTTGCTGTTGAGTTTCACGGCTCTATTGGACTATATAGGCTTTGTATTAAATGGGGTTGGTTTGAAGGGTTAGGTATTAAAGCATTGCGTGCTATTAAACTCACTCTTACAGCGTTCTGTCTTATACTTGGTATTGCTTCGTATGTGGCATATATGCAAATTGGACACGGACTAGATAGCAGCAAGAGCATTCAAGAATATAGAATCCTAGATGAGCATACACAAGGGAAAGGAGAGTAAATGAAAGTAGTATATTCAGATGCACTGATTATTGGCGGTGGTTTAGCAGGACTTCGTGCTTCTATTGCGGCAAAACAAGCAGGGCTTAATACCATTGTGCTTTCTCTTGTGCCAGTCAAAAGAAGCCATTCGGCAGCTGCACAAGGTGGTATGCAAGCAAGTCTTGGAAATTCTGTAAAAAGTGATGGGGACAATGAAGATTTACACTTTGCAGACACAGTAAAAGGAAGTGATTGGGGTTGTGACCAAAATGTAGCAAGAATGTTTGTTACTACTGCGCCAAAAGCTATTCGTCAATTAGCAGGCTTTGGTGTGCCTTGGACAAGAATCCAAAAAGGCGACCGCCCTGCAGTTATCAATGGCGAAAAAGTAACAATTACAGAAGATGATTTTAGACACGGCTATATTCATTCGCGCGACTTTGGTGGAACAAAAAAATGGAGAACTTGTTATACAGCCGATGCTACTGGGCATACAATGCTTTATGCAGTAGCAAATGAAGCCTATAAACTCGGTGTAGATATTCAAGATAGAAAAGAAGCAATTTCTCTTATCCATCAAGATGGGAGATGTTATGGAGCGGTAGTGCGTGATTTGGTAACAGGCGAACTTATAGCCTATGTGTCTAAAGGCACTTTGCTTGCCACAGGTGGTTATGGCAGGGTATATCGCAATACTACAAATGCTGTTATTTGTGAAGGAACAGGTGCAGCTATTGCAATGGAAACAGGTGTAGCAAAACTTGGCAATATGGAAGCTGTGCAGTTTCACCCTACACCTATTGTGCCTAGCGGAATCCTCCTTACAGAAGGCTGTCGCGGTGATGGTGGTGTTTTACGCGATGTTGATGGCTATCGCTTTATGCCTGATTATGAACCAGAAAAAAAAGAACTTGCAAGTCGTGATGTTGTCTCACGAAGAATGCTTGAGCATATTCGTAATGGCAAGGGAGTAAAATCTCCTTATGGCGACCACTTATGGCTTGATATTTCTATACTTGGTAGAGCGCACGTAGAGAGAAATTTGCGTGATGTGCAAGATATTTGTAAAACATTTGCAGGAATAGACCCTGCAACACCGGGTGTTTGGGCTCCTGTGCGACCAATGCAACATTACTCTATGGGTGGTATCCGCACAGATTATAGGGGAGAAACTTATCTTAAAGGGTTATTTGCCGCAGGTGAAGTAGCTTGCTGGGATTTACACGGATTCAATCGTCTTGGCGGAAACTCTGTGAGTGAAGCTGTGGTGGCTGGTATGATTATCGGAGAATACTTTACAGAATACTGCCAAGGAGCAAGTCTTGATGTCAAAACTTCCTTGCTTGAAAAATTTGTCAAAAAAGAAGAAGAATATCTCGCTTCATTGCTCAATAGCACAGGAAACGAAGATGTTTATGTGCTTAAAAATGCTATGAAAGACATTATGGATAATGATGTGGGAATCTTCCGTGATGGCAAGAGTTTGCAAGAGGCTGTGAATAAACTAGAAGAGCTCTATAAACGCAGTAAGAATGTCCGCGTGCAAAACAAAAAACTTCATAATAACCCTGAACTTGAAGATGCTTACCGCACACCAAAAATGCTTAAGATTGCATTATGTGTTGCAAAAGGTGCGCTTGATAGAACAGAATCTCGTGGAGCGCATACGCGTGAAGATTATCCAAAACGCGATGATGCGAATTGGCTAAAACGTACACTTACAAGCTGGGAAGACCCAAATCAAACATTACCAACGGTTACTTATGAAGATTTGGATATTATGAAAATGGAAATTGCACCCGGCTTCCGCGGCTATGGCGCAAAAGGTATGATTATTGAACACCCAAATAGTGCTATTCGCCAAGCTGAGATTGACAAAATTACACAAGAGATTCAAGCAAAAGGCGGTGATAGATACGCCTTGCAAGAAGCCTTGATGCCTTTCAATCTCCAACCACAATTTAAAGCAAGAAACCAACGACTAGGAGATAAGTAATGAGTGCAACACAACAAAAAGGAAGAACATTAACGATTCGGGCATTAAAGTTTGACCCACAAAGTGCAGTGTCAAAGCCACATTTTCGTGAGTATAAACTTGAAGAAGCTCATTCAATGACGGTTTTTATTGCATTGGGTATGATTAGAGAGCAGCAAGACCCTGATTTAAGCTTTGACTTTGTATGTCGTGCTGGTATCTGTGGAAGTTGCGCGATGATGATTAACGGACGCCCAAGACTCGCGTGTAAAACGCTCACTCAAGATTTCCCAGATGGTGTCATTACGCTTATGCCCCTCCCTGCATTTAAGCTTATCAAAGATTTAAGTGTAAATACAGGTGAATGGTTTGCAGGTATGACAAAACGCGTTGAGAGCTGGATACACACTCAACATCAGCCTGACATTTCTAAGCTTGAAATGCCTATTGAGCCAGAAGTAGCCGATGAAGTTTTTGAGCTTGATAGATGTATTGAGTGTGGTTGCTGTATTGCAAGCTGTGCAACAAAAGTTATGCGCGAAGATTTTGTAGGCGCAGCAGGAATGAATCGTATTGTGCGCTTTATGCTTGACCCACACGATGAGCGAACTGATGAGGATTATTACGAACTTGTAGGCAATGACGATGGTGTGTTCGGCTGTATGAGTCTTATTGCGTGCCACGATACTTGCCCCAAAGAACTTCCACTACAAAGTAAAATTGCTTATTTACGCCGCAAAATGCTCAGTGTAGGTATGAAATAACACCTCTTTCTACCCTTTTGAATCTAAAAGGGTAGATTCAAAAGAAATATAATGCAATCTATTTGGTCTTTTTTTCTTTCATCAACAAATATTGCTTTCCTCACTCTTGTATGCCTTTTTATATTCGCTGGTTGCTCTTCCATTGTTGCAACTACTAAAGATATTAAAGACCCACTCGCGCTTCAATCAAAGCCAACACCTGTTTTTGACCCTATCCTTACCGCTATTGGCACGCCTTATAGAGAGAAACTCAAACATAATCCAACTATTACAGGAGGAATGCTCGTAAGCGATGGATTAGACGCATTTTTGCACCGCGCTTATCTTGCTCGTATGGCAGAAAAAAGCATTATCTTGCAAACTTATATTTATAAAAATGACCTTGCTTCGCGTATCCTTATGCACGAGATTTGGCTTGCTGCACAAAGAGGAGTGATAGTCAAAATACTCATTGATGATAATGGTTTAGATTCTGATTTTTCAGATATTATTGCTCTGAGTTCTCACCCAAATATTGAAGTAAAAATATTCAATCCCTATAAAAACCGATCAAAAATCCTACGTTACCCAGAAATGGTATTTGATTTTAACCGCATTAATCATCGTATGCACAATAAGCTCTTTATTGTAGATGATATTGCCCTTATTATTGGCGGACGAAATATCGCAGATAATTATTTTGACCAAAACCATCATATTAATTTTGTTGATACAGATGTGCTTTTTATTGGCAAAGTAGCAATGGAGGGCAAAAAAAATTTCTATGAATATTGGAATTTTCATCGTTCTATTCCTGTTTCGCTCCTTAAATTCAAAACGCCACTCAAAAAACTCAAATCCTCTATGGAGAGCCTCAAAGCAAATCCGCAATGGGTAGATTATGAAGAAAAAATCAATGCCCTCATTCAAAAATACAAAAATAAATCTTTTGAAGTATTTTGGGGTAACGCCGTGTTTATTGGCGATAAGCCAGAAAAAATCCAAGACTCACAAGCACAAAAACCCATTGCTAAAGCACTTGCGGAGATTCTCAATTTTACACATAAGAATCTTTATATTTCTGCTGCTTATTTCGTGCCAAGCAAAGAAGGCATAAAACGTTTTAAAATGCTCATTGATTCAGGAGTAGATATTAATATTCTTACAAACTCTCTTGCCTCTACGGATTCTCTTGTTGTATATAGTGCGTGGGAACGTTATCGTAACACTCTTATTAAAGAGGGGGCGAATATATATGAATATCAGTATCAAGGGAGGGGCAAATCAAAGCTACGTGATAAAATATCAAAGTCCAAAGCTTCTTTGCATAGCAAAAGCATTGTATTTGATGATTGCATTACTTGGATTGGGAGTTTTAATCTTGACCCGCGTTCAACTCATCTGAATACCGAATCTGTTGTTATTTTTGATAATCCCCATTTTGCAAAAGTGCTCAAGGCTGATTTAATGATAGATATGGAAAATGCGTGGCACGTATATGATAAAAATGGCAAAACATTTTGGGAGGGAGATAATGAAGGACAAACAGAAGTTTTTACCTACCCTCCTGATACAGGTATTTGGACAAGGATTCTAAAAACACTTGCAAAAATCCTCCCTGAAAGTCAAATTTAATTCTACAAATATATATTAAGGTGTAGGTGCTAAGGCGTTACTAAAGCTTTTGAGGCTTTTTTGAAAAACATTTTCTCCTGCGTTAAGAGGTGAAGTAGAGAGCTGTGTATGGCACTGAATACAAGCATTAATAGCTCTATGCTCTTTAGCAAGCGATGGAGATTGAATCTTTTTCGCATCGTGGCACGAAAAACAATCCTCTCCACAGCTACCCATATCAATTTGTGCCATCTTTTCATCAGTATGGCAAGTCTTGCATTCAAGCATAGGGCGATGTCTTATGTCATTTTTATAATCAAGATTCTGATGGCACGATTTGCAATCTCCCGTG
This sequence comes from Helicobacter sp. MIT 21-1697, assembly GCF_026241255.1. Lineage (NCBI taxonomy): Bacteria > Pseudomonadati > Campylobacterota > Epsilonproteobacteria > Campylobacterales > Helicobacteraceae > Helicobacter > Helicobacter sp. MIT 21-1697. The sequence continues at coordinate 42,210 of NZ_JAPHNC010000001.1, read as the reverse complement.
CAAGCCCATACATCTAATATTATAATACTTACTACCAATAGTGTTCTCTTAAGCAATCTCATCTTTATCCACCACCAACAAAATCTAAAATCTCCACCTCATCACCATTTTGCAATATATAGCTTTCCCATAAGCATTTTTTTACAACCTGCGTATTCACTGCAATCGCCATTGCTTTGTGGAGAATACCTAACTCTTTTAAAAGTGATAAAATGCTTACTTGCTCATTTAGCTCATAATCCTTGCCATTGAGTAATATATGCCCACTCATTACTCCTCCTTTTTTTCTTCATTTTTAGGGGAAAAAAATTTAAAAAATCCATCTTTAATATTTTGTTGCGCAGTGCGTGAGAGTGCCAAATCTCCATATTCAATATCTTTTGTAATCGTGCTTCCTGCACCAATAAGCACATTTGATTCTATCTTTAAAGGCGCAATAAGTTGCACATCACTCCCTACAAACACGCTTTTACCAATAATTGTCTTATGTTTTGCTTTGCCGTCATAATTACAAGTAATCACTCCTGCACCGATATTGCTACCCTCATCTACCTCACAATCCCCAAGATAGCTTAAATGTCCTACTTTCACGCCACGCAAAATACTTGATTTTGTCTCAACAAAATTACCAATATGCGTATTTTTAATATGGCTCTTAGGACGGATATGCGCCAAGGGTCCAACATCACTTGATTCTATAATACTTTGCTCAATCACACTATGGGCTTTAATATGAGAATCACTAATATAAGAATCTCCTAATATCTGCACTCCCTGCTCTATAATGCACTCGCCACTAAAGGTAACATTAGATTCTATATAAATAGTATGAGGCAAGTGCATAATTACACCCTGCTCCATTGCCTTCTCGCGCAATCTTTGAAGCATCACCTCTTGGGCAGATGAGAGCTGAATCTTAGAATTTACTCCCATAAACTCCTCTTCTTTAACTTGCAGTGCGGCTATTTTCACACCATTTTCTTTAGCATAAAAAATCACATCAGTAAGATAAAATTCTTGCTGATTGTTCGCATTTTGCACTTGGGGCAAATAAAGTTCAAGGATTGATTTGTGAAACTTATAAACACCCGCATTGACATCTTGTATTACAAGCTCGGATTCTGTGGCGTCTTTTTGCTCAATAATCCTTTGCACTTCACCCGATTCTATCACTACACGCCCATAACCAAAGGGATTTTGAAGATGCAAGACACTCATTACAATTTGTGCTTTGTTTTGGCATAAAGACTTAAGAGTTTGTGAGCGCACAAGAGGCATATCACCATTTAAAATAAGAATCTCATCATATTGATAACAAAAAGGCTTTTTGGCATTTATCCCTGCACTTTGTCCTTGCATTAGCGCACCACCCGTTCCGGGATAATGAGCGTGGTCTTGGAGATGAAAATGCAATGCTCCATTAGCATAAGCCTGTTTGTAAGCACAAATCACGCGCTCTTTAATTGTATTTTCTTGATGAAAAAGCACAATATGCACATCATCACTTATTTGCAATGCTTCATCAATGGAGTAAAATAGCATTTCTTTGCCACAGATTTTATGCAGCACTTTGGGCATCTTTGATTTCATTCGTGTCCCAGCTCCTGCGGCTAAAATAACTACTGATACATTCATAAATTACTCCTTCATCTCTATTGAATTGGCTTAATTTATATAATTTTAACACACTAAATCCTATAATACGCCCTTTAGTTTTGATTTTGGAGTGATTTTTGAAAAAAATACTTTACCTGCTTAGTTTATCTATAATTTTTGCTTATGCAGAGCCAACAGAGCCAAAACTAGAGCCCGCACTTCCTGCACCCTCTAGCGTTCCCTCTGTGCCATCAATCCCAAATAATCCCATTCTGCCATCAGTAGATTTATCTCTCACTGCACCAAAAGAACCTACCGAACTTGTCGCTACACTCAATATTGTCCTTATTATCACACTTCTTGTCATTGCCCCCTCACTTGTGCTTGTGATGACAAGCTTTACCCGCATTGTCATTGTCTTTGCTTTTTTGCGCACCGCACTTGGCACGCAGCAGTCTCCTCCTACGCAAGTGCTTGTAAGTCTTGCACTGATTCTGACATTTTTTATTATGGAACCTGTGGCAACCAAAAGCTATGAAGTGGGTATTAAACCCTATACAGAAAAAAAAATCTCCTATGATGAAGCCTTTGAAAGGGCGATTGTGCCCTTTAAAGATTTTATGATTAAAAACACGCGCGAAAAGGACTTGGCTCTTTTTTTTAGAATCCGCCATCTTGAAAATCCTCAAAGTGTTGATGATGTGCCTTTAACGGTGCTACTTCCTGCATTTATGATTAGTGAGCTTAAAACTGCATTTTGGATTGGATTCTTGCTTTATCTGCCTTTTTTAGTCATTGATATGGTGATTAGCTCGGTGCTTATGGCTATGGGTATGATGATGTTGCCACCTGTAATGATTTCATTGCCTTTTAAGATTCTCGTTTTTATACTTGTTGATGGGTGGAATCTCTTGATTGGTAACCTTGTGCAAGGCTTTAAGTAGCTAGGCTTAGAATGAATTGTAAGCATTTTGGCGTATGTGGAGGTTGCACAAATATACAAGATTATTCGGCACAACTCCAAGCAAAGCATAATCTCACTTTGCAAGAATTTCACTCCTTTATATTTGACAAAGATTCTCAATCCTCTCATAGCCCCTCACCCATAGAAGTGTTTGCCTCACCGCAAGAAGGATTTAGAGCAAGGGCAGAATTTAGATTCTATCGCGCTTTAGAGAATCAAAACACACTTGATTTTGCTATGAATGCATTTGGACATAATCATCGTGTGCGAATTGAGCAATGCCTGATTCTCCTCCCGCTTGTGCAACGCATTATGCCACTTTTATTGCATTATGTGCGCACATACGATATACTAAGTTACAAACTTTATGCGTGCAATTTCCTCTCTTGCTTAGATAATGAAACTCTTATCACTCTTATTTATCACAAGAGCTTAGATTCGCGCTGGGAATCTCTTGCATTAAAAATACAAAAAGAACTCCAAAACGCCCTTAATGCGACTATTCACATTATCGGAAGAAGTAAAAATGCTAAACATATCCTCTCAAGCGATATTATATGTGAGCATCTTACACTCTTTGCAAACACTCCAAAAGAACACACCTATACCTTTTTCAAACAAGAATCACGATTTTGCCAACCCAATCCTTTTATCAACACTCAAATGCTTGAATTTATCTTTTCCTCACTCGCCTCAATCTATACTTCACAAACTCCTTGTGATATGCTTGAACTTTATTGTGGGAGCGGTAATTTCACCATTCCTCTCTCTCTAATATTTCGCCGCATTTTTGCTACTGAAGTAGTCAAATCTGCCATTACCCTTTTGCAAAAAAATATGGCTGAAAATAATGTAGAAAATATCACTCCTGCGCGACTTAACGCATTTGAGAGTATCCAAGCATTGCGTAAAGAACGCACCTTTTTTCGTCTCAAAGATATTGATGTGGATAATTTCGCATTTGATTGTGTGCTTATTGACCCACCTCGTAGCGGTGTCAATGAGCAAGAAATATTGCATTTCTTGCAAGGTTTTAACACGATTGTATATGTCTCGTGTAATCCTCACACACTATTGCGCGATATGCGCACTCTTTGCCAAAGCCATTATATAATGCGATTTGGACTTTTTGACCAATTTCCACATACACACCATAGAGAATGCATAGTCATTTTACGCAAACACTCTCATTGAGATTGCATACACTACTCTATCTTGCGTAATACTAAAATAAAAGCAGGCAGTGCGAAGAGTGAAGCAAAAAGAGGATTGAAACCAACCCCCAAAAATGGTGCAACAACAACCAAACCACCGATTTGATTTGCCAATGCAATGCCGACATTAAAGGCTGCTTCATTCACACTCACCGAGCTATCCATAGAATCAGGCGTATATTTGCGCGCCATATTCATCGCATTGACTTTGAGCGCGGGAATTGAGGCAAAGGACAAAAAACCCATAATTGCTAAATTTATCACAACAAACACTTGTGAATACGCACTCACGCTTACAAGAGCGTAAAAGACAATTTGTAAAAAAAGCACAATGTGTAAGGCACGAATTGAGCCCTTATTATCAGCAAGTCTGCCACCAAAGAGATTCCCTAAAATCGCAAATATGCCATAGAGCAACAAAATATAGACAATGCTTGTCTCTTCAAAATGGCTTTTTTGTGTCAGTAAATCTGTTATATAAGTATAAAGCACAAATGCCCCGCCACAAGTGCATATCGTAATAGCATAGGCTTTGAGCAATGGTAGATGTAAAAAAGCCTTAAAAAGTGCATTTATATGCGTCTTACAGCCTTGCAAATGACTTGGCATAAAAACAATTGCGCTTACAAAAGCGATGAGCGTGCAAAGGCAAATAAGCAAAAAAATAGATTTAAAACCAAAAATTTGCCCAATAAATGTCCCCAAAGGCACACCACTCACAAGTGCAATCGTTAAGCCTGATACCATTAATGCAAGATTGCGAGATTCTTTTTCTTTGGGAGAGACTTGAATCGCTGTAAGTGTAGCAATGACAAAAAATACTCCGTGCTGTGTGCCTGCGATAAATCGTGCAATGGCACTGAGTATAAAATTATCGCTCACATAAATCACAAAATTTGCCAAAGCAAACACGCCAAGATTGAGCAAAAGCTGTAATTTACGATTGAATCCACTGAGAGGAATACTTAAAAGCGGCGCACCAACAACTACACCTACCGCATACAAAGTCGTCAGCAATCCCGCCTTATTAGAATCTACGCCAAAGTATGCCTTGACATCTTGCAAAACACCTGCGATAATAAATTCTGTAACACCCATACAAAAAGAGCTAAGAGCTAAAACTAAAATCGTTTTGTTTGTTGCATTCAAAGCTGTTGTTTTCATATTTTATACCTTTTGCCTCATAGAATCTATTCTCTTGTTATAGTTTTGTGTGAATGATACCCACCATTTCTACAATTTCAAAACCAAAGAGTTTTTCATCATAATGACGCATTTGTTTTATAAAATGTTCGCCAAAAATTGTAATTGTAGTCTTTTTGCCCTTACTTTTAAAATCAAATATGCCCACCATACCAAAGGCAGATTGTTTGCTCCTTGTATCATATTTGAAAAAAGCGTAGTGGTCGCCATCTGGATAAAATGTAGGAAAGTAATAATTCACATATTCATTTGCTTCATAGTATGGATTACCTACATAATACTCTTGTGCCTCATCATAATATGGAAAATACTCTCCATTAGGCTTTTTAGGATAATAAGCATAGCAAGAATGTTGCCAATCAAGCACAATGATTTCATTTTGCTGCCTTTCACTCTCGCTTTGTGGATATAATTTTAAACTTGTAATTGCATATTTATCCAAAACTTTCGCAAAAATATGTGGCATTTTTTCTTGGAGGACTTTATGATTGACTTTATCAAAATCCGCAATATAAACGATATAAGGTAGAGAATCTGGAAATTGCAAAAATCGCCAATGTGGTCTCATATCAAAGCCAATTTTTTTATTCATAAACTTCGTTTCTTCTTCGCCTAGCACTTCATAATTTTGATGAGGCACGATAAGTCTATCTTTATAAAATCTCTCTTGTCTAAGTTGTGCCCTTTTACTCAATATGCTCTTAATCAATATTGTCTCCAAAATATCACTTTTTATCTCCACAAATAATTGCAAAAGCGATATTATATTATAATTTGCGATTTGTTGCTTATTGCTTTACATATGATAAAATATGCCGAATTTACAAAGGATACAGATGAAAAATATCATTGGAGTATGTCTGCTCTGTGCGTGTGTGTTAAACACATATGGGGAAGTTATCGCTGGAGTAGCCATACGCGTGAATGGACACGCTATCACTTTATATGAAATTGCCTCTTTGCAATCGCGTCTTAAAATCTCCAAACAAGCCGCCATTGATATGCTCATCAATGAGCGATTAAAAGATGATGAAATTGAACGTTTTAAAATCAGCATTGAAGATTTTAAGATTGATGAAGAGATTGCTCTACTTGCTGCAAATGCTAATTTAAGCAAAGAGGAGTTTCTTAGAAAAGCCACACATACGATGAGCCTACAAGAATACCGCTCACAGATTAAAAAACAACTCCAAACTAAAGAACTTATGCAAAGAATCCTTGCTTCCAATATTAGCATTTCAAGCGAAGATGAGCTTTTAAGCTATTATACACACCATAAAAAAGAATTTTTGATTCCATCACAGGTGCGTGTAGTGCGTTATTTTGCTCAAAGCGATAATGCATTACAAAAGGCAATACAATCACCTAAACAAAATATTCGCGGCGTGCAAAAAGTAAATGAAACTATTGCTCTTTCTTCTTTGAATCCTCAAATTGCTCAAGTATTTATGCACACGCCAAATAATGAATTTACACCTGTGCTTACTACCGGTGGCAATGGTTTTGTGAGTTTTTTGGTCAAGGAGCGTTTGGGTGAAAGCCCTATTAACTTTGAGGAAGCAAAGCCTCTTATCAACCAAAAAATTATGGCACAAAAAGAGCAATCTATTATCACTGAACACTTTAATAAAATCCGCTCTAGTGCCAATATTATAACACTTAGGGAATAATTATGCCCTCTTATACCGACCCACTTTTTGGCATTATCATCTTTGTATCTCTTATCGCTACGGCTGCGTTTATTGATTATTTACAGAATCATTACAAGGAAAAGAAAAAAAAACGTTCTTTAAAAAACCTGACTAAATCGTATGAATTTGCTGGACTTAGTAGAGGCGTAGAGGAGTTTCTCGCGCTTTCGCAAAACCCTATTCCTACTTTATTATTTATCGCTAATGCCTATATCCAAAGCGGTAATACGCAAGAAGCAATTAAAATTTATTTGAGCATTTTGGAAAATCTTGATAATTCAAAAGAAAGCGCAAAATCAAAAATTGAGATTCTCCAACAACTCGGCATTGCTTATTATACTGCCGGTTTTTTACAAAGAGCAAAAAATATTTTTTTAGAGATTCTCAAAAACTATCCCCGAAATCCTCAAGTGCTCATTTATTTGCTCAAAACTTATGAAAACCTAAGTGAATACAAAAATGCTATTGACACACTTGAGTGTATTGAAGAAATTTATGATTCAGATTCTACTCTTACAATGCAGGAGCATTTTTTTTATACAATTACGCTTAATAAAGCTTATCTGCATACACTTTTACTTATAAATCAATATGCGATACCTCTATCAAGCAAGATTCAAAGGCTCAATGAAATCAAAACACAAGAGCCAAAACTTGAAAAAATTATTTTGCTCTTTTTCAAAAGTGTAAGCCATTCGCTCTTTTGGGAAGAAGTCAATACAAGCGAAAATATAGCAAGTCTTATTGATGTATTATGGGATTTTGAGCGCAAAAATGTGCCTATTGAGCAAATCACACATCCGCAGATTCTTGATGTCTATCGTGCAAAAGGCTGGATACAAGATACAAAAAAATGTGAGATTTTTGAGTTAGAAAATATGAGAATCTTAAAGCAACATTCAACACTTTGCGTAGATTTTAGTTTTGAATACCGCTGTCATAGCTGCAAACAAGTATTTCCATTTGAAAACGCACGTTGTTCGCATTGTGGTGAATTGCTCAATACCGATGTAATCTATAAAATACAAAAGATTGATAATGAAGCAAGTTACTCTTTATTGTGATGGTAGCTCACTTGGGAATCCCGGTGCTGGTGGCTGGTGTGGCATACTTTCTTTTGATGATAAACAAAAAATTCTTAGAGGTGGGCAAGCTCATACAACAAATAATCGTATGGAACTCCTTGCAGTCATAGAATCTCTCAAGGCTCTTAATCAGCCCTGTATTGTAAATGTATATAGTGATTCACGCTATGTGTGCGATGGTATCAATGTGTGGCTTAAATCGTGGGTTTCCAAGCAATTTAAAAATGTTAAAAATCCTGATTTATGGCAATTATATTTGCAAGTTTCATCACCTCATCAAGTGATTGCACATTGGGTAAAGGGACACTCTGGAGTGCCACAAAATGAGCTATGTGATAAACTCGCCAAAGAAAGTGCGCAACTTTATTTAAATAAAGGAATTTCCGATGAATAAATCTATTTTGCCTAAATCACCACAGCTCCTTGAAAAAAAAATAGGCTATGTTTTTCAAAACCAACAACTTCTCCTTGAAGCCCTCACGCACAAAAGCTGTAAAAAACAATACAATAATGAACGACTTGAATTTCTAGGAGATGCTGTTTTAGATTTGCTTGTAGGAGAATATTTATTTAAAAAATTTCCTTATGCCAAAGAAGGGGAGTTAAGCAAATTACGAGCGTGTATTGTGAATGAAAAAGGCTTTATGAAACTTGCCAAATCCCTTGATTTAGGAGCATACTTATATATCTCACAAAGCGAAGAAAACAATAAAGGACGACAAAAAGCTTCTATTTTATCTAATGCCTTTGAAGCCCTTATTGGTGCAATTTATTTAGAATCTAATCTTACTTATATTCAGCCCATTATTTATGATTTACTTGAACAAAATTATACAAAAATTGATTTGCCCTCTCTTTTTATGGACTATAAGACTGCCCTTCAAGAGCTTACCCAAGCTTTCTATGGTGAGATTCCAACTTATATACTCATTAATGAGAGCGGACCTGACCACAAAAAAAACTTTGAAGTGGCTTTAAGTGTGCAGGGAAAAGAATATGCTAGAGCAAGTGGGAGTTCAAAAAAAGAAGCACAGCAAAAAAGCGCACAAATTGCCTATAAAAAACTCTATGAAAAGATGAACAAAAACTCATCAAAGGAACAAAAATGAATACTTTTGGTAAATCATTTCGTGTAAGCACTTTTGGAGAATCTCACGGCGAGGGGATTGGTTGTGTCATTGATGGAGTGCCTGCAGGATTGCGTATAGATGAGCATTTTATAGCATCTATGATGGCAAGGCGCGCACCCGGACGCAATCAATACGCAACCCAGCGCAAAGAATCTGATAAAGTGCAGATTCTAAGTGGCGTATTTGAAGGATTAAGCACAGGCACACCTATTGGTATGTGGATAGCAAATAATGGAACAAAAAGCAGTGATTATGCCAATATTAAAGATATTTTTCGTCCCGGACACGCTGATTATACATATTTCAAAAAGTATGGTATCCGAGATTATCGCGGTGGTGGGAGAAGTTCAGCAAGAGAGAGTGCAGCAAGGGTAGCAGCTGGAGCTGTGGCACAAATGCTCTTGCGTGAATTTGGTATAAGTGTTCAAAGCGGTATATGCTCAATCGGCAATATTGCAGGGAAGCAATATGATTTTGCATACGCACTTGAAAGTGAAATCTATGCACTTGATAAAGAATGTGAAGATGAGCAAAAGACACTTATTGAAAATGTTAAGAGGGAACACGATAGCATTGGTGGGAGTGCTCTTATTCGCGTAGATGGACTTCCTGTGGGACTAGGTGAGCCACTCTATCATCGTCTTGATGGAGCTTTGGCAGAGGCACTTATGGGACTGAATGCAGTTAAAGCGGTAGAAATAGGCGATGGAATCAGCTCTTGCGCACAACAAGGCAGTGAGCATAACGATGAAATGGATAAAAATGGCTTTAAGAGTAATCATAGTGGTGGTATTCTAGGAGGCATCAGCAATGGCAATACACTGCTTGTCAAAGCACATTTTAAACCCACACCAAGCATCTTTATACCTCAAGCGACACTTGATATACACTCACAAGAGCAAACCTGCCATATCAAAGGGCGACACGACCCTTGTGTAGCAGTGCGCGGGAGTGTAGTTGCTCAAGCTATGGTTGCACTTGTGCTTGCCGATATGCTTTTATTACACGCTACTTCACAGCTTTGTTTTTTAAAAAAGATTTATGAGTAAGAACAAAATTCATTTTATAGTTATTTTAAAGCAAGAAGATTCTATAATCACACTCCCTTAACACAATAGGAGACAATAATGATAACACTCAAAGAAGCCCTAAACAAATCCGAAAATGAACTCAAAGAGATAAAAACCCTCTTGCGCCAACGTGTCAAAGAAAACATAGAACTCAATGCCTATATCGGTGAAATTAATGAGAGTGGAAGTGGTGTGCCAATCCTCATAAAAGACAATATTAATGTCAAAGGTTGGGAAATCACTTGCGCAAGCAAAATCTTAAAAGGCTACATTTCTCCTTATAATGCAAGTGTTATCACAAAATTACACGAAAACAAAATGTGTGCTTTCGGGCGTGCGAATATGGACGAATTTGCAATGGGAAGCACAACAGAATCTAGTTGTTATGGGAGAGTGAAAAATCCCCTTGATACTTCGCGTGTGCCCGGTGGAAGCAGTGGAGGAAGTGCTGCTGCTGTGGCAGCTGGGCTTGCTATTGCCTCACTTGGAAGTGATACAGGAGGCTCAATACGACAACCTGCTGGATTCTGTGGTTGTGTAGGGTTAAAGCCAAGCTATGGGAGAGTAAGTCGCTATGGGCTCATTGCTTATAGCTCAAGTTTAGACCAAATCGGACCTATTACGCAAAATGTGGAAGATGCCGCACTTTTGCTTGATGCCATAAGTGGATATGACAAACAAGATTCTACAAGTGCAAATCTCCCTCCTCTTAGTACATTTAAAAACCTTGACCCAAATGCGCGCTACAAGATTGCTATATTAAAGGATTTTCTTAAAGACGCTACGCCCCAAATACAAGAAGCCTATAATCATACAATTAAAATGTTAGAATCTATGGGGCATACCATTGTTGAAAAATCTATGCTTGATACACGCTATCATATCTCGGCATATTATATTATCTGCACCGCAGAGGCTAGCTCTAACCTTGCGCGCTTTGATGGAATCCGCTATGGCACAAGAAGTGAATCAAAAAATCTCAAAGATGTATATCTTAATACGCGTAGTGCATATTTTGGCGAAGAAGTAAAGCGGCGTATTCTGCTTGGAAGCTTTGTTCTGAGTAGTGGCTATTATGATGCGTATTATCTCAAAGCACAACAAGTGCGAAAGAAAATCTGTGCAGATTATGAATCTATTTTTAATGAGTGCGATAGTATTCTCTTGCCTATTGCTCCAAGTGTAGCTCCCAAGTTTGGCTCAACGCATTCACCTTTAGAGATGTATTTAAGCGATATTTATACTATTGGTGTCAATTTGGCAGGATTGCCCGCCCTGTGTATGCCTGTGAGCAAAGATAAAAATGGTTTAAGCATTGGTATGCAGTTTATTGGCGCAAAATTCAAAGAACAGAATATTCTCAATATTGCCTATGGACTAGAAAAAGAAATAAACAATTAAGCTTATAAAGGAGTAAAATATGAAAATAAAACAAAAAGCTCTCACTTTTGAAGATGTCTTACTTATCCCTGCATATTCTGAAATCCTCCCCCAAGAAGTAAATACCCAAACTCTTTTAAGTAAAAATATCTCACTGAATGTTCCTCTTGTAAGTGCGGCAATGGACACCGTCACTGAATGTCGCACTGCCATTGCTATGGCAAGGCTTGGTGGCATTGGCATTATCCACAAAAATATGGATATTGCCTCACAAGTAGAGCAAATCAAACGTGTAAAAAAAAGCGAGAGCGGGGTTATTATTGACCCTATTTATATCCGCGCGAATAACACCCTTGCTGATGCAAAATTAATGACAGATAATTATAAAATCTCTGGTGTGCCTGTGGTTGATGAATATGGCAAACTCATCGGGATTCTCACTAACCGCGATATGCGCTTTGAACAAGATTTAAATAAATATGTAGGCGATTTAATGACAAAAGATTCTCTCGTTACAGCAAAAATAGGCACTACACTTGAAGAAGCAAAAGAAATTATGCACAAAAATAGAATTGAAAAGCTCCCTATTGTTGATGAAAATTATATGCTTAAAGGACTTATTACAATTAAAGATATTCAAAAACGTATAGAATATCCTCATTCCTGCAAAGATAATTTTGGACGATTAAAAGTTGGTGCAGCTATTGGAGTGAAGCAGTTTGAAAGGGCACAAGCACTTGCTGATGCAGGAGCTGATGTGTTGGTGCTAGATTCTGCACACGGACATTCTATTAATGTCATTAAAACATTGGAGAGCATTAAATCCAAACTCTCCATTGATGTGGTGGTGGGCAATGTGGTAACAGCTCAAGCCACACAAGACCTTATTAATGCAGGAGCTGATGCAGTAAAAGTAGGCATTGGTCCAGGTAGCATTTGCACCACTCGCATTGTTGCTGGTGTGGGAATGCCCCAAATTTCAGCAATTAATGATTGCTCTCAAATTGCCCAAAAGCATAAAATCCCCATTATCGCCGATGGTGGCATAAAATATTCAGGAGATATTGCTAAAGCTTTAGCAGTTGGTGCTTCAAGCGTGATGATAGGAAGTCTTCTTGCAGGCACTGAAGAGTCTCCGGGCGATTTAATCATTTATCAAGGCAGACAATACAAAACCTATCGTGGTATGGGAAGTATAGGTGCAATGACACGAGGAAGTTCGGATAGATATTTTCAAGAAGGCACAGCGCAAGATAAACTTGTGCCTGAAGGTGTGGAAGGGCGAGTGCCCTATCGGGGCAAAGTAAGCGATGTGATTCATCAGCTTATAGGTGGATTAAAGTCTTCAATGGGCTATTTGGGTAGCAAAGATATTCAATCTTTGTGGGAGAGGGCAGAGTTTGTAGAGATTACCTCTGCTGGACTTAGAGAATCTCACGTGCATGATGTAGATATTACCAAAGAAGCACCAAATTATCACGGCTAAAGGAATAAAATGGCAGATTCTAAAAAACAAAAAACCATCTCACAAACCAATGTTGAAAATAAAAAAAACGAAGCGATACAAGAAGAAGACTTTGAGGGTATGCTTGAGCGCGCTAAAGAGGTGCTAGGCAAACTCAATGCCCAAGAAATTACCCTTAAGGAATCTCTCGCCCTTTATGAGCAAGGAATGCAAAGTCTTAAAAATGCCCAAGAAATTTTAGAGCAAGCTAAATTACAATATCAAGAGCTTAAAGACTAGATTCTATGGAGCTTGTCGCTTATCTCACCCAACCAAATAGTGTTGCTGTATTTTTATTATTAATTGCACGATTTGGCGGAGTATTTGCGTTTTTTCCATTTTTTGACAATCAACTTATCAATATTCATATTCGCGCAGCAATGGTGTTTTTTATGAGTGTGGCATTTTTTCCTCTCGCTAGCTACACATTGCCCGATATGAGTATGGTAGAGTTTATGATTGCTGCACTTTTTGAAATTATGTTAGGATTTATTGCTTCTGTTTGTTTGCAAATCGTCTTTGCAATGCTTAGTTTTGGCGGTGAAATTATTAGTTTCACAATGGGATTCACTATGGCAAGTGCGTATGACCCTGTGAGTGGAGCGCAAAAACCTATTATAGCGCAGCTTATTGCTCTTATAGGTTTGCTTGTTGCCTTAAGCCTTGATTTTCATCATACTATTTTTCTTATTATTTCCCATAGTATTGAGGCTACCCCATTAGGTAGCTTTGTGTTTGAACCAAAAAGTGCAGCTTATTTTGTCAAAGCCTTTAGCAATATCTTTGCTGTGGGCTTTTCTATGGCATTTCCTATTCTTGCAATTATCCTGCTTTCTGATGTTATTTTTGGTATGATTATGAAAACTCACCCACAATTCAATCTCCTTGCCATAGGTTTTCCTGTAAAAATTGCCATTGCCTTTGTTGTGCTTGTGCTCACAATTTCTACGATTATGTATGCTTTCAAAAATGAACTTAAAAATGCTTTTTTTGCAGTGGGGAAACTTTTTTTAGGGCAGTAGGATTAAAATCCAACACACGCCCTTGTCATTTTTTCATAACCTTGCAGAGCCTTTTGCACAAAGTGTTCGTTACGACTTACAAGGAGGGTTTCAAAATTATTTTCAAACGCATTTTTACTCCAATTTGCTGAACCAAGTATCAGTATCCTCTTGTCTATAATCGCCATTTTTTGGTGCATAATGCCATAATAGCGCTTATTTTTAGCGCGCATACCACTTAAAAGACATACTGAAATATTATTATATTTAGCAAGATAGCCAATGACTGAAGTATCATTTTTTACATTACTCTCCTTATCAAAAATAATAGAAATCTGAACACCTCTTTTGGCACTATCTCGCAGGATTTTAGCAATGTCATTGTTTGTAAAACTATAAATGCTAATTTTAATTTCGCTTTGAGCATTTTTAAGTGCAGATTTAAGCGTATTAATAGCTTGTTCTTGCTCATAAGGGAGGATATAAAGCATATCATCAGAGGAATGCAATGAAGTACCCCATAAAATGGTGTGCAATATCCCCACAATCAAACAGATTCTATATATTTTTGTCATTTTTTCTTGCATTTTATTCCTTTTGTAGCGTGGATTTAGATATAATTTTAAATTACTATCACAAAAAATGCAATAAAAGTGGGAGTTCATATGAAATTTTTACTAATCAACACGAATCAAATTGTTCAGAAACTTGTAGAAATTACAGCTAAGAAGGCTGGGGCAAACCTTACAAGTATTAGAGAATCTAATGAAATGGGTGATTTAGAACAATATGACTATGTGATTATTGATGATGATTGCCTTTCACTTGATGCAAAAACCTATCTCAATGCCCTCAAACCCAAGCGAAAATGTCTTATCTACAATAAGCAAGGTAAGCGTATTGCAGGGTTTGATGATTATGTGCAAAAACCATTTTTACCAACGAGCATTTTAGATATTTTTACAGCGCAGCTTGGACACGAAGAAACACAAAAAGACGTGGAATCAGAATCTGATAAGATATCTATTATAGAAGATATAGGCGATGAGAGTGCAAATTTAAGCCTTGATAATCTTGATGAGGGCTTAAGCGAAATAGATTCTCTCCTTGAAGATAGCGCACTTGATGAGCATACATCATCAGAAGATACAACACCTGAGGCTAATACCGAATCTCATCAAGAAGAACAAGCCCCAAATGAGGAAAACGCACAAAGTGTAGAAGAAGAAATTACACAAGAAGAAGGGGTTGAAAATACGAGCGAAGAAGTCTCACTTGAAGATGTTAAAGATACAAATGCAGAACAAGAGGCAAGTTTAGAAGAGCCAGAGCCTAATGACGCCACTTTGGAGGAAGATTCTGTCCTTGAGAATGATTTAGATGTTGAGCTTGATTTAAGCAATATTGACAAAATTGGAGATGCAGAACAAGCACAAGAGGGCACAGATGAAGCCCAGCAGCTAGATGATATACCCGCAGAGGAAAAGCTAGAGCAAGATGAGGTTTTAACAGATACTCCAACTCAAGCAGATATTGCAGAGAATACTGAATCCGAAAACGACATAGAGAAAGCAGTAGATGAGGCAGATGATGATATAACACAAGAGCTAAATGAAGCGCAAGATTTAGAGGATTTGGGGGATTCAAATACGAAAGAGCACGCCCAAGATGCTGCACAAGAAAGTGCAACATCGGATTTATTAGAAGAATTAGAAGCCACAGGAACAGAAAATATAACCGATGATACCACGCAAGATTTGCCCGAAAATATTGCAAATGAGGAAGATATAGATGAAGAATCTTCCGAAGATTTACTTGAACAAACACAAGAAAACGAAGACGATATTGCACCCCCAACCGAAGAACTAGCGCTTGAAGAAGATTCCCTACAAGCAGATGAAGCAGAAATGACGGAGGAATTAGATTTACAAGATGCCCTTGCAGACACAGATTCCATATCTGACCAAGAGAATGAGACAAAACAAGAGAATGCAGATACATTAGAAAATGATTTGCTTGATGATGTAGAGAGTATTGCACTTTTAGATGAGGATACACCCAAGGAAAATACAAATGAAAGCACAGACATTGAGTTGGAAGATACATTAGGTGAAAGCGAACAGATAGATAAAGAATCTGTGCTTGATGAAGAGCAAGTAGGCGAAGTATCTCAAGCCCTTAGCGCACTTGAAAGCAATGAGACACAAGAAGATTTTGCCTCACTCAAAGAGCCTGATGTGGCACACGCTTTAGGCGAAGAACTTGAAGGTATTGAGGAAGAGCAAAGCCAAGATACCCAAACACAAGGAGAGGAATCTCAAGATTCACAGCACCAATCTCAAGAAATTGTGAAAAATATAATAGCAAACTCTGTGCAAAGTAGCATTTCTAGTTTAAGTTCTAACAATCTTAAATCAATGCTTGATGGGCTTGAAGTAACAATTAATATTAGCTTTAAAGACAAAAGCAAATGAGCCAAGATTGCACAGCACAAAAGGGGGCAGTGCTTATCATCTCTGGACCAAGTGGCTGTGGCAAAAGCACATTAACAAAATCTCTTATAGAATCTATGCCCAATGTGTATTTTTCTATTTCAACAACTACGCGCCCTATGCGCGAAGGCGAGATTGACGGCGTGCATTATCATTTTGTGAGCAAGGAACATTTTTTACAAGATATTCATAATAATGTCTTTTTAGAATGGGCAGAGGTGCATACAAATTTTTATGGCACTTCACTCAAACCCGTTCAACAAGCACTTGAAGAAGACAAAATTGTGCTTTTTGATGTTGATGTGCAAGGACATCATAGTATTAAGGAATATTTTGGGGATTTTGCCAAGTCTGTATTTATTACAACAAAAAACAAAGATATTCTCCGAGAGCGACTGATTGCGCGTCAAACAGATGATTTTCAAACTATTGAATTTCGTCTTATCCAAGCCCATAATGAAATGCAGCATATCCATAATTTTGACTATCTTATCATTAATGATGATATTACTACCGCTAAAGAAGCTATGATTGCCATTGCGCGTTCGCTCAAATACCAACAGATTGAGCGTTTGAGTAAGATTATCCAAAAATGGTAAGATTACGCGATAAGTTTAAGATTTCAAGGCGAGTTTTGGTATAATACCCTAATTTTATCAAAGGAGATTCTATGACACCACCTAATTTATGGCAGTTATTGATTATTTTGCTCATTGTTGTGCTCCTTTTTGGTGCAAAAAAAATTCCAGAGCTTGCAAAAGGAATAGGAAGTGGTATTAAAAACTTCAAAAAGGCTGTCAAAGAAGATGAGGAAGATGGTCAAAATGAAGAAAATACAAAATCTCAAATCAAACAAAGTGAATCTAAAAATGAGAATGTATCAAAAACTCCCGCAGATTCTCACAAACAAGACGCTTGATGCACCACCATATCAAAGCCCTTCTCCAAAGTGCATTGCATATTGAAAACACAATTGATATTGTGCTTGAGAAACCAAAAAACAAAGACTTAGGGCATTTTGCTACGCCCCTTGCCTTTAATCTTGCCAAGATTCAAAAAACTAATCCTAAACTTATCGCAGAAGAGATTGCCAACACGCTTGCAAACCATACAGAGTTTGAAAAAGTGCAAGCCCTCAATGGTTTTGTGAATCTCACACTCTCTACAACTTTTCTTCAACATATCGCGCAAAAGCAAATGCAGCATTTTATGTCCTTTGAAGCAGATTCTATAAGTTCTAACACACTACAAGACACACACCATATTCACACACCAAAAGAGCGTATTTTGCTTGAATTTGTCAGTGCTAATCCCACAGGACCACTTCACATTGGACACGCAAGAGGTGCTGTATATGGTGATGCACTTGCTCGTATAGGACGCTTTTTGGGCTATGAAATATGCACAGAATATTATATAAACGATGCGGGAGCACAAATTGATATGCTTGGGCTATCCATTTTTCTTGCAGGAAAAGAACATATCCTTAAGACTCAAGTAGAATATCCACAGAGTTACTATAAAGGCGAATATATTATTGATTTGGCAAAGCAATGTGCGCAACACTTTGGCGAAGATGTTTTTAAAAGTGAAGATTCTATATCCTCTCTTGCAGAATTTGGCAAGAATATGATACTTCAAGAGATTAAAGAGAATCTTGCTCAAGTTGGGATTAGCTTTGATTGCTTTGTGAGTGAAAAATCCCTTTATGACAGGTGGCAAGATACACTTAATACTTTAAAATCTCATCAAGGCATTTATACCAAAGAGGGCAAAATATGGATTGCTTCCTCACAAATCAATGATGAAAAAGACCGCGTTATTGTGCGTGAGAATGGTGAGCCAACCTATCTTGCCGGAGATATTATCTATCATCAGGATAAATTTCATCGTCCTTTTGAGCATTATATCAATATTTGGGGAGCTGACCATCACGGCTATATTGCGCGCGTAAAGGCAGCTATTCATTTTTTAGGCTATGATGAGAACAAACTTGAAGTGTTACTCTCTCAAATGGTAAGCCTCCTTAAAGGTGGGCAACCTTATAAAATGAGCAAACGCGCGGGAAATTTTATCCTAATGAAAGATGTAGTAGAAGATATTGGTTCTGATGCATTGCGTTTTATCTTCCTCTCTAAAAAACCTGATACGCACCTTGAATTTGATGTTGATGATCTCAAAAAAGAAGATGCGAGCAATCCGATTTATTATATCAATTATGCTAATGCGAGAATCTACACGCTTTTTGACAAATCAGGAATAAGTATGCACGATATTGCACATACTTTCACTCAACTCAATATAAATGAACAAGCAAAAGCACTTTTGTTTGAAGCCCTCTGCCTCAAACAAGTTATAGAATCAAGCTTTCGCGATAGGGAGATTCAAAAAATATGCGAATATCTTAAAAGTCTCTGCGCTTCATTCCATAGCTTTTATAACGCGCATAAAATCTTGCAAAGTCCAAATGAAAAAAGCCTCCTTTATGTGCTTATGATTGTGAGCCAAAGCATCACACTTGGGCTTTCTTTACTTGGCATTTGTGCAAAAACTAAAATGTAATATGTCCTCAAAAACACAAATATTCGCCGCACTCAAAGATGCTTTTCCTCATACGATTCCCATTATGCTTGGTTATATTTTTATGGGTGCAGTATTTGGAATCTTATTGCAAAAAACAGGCTATGGTGCGATATGGGCAGCTATAATGGCAGTAGCGATTTATGGAGGCACAACACAATTTATTGCTGTTGGGCTCATAGCAAGTGGAGCTGGATTGTGGGAAAGCTTTGTGCTTGTTTCTATGATTAATGCGCGGCAGATTTTTTACTCCATAAGTATGCTAGAAAGATTTAAGCATATGGGCAAAAAACGTTATTATATGATTTACTCTCTCACTGATGAAACACTTGCACTTCTTAATCTTAAATCCCCTAAAGTAGGAGTGGATAAAGAATGGTTTGATTTTTTTATTGCTGCTTTCAATCAAAGCTATTGGATTATAGGCTGCACTCTTGGTGCTTTACTTGGCGAGCATCTTCACTTTAACCATCAAGGACTTGATTTTGTGATGAGTGCTATTTTTGTTGTAATTTTTATTGAGCAATGGCACAATAAAACTATGCGAACCCCCGCACTCATTGGCATAGCTATAAGTCTTATATGTCTCTATATCTTTGGAGCACAGCAGTTTTTGATTCCTGCTCTTGTGGGGATTTGTATTATATTAAGCCTATGGAAAAAGCCTTATGTCGCCTGAAATATACCACTCAATTGCTCTTATTGCGCTCATCGCACTCAATACTCTCTTAAGTCGCTTCTTGCCTTTTATAATATTTGCTAGATCCACACCTGCATTTATTGTCTCTTTGGGTAAAGTGCTACCAAGCGCAATTATTGCAATGCTCATTATATATTGTCTTAAAGATACAAATTTGGCACATTCACCTTATGGCTTAAATGAGATGGTTTCGGTATTAGTAGTAAGCATAATACATATTTGCTTTAAGATTCCTATCTTAAGCATTGTATGTGGAACTATCACTTATATGGCATTGATACAAAGTGCAATTTTAGATTTCTTGCCTTAGAATCAAAAATCTAAGGCAAAAGCTTAAAAATTATGCAAAAGCACCCTTAAGCGTTTCTACCCATTTTTGGATTCTCTGGTTTGTTTTATCTTCTTGATTAACTTCATCAATGACTAAACCTACAAACTTTCCATTCACAACTGCCAAACTCTCATCAAAAGTATAACCATCGGTATCTGTTTGTCCAATGATTTTTCCTTGTTTTGATACTTTTTCATAAATATGCGCAATACCATTGCAAAAAGTTTCACTATAAATTTCTTGATCTCCAAGCCCTAAAAGAGCAATATTTTTCCCTGCAAAAACACTCTCATCAATACCAGAGAGAAAACTATCCCAATCATCTTGCAAATCGCCAGAACCATAAGTGGGTGTAGCAAAGATAAGATTCTCAAATGCGTTTAAATCATCTGCTTTGCTTGAGGCAACATCAAATATTTGACAATCACCTAATTTATCGGCAACGCTTTGAGCAATTTCTTGCGTAGTGCCGCCATCACTTCCATAAAATAAACCAATTTTTTTCATAGTAACTCCTTAGTATATAAAAATGCTTTTTATTCTACACCATAAAAGATAATACAAAATAAAATATATATAAAATAATAATGATTTTTATTTTGTATTAAGTATTATATTTTTACAATTAAATATTTTTTATAGGGTTAAAGAATAATGAAAATAGATGCTACATTTATAAAAATATGCTTATTATGCTCTCCTTACATACTCTTTAGCGATGGGAATGAATATTCAGATAAAACTATAAAAAATGTCAAACTCCCCGCTTCACTTGCAATTGCTCCAGATAAAACAAAAACCTATCAAAGTGATAAAACATTATCGCAATCATTTTTATTATCTAATCCAAGTGGCAATGGCGATATTACCTCAATTCTTAGAATCCTACCCAATGTGCAATTTGATAACGCACAGCTACGAAGCACTACTCTGGGTGAGATAGACCCTGCAAATATTAGCATTAGCGGCGGACTTTTTTTATCAAAACAACTTTATACTTGATGGATTCTCAATGAATAATGATTGAGACCCAGCTGGTTCTCAAGGGAGCAATCCTGTTGCTACCACCGCTTTACTCGGCGGAATCAAGGCTTCATATACTTTATGGAATCTCGGTGCACATTCCCCAAGCTGAAAAAGACTTGCTTAAAATACAGACACAATCTCGCCTTGATAATGCTGCTCAATAAAATCCTTTACCCTTTGACTTTGCAAAGCCTTTTTAAGCTTTTGGAGATTCTCATCATTCACTCTTGCGCTTTGCACAACCAAGATATTGGCATAAGGCGATTGTGAGCCCTCCAAAAAAAGTGCGTCAGAGCTTTTTAATCCTGCTTGAAGTGCGTAATTACCATTAATCACTGCGCCATTAACACTATTGAGTGTGCGTGGCAAAAGCGCTGCTTCAACAGGCTTAATTTTGATATGCTTTGGATTCTCAATAATATCAAGCTCCGTGGCATTAAGATTACTTGAATCTGCAAGCTTTATTACACCCCTAGAATCCAACAAAAGAAGTGCTCTCCCGCCATTGCTTGGATCATTAGGAATGGCAATAGTCGCACCTTGAGGAATAGAATCCACATCTTTAAATTTATGTGAATAAAACCCAAGTGGCTCAATATGAATGCTTGCGATAGGTTCTAAATCTAGCCCCTTATCTTTTTTAAGCGCATCAAGAAAAGGTTTATGTTGATGAAAGTTCGCATCAAGCGAGCCATCATTTAAACTTATATTGGGTGTTACATAATCTGTAAATTGCACGATTTGCAAATCAATGCCCTCTTTTTCTAAATCAGGTTTAATAAATTCCAGAATCTCCGCGTGAGGCACAGGAGTTGCACCCACTTTAAGCACTATCTTTTCTGCCTTATTCGCAGATTGTTTATTATCATTGCAACCAAAAAATGCTAATCCTATGAAAATAAAAGTCAATAATTTTTTCATTTGTTCTCCTTAAATAAAATGAATTTACCTTGCATTATACAAGAACTTTACCTCATTATTCCTTACTTGCAGGGATTATCTCGCCCTTATATTTTGAGAGGATAAACTCACGAGTTTCCTTACTCAAAAGCACTTCTTTAAGTGCCAAAATACGCTCATCATTCTGATTATCCTCACGCGCTACAAGCACATTTACATATGCACTCTTGTCATTTTCGTGAAAAAGCGATTGAGTGATACTCATCTGTGCTTGCAGGGCATAATTTGCATTAATCACCGCACCATCAACACTATCAAGCACCATAGGCAAAGAAGCTGCTTCCATAGGCTTGAATACGAGATGTTTTGGATTCTCAATAATATCAAGCTCCGTAGCATTAAGATTACCTGCATCTGCAAGCTTTATAAGTCCATTATCGTGGAGCAAAATAAAGGCTCGTGCCATATTAGAAGCATCACCCGGAATAGCAATAGTTGCGCCTTGTGAGATAGAATCTACATCTTTAAATTTATGTGAATAAAACCCAAGCGGCACAACATATATAGGCGCGATTGCTACAAGATGATACCCTTTTTGAACATTGGTATTCTCCATAAAAGGCTTATGCTGATACATATTAGCATCACTACTTCCTTCAGCTAACGACACATTAGGCACAACATAGTCTGTAAAATGCTGAATAAGCATTTGCACGCCTTTTGCCTCAAGTTGCGGCTTAACATATTCTAAAATCTCCGCAGCAGGCACAGGAGTTGCACCCACTTTAAGTATTTTAACACTTTGCCCACTCTCTGCTTCCTTGTTTGTTTGCTCTTTTTGCTCATTGGAACAAGCTACAAAGCTTATTGCTAAAGCCACAATCAAAACTAAATTTCTCATAAAATCTCCTTTGGATTAATTATTTAGCGATGCTGACGCAAATGTTTCATCAACAAATCACCACTTGATTGAATACATTGCACAATCACAATCGTGCATATTACCGCATATGCCAATATATCAGGCTTAAACGATTGAAAACCTATGCGATAAGCCAAATCTCCCAAACCACCAGCACCTACAACTCCAGCCATAGCAGAAAAGCCAACCAAGCTCACTGCAGTAATGGTAATGGCATTAGCAAGTGATGGCAAACTCTCACCAATCATCATTAAAATAATGCGCATTTTACTTGCACCCATACTCATAGTAGCTTCTATAAGTCCCTTATCAACCTCATCAAATGCTCCCTCAAAAAGTCGTGCGATAAAAGGGGTAGCAGCAATGACAAGTGGGATAATTGCAGCCGTGCTCCCAATGCTTGTGCCAATTAAGTATTTTGAAAGAGGTAAAAGCAAAATAATAAGCACGATAAAAGGAAATGAGCGCGTAACATTGACAATTGCTCCTAAGATTCTATAAACTAAAGGGTTTGTCAATATGCCAGAGGGCTTAATCACGCTTAATAATACACCCAAAGGCAATCCAAAAATCACAGCAAAAAAACAAGAGAAAACAACCATATACAGCGTTTCACAACAAGATTTTACCAAAGTAAAAATGATAGGATTCTCAAAAGTAGAGCGCAAGAACATAAGCCAATGTTTCTCACAAAAATCTAAAAACTCCAACATAATAACCTCTTCACACTGCTTGAGATTCTATATGTTGAGACACAAGACTCAAATCCTCAATGCTCACACCTTGCTTTTTAAGCCACGCAAGTGCTTTATCTCTTTTATCATCTATTGCTACAAATTTTAATACCAAATGCCCTACCTCTCCTGTGGCAAGTTCATCAATATTACCGCTTAATATATTTATATCAATATCAAATTCTCGTATCATTTGGCTAACAAGCGGTAAGTGCGCATAAGGACCTGTAAATACAACTTTATATACATTATGCACATCTTTTAAGTGCGCAATAATATGCCCCTCATCTTGAGGCAAAAACGAAATAAGTTCGCGCGTAATAGGGTGCTTAGGCGCAGCAAAAACTTCATCAACACTGCCCCTTTCTACAATAGCCCCATCACTTACAACACACATTTTATTGCAAATCTCACGCACAACCTCAATTTGATGTGTAATCAACACCACACTTAATCCCAAAGTTTTTTGAATATCGCGCAAGAGCGCAAGAATCGATTTTGTCGTTTTGGTATCAAGAGCCGAAGTTGCTTCATCACATAAAAGCACCTTTGGGTGATTAGCTAATGCTCTTGCTATTGCCACCCTCTGCTTCTGCCCACCGCTAAGCTGACTTGGATAAAAGTTTGCTCTATCGCTTAAGCCCACAAGCTCCAAAAGTTCATCAACACGAGGTTTTATAGCTTTTTTATCCCATTTGGCAATTTGCAATGCAAAAGCCACATTGTCAAATACATTTTTTGCGCTCAAAAGATTAAAATGCTGAAAAATCATACCAATTTTTTGTCTTTGCATTTGCAATTCTTTTTGCTTTAAACCAAGCATATCCACACCATCAATAAAAAGTGTGCCACTTGTAGGCTCTTCAAGACGATTGATAATGCGTATAAGTGTGCTTTTACCCGCACCTGAATAGCCAATAATCCCCATAATATCGCCTTTGTCAATGTTTAAATCAATATTTTTAAGAGCGACAAATCCATTTGGGTAGGTTTTATTAATGTGACTTAGCTTTATCACGCCGCTCCTTTATATTTAACATTTTTTGAAAGTTGCGCATTATATCACAAATTTTATAAAATACACTATGTATATTAATTTTTTTGCAATTTCTTGTCTCTCTTATTCTGCAAAAAAGTATGTAAATCTCTGTATTCCTCGTGTGTAAAAAATCGCTTTTTCCCGCAAGGCAAAGCATTTAAATGCACAAATCCATAACTTATGCGTCTTAAATCTAAAACTTCGCGTCCAAAAACACCAAAAAATCGCCGTAATTCCCTATTTTTCCCTTGTGCAATGCTCACTTTGATTTTAGAATATCTTTTATCATTTTTGAGAATCTTATAGGAATTAAAAGGTGCAAATGTCATACTAATAATTTTACTCTTACTATGCGCACCCGCACTTGTATCCTCGCTAATCAGTCCATTTTCCATAGCATTAATCATTTCTTGGGTAATAGAACCATTAATTTTAAGAATATAGGTGCGAGGCAAATCAGATTCCATAAGGGCTTTAGCAACAGGGGTGCTATCAGTAAGAATAAGCAACCCCTCACTTGCAAAATCCAATCGCCCCACATATATAAAATGCTTAAATTTTGATTCCAAACTCTCATATATCACTCGCCTACCGCGCTCATCACTTTTGCTTACAATTTCGCCTTTAGGCTTATGATATACAATACAAGTAAAATGCTCTTTTGGCACAATCTTTTTACCATCAATAAATACACGCTCATTTGCACCCAAAAGAGAATGTGGTGTCGCCTTAGTTTTTTCAATATTAACGCGCCCATCACAAATAAGTTTATCAGCCTCGCGCCGAGAATATTGAGTATGATGGGCGATATATTGATTAAGACGCATTTATTTTAAGCCAAATATTGGATTCCCTCCATTTACACTTCCTCTTGTTTTCATAAGCGAATAATTATTGCAGCCCGATTCAATTCCATAATCACACGCTAAACCAAAAAGCTCAATCGCCTTACGCTTATCTTGTCTTACACCAAATCCACCATCATAAAGCACACCTAAATTGTTACAACTTTGAATATGCCCACCATCACACGCGAGTGTAAAGTATTTTGCTGCATTATAATAATTTTTATCTGCACCATTTGAGCCTGTGGCATACATCCAGCCAAGATTCCCACAGCCTATAATGTCTCCTTGCTGACACGCAACATAATTCATCTCAACATAACTCATCTTATCTTTTGTCATTCCATACACATTATAAGTATTAGTCATAAGCCCTAAATTATAACAACCCAAATCACTTCCAAGCTGACAAGCACTATTGTAATACGCTAATGATTTTTGGTAATCTTTTTTGACACCTACACCATTAGCATACATCCAGCCTGCATTCGTGCAGCCTAGAGAATCTCCCCCTTGACAAGCTACTTCATAGAGCTGTGCTGCTTGAGCTTTATCTTCTCTAACACCCTCTCCATTATCATACGCCATTGCAAGATTCGCACACGCCACTGCATCGCCACCTGTGCAGGCTTTATAGTAATAATTCACTGCCTTTTGAGGGTCTGGCACACCTGAATTTGCTCCATACATATAAATAAGCCCCGAACCAAAACAACCTGCAGCATTACCTTGGTCGCAAGAACGTGCAAAGAGATTCAATGCGCTCTCATAATCTCCATCTCTTGCAAAAATCATTGCGGATTTAAGTGTATTATTTGATTCATTAATATTCTCAAGCATATCATCAATAGGCGCTCCACTAATTTGATTAGCAGGCGTGAGAGGTTGTGAGCCTAAAAGCCCTGCGGGAGTATTTGTGTTTTGATTATTTTGAGCAGGCATTGAAGATTGGGTATTTTGAGGCAAATTTGATACATTAGGAGCAACAGGATTTGTGGTTTGTGAGGTAGGTGAAGGTTGTGTAGAAACTTCTCCCGCTGTCTCTTCTGGCTCTGCAAACCCTATCCCCATAATACACATCATTGCCCACATAAGCGCAAAAATCTTTTTCATCACATATCCTAAGTAATAAATTCGCCTTTAAAAGCAAAGAGCCTTAAGCAAATATAATACCATATTTAATGCAAGGCTGTGTTAAGCTCAATTTTTCTATTGCTCCTAAAGGCTATCATTTTGCCACTTTGAGAATCGCAGCGGAAGTGGATTCCGTGTTTGCCCGAAAGCTCTCTTCCTTTATACACATTACTTTCTTTCACAACAAAAGTATCATTAATTTCGGCGATTTTTGCTGCTTCTTCAGGTGCGATATGAAACACTCCGCCAGCAAGGACAGCAATGCCTCCATCAACAATGCACCCATCACCTAAACTAATGCCCGTAGCGCTATTCACACCCAAAAGACAATTTTTACCAATACTAATTGGCTCACTATTTCCTCCGCTTAACACACCTAAGATACTCGCACCTCCACCTACATCTGTGCCCTCACCCACGACAACACTTGAGCTAATGCGCCCTTCATTCATACAAGCCCCCATTGCTCCAGCATTGAAATTCACATAACTTGCTCCGGGCATTTGCGTATAACCACCTGTGCCAAGATACGCTCCAAAACGTGTTTTGGCAGAATCTAAAAGGCGGATATTATCATATTGTGGAATCACCTGCATAAGGTATCGTGGGAATTTATCCACAAAGTCAATATGGGGAAACTCACCCTCCATTTTTAAAGCAATCTCATTTTCTCTTAGCCATTCTAACTCATAAGGTTTATTGCCACTCCACGCGACATTTTGGAGCAATCCAAAAATGCCATCAAGCTGCAAGGAACGCAAAGGTGCTTTGCCCAAAGACAAAGCCAAAAGCTTAAGGTAAGCAGATTCTACACTTTCACATTTTTCGTCTTTATAAATCACACAGAATCTATACCGAGCCCTGCCGCCTTTTGTTTTCAATCTGCCTTTATTTGCTTGTTTTTTAAGCTCTAAAATGACTTGAATATTTTTGTGCGTTTGAGAATCACTTAATGCCTCGTTTAAAAAAGGAGCATAAAGCTCAAGTGCCTTATGCACAAATTCTTGATTAATGCCATACACTGCCTCATTCTCACTTTGAGCTATACTCTCCCCGACTTTTGCGCTCTCACATAACACTGCATAAGTGCCAAGATTCTCTCCTTGCCAATTCATCGTAGGATAAGTTGCACACAGCACAGCTTTTGACTTTTTGCCAATCTCCACACGCGCAATACCAAAACCTAGCGGCTCTTTATATGCCGCTGACTTTTGGTATGCATCAACAAATAACTTAAATTTTTCAATACTCATACACTCTCCTTGATACCTTAAATGATATAAATGCAAGTTGATATTCTACATTATAAATCTTTACATTTTATTTGCTTATTTACCTTGACTCGTTTTTTTTTTTTTGTATTATCATTGCCTCCTCAAGAACAAACAAGGAAACAAGGCTTAAAATGTTAAGGGACTCTAATAAAGATTCTATCTCCATTCGTATTATTGAAATTTTCAAACTCCTTTTAAATGGACAAAGTATAGATTTGAAAGCATTATGCGAAGAGTTTAATGTCTCCCTACGCACGCTACAACGCGATATGGAAAAGTTGTGCAAACATCTACCAATCCTTAAATCCAATGGAATTTACACATTAGAATCTTATGCGCTAGGGCAACTTAACTATAAAGACATAAAGCATTTTGCCAAGCAAAGCGGACTTACAACATTATATCCAAAGCTAGATGCTGATTTTATTGTGGATTTGCTCAATCCTAACATCACTCAATCTTTTATTATCACGCCACCAAATCGTCAAATGCCAGATTATGATACATTTGAAAACTTAAGTATAGCCATTCTTACTGCACATAAAATAAGCTTTACCTACAAAGGCAAAACACGACTTGTTGAACCCTACAAAATTATCCATATTAAAGGTATTTGGTATCTTTTGGCTGTGGAAAAAGATAAATTAAAGCATTTTGCATTAAGCAAAATACACTCTTTGCGCAAAAACCATACACAATTTAAGCCAGATAGAAAAATCCTCGCCCTCATAGATTCTCAAAATGCAGAGTTTCGCAATGAACACTCATACAAAGCAACTATTCATATATGCAGCAGTGCGCTAGAGTTTTTCACACGCAAAGGTATGCCAAAAAATCTCAAACAACTGCGCACAAGTGCAAGTGGAGCGATATTTGAGATGAGTTATACCTTTAAAAATGAGGTGCTTAATCTCGCAAAAATGTGGCTACCTGCAATGAGAATCTTAGAACCAAAAGAGCTACAAACACATCTTGAAAATCTCTTAAAAACTTACTTGCAAGAAGCTAAAAGGCAGATTCTATGAATCTACAAATGCCACAAGCATTGATATATTTTACATATTGCACTTGTTTGTATCAAAACGACATTATGTGTCGCAAGGCTTGTTTATTATTACACAAGCTTTTAAAGCGAATATTTTACTCTCAAGGAGCAATAATGAAAAAGGTAATATTAGGCGGAATCGCACTTGGTGCATTCACTTTGGCAGCAAAGAAGTTTTTAGATTCTAAGGCAGAGGAAGCAGGTTGTATAAATACCGCTGATTATATGTGCGAAAAAGGTTTGGATTTAGCTGAATCTATTGAACGCGAATGGGAAAATGTATCAAAAAAAGTAGATGACTACATTGAAAATACAGACTTTAGCACATTGGATAAGATAGATTCCATACTTGGCGGAAAAATCACTAAGACGCTAGAAGGTGTGGGTGAGATTGTAGATGCGGGCTCTAATGCCATTGATAAGTTTGTAGCCAAAAGCTCATTTTAGATCCTTCAGACAAGTCAGCTTACGCTCTTAGTGTGGTTGGAGGGATTGCTGAAGGAAATTACAATGACAAAGAAGCGGTTAATAAAGTAACGCAATGGCTTCAAAAATGGAAGCAGCTTCAAGAGGATAAAGCACATTCTCTCAATGATAATGAATGGAGTGATGAGATGAAAAATCTTAGTCGTGCGTTAGATGAATACGAATCAAATATAGATGCGATTCTTGATATGTTAGCAAAAAGTAAGCGCTAGATTAAGGCAACTTGATGAATCTTAAAGATATGAGTGAGGAGGGACTTTTGGAGTTCATAAAAGCAATTTTTAGCTTAGCTTCAAGCTTTAGAATCTGGGAAGCAAGAAAAATGTTTTCTTTGGTTTGCTTATGGCTCAAAATAAAGCCACATTTGCAAGCATTGGACACACAAGATGAACAACAAGAACATATTCTAGCAATCATCAACCTCATAGGCTCATATAGAGATACCCATAGGGCAGAATTTGAAGAGGTATTAGATTCTATCTTTTTCGTGGCACAAAACAAAAAAGCAGACATATCTCAAATCATAAAGAGTTTTGTATGAGTATCGTCATACTCGGTGTTATAGCAGTGATTTTGCTCTTTTTGCTTTATCATTCAAGCTTGCCAAATGCAAAAATACTTTTTGTTGCGCTTGCATTGATACTTGCCATAGCTATTCCTCCACTTGGGGTATTTCTCGTGTGTGTGGGGATAGTGTATTACTTTATCACAAGCATACAGGAGGCAGAAAATGGAGGATAGGTTCACCGCAAGTTTGCCTAAAAAGATAAGTAAATTAAACTAGCAGACAAGGATTCTCTATGATACAACCACAACCCTACAAAGCAATATGCACAAAATGTGGGACAAGCAAAGTTGTCTCTCCCAAAAGCGATGCGCTTTCTCCACAAGATATGCCCATTTGCCAAAAATGTGGGCAAATAATGAGTGAGAAAAAAGCTCCTAATGGGCTTGATATACTGCGCAAAAACATAAAAAATTTATTTTCTTAAAAAGGAGGCATTGCTTATGAAACATATATGCAAAGTGTTTGCGATAGCTTTTGTGCTTCTCTCAATCTGTGGTGCAGATGAGGAGTTAAAGCAAAAGGATATACAAAAAATCTCAAATAAATGCCTAGAGACAAAAGGGGCTAAAATTTGTAATTTAGTGTATGCTGATTTGTTATTAAGGACAAATGCCCTTGAGGACGAATCAGAGCTTAATTATAGGCTTTCAAGCGATTTAGACCTCTATGTATCAGGCGACTATAAAGATGAGAGGGCATTAAGCAGTGCTATTAAAGAATATGTCCATACACTTCATTCCCTAGCAAATACGGGCTTAGATAATTGGTATTGCAAAAAAGTGGCGCAAACCTTTTTCATTAAAATGGCTAACGAACAAGGGGTTGATATTCATATGCTAAGACAACAAATGCTGCTTGATATATGGGCGAGTAAGGCTTGTGGGCTTAAGAGCAACTTTGATACATTGGATTTAAATGCTATTGGCATAGATAAAAACAACATTGCTATTGGAGATATGGTGCGTTGCGAGGTTATCACAGAGGATAAAGAAAGTCTAGAGAGTTGTAAAAATGGTGAATGGGGCGATGATGGATAAATGAGTGGCATTAAAATGCCATAGGAAGTAGGTTTGATAGTGCTCACATTTTATTGTGGGCAATACAAAATTTACCTCAAAAGGAGAAAAAATGGAAAATGAAATAAGACAACGCATTGGTGCTTTGTGGTCTGGTTTGGGAAGTGAGATTGGTAAGGAGAATGTTGCCATAATCCAAGAAGCAATGAAAAAGTTGTTCAGAGAAGATCCTCTTAGAATACTTGTAGTAGGTGGCTCTGGCTCTGGCAAAAGTTCAACTATCAGAGCTCTCCTCAGAGCAAATAATCCTCAAGAAGAAAAAAATATGCCTGAGATTGGAGAAGGTGCAAAGCCAATGACTATGGATATAGAAGAATTCAAAATAAATGATAATCTCATCATATACGATAGTCCCGGGCTAGGCGATGGGCAAAAAGACGAGCAACATAAACGCAAGATTCAAAATCTGCTACAAGAAAAAAATGATAAAGGTAATGCACTCATTGATTTAGCACTCGTTCTTATTGATATTACATCACGCGATTTAGGAGGCACTCTTTCTACTATCAAAGCTGTGGGAGAAGTTATGAGTCCAGATGATAGGCAGAAACGAATCTTAATTGCCCTTAATAAATGTGATAAAAGCAATGACCCAGATGCGAGAATGAACTACGACAAAGAACCGCCAGAACCAAATGATGAGCTTCAAGAAGAAATTGAAAAAAGAAAAAATGAATTTAAAAAGAGAATTAAACAAGAAACAGGCATTGATACAGAAGTTGTTTGTTACAGCGCAGGATTTTATAATGAAAAGAAAAACAAAGACTATCCATCATACAATATAGATGAGCTATTTACATATATTCGTAAGGACTTACCAGCACGCAAAGTAGTTATACTTAATCAAAACGCCAATGAAAGAGTCTATAAGGGAAAAAGTGGTGCTCAAAACGAATCATCTTTTTGGGATTCGCTTGTAGAGACAATAAAAAATGTGGCAGCAGATGTAGCAGAAATGTTAGGAGAAGTAGTTTTAAAAAAAGGAGTTAAGTTTATAAGCAGTTTCTTCGGGAAATTCTTTAAATGGATAGTCTAAGGCATTATCCATAATAGTGATACAATACTGCAGAATCTCTGCATTCTGCGGTTGGATTCTCAATTTTATTGTAAAGGAATCCCTATGCAAAACTACCTCATTCTTTACAATCCCTATTACGAATCCAATGTGATTGGTAAGCATTTAGAGATTCTTAAATCGCAAGGGCAAGTAGCCTTTGGCAAAGTGCGCTCAAAACTGCGCACAAACAATGCCGATTCTAAGCAAACATCACATCTTGATGACTATATATGTCCTTTACAGCTTTTCCTCACAGATTATGAGAATCTCTTTGTTACACAAGTTTCACGCGTTTGTGCAAACTTAGAGAATCCACACATTGCGCCAGATTATTACCAACAGCTTGATATTGAATTGTGGTTTATCATAGAGGATTTGCGCGAATTGGTGCGCGGAGATTTTGCTAAGGTGCGTGATGTGTATTTGGCAAACTTCACCACACCTGCATACAATAACCGCACTTTTACCATTTATGGCAATCCTTACGAATATCCATTACACATAGAGCTCAAAAAACCCGAGCAGTACTTTATAGAATCCAAAACATATTATATTGACGCATTACAAAGCAGTGATTTTGTAGCAATGAAAAAAAGGCTTATTCACTTCAATCTAGGAGACCGCTTTGAAAAACATTGTCTTGTAAGCACATTAGAGGATTTGACAAAAGCTGAACTAGAGATAGAAAAATATACATTAGATAAAGAAAATGGTGCAGATTGCTCACATATTATTATTTTTTATGCGCGCAGCTTTGAGCAAGAAATGTGGGAGTTTGCCAAAATACTTTTTAGCATTTTGAGTGCAAGGAATAAGGATATTTTGGAGATTCCATATAAAGTGCAAGGTATAAACTTTACGCTCAAAGATATATTTGAGAATAAGCCAAATCTTGGGACTTATGCAATGCTTTTAAGCCATTATCTCATTAAAGAGCGGATTGATAGCTTATTTGATAGGAATCCACTTAGATTCTATCTCAATATCAGTTTGCCAAAACATATAAAAAGCCTCCAAAAAATCCGCAATACAAGCGTTCATCAGAAAAAAGCACATTTGCAAGAAGCCCTACATTTACGAGCCATAATGCTAGGTATAGGATTAGCTTTAGGAGAAAGTGGTGTATTTGGGGCATTGATAGAGGCAAAAAATATGCTCAAAGACTTTAAAAGAGAGTCATCGGCTCTTTGATATATAAAATATGCCTATTACTACACAGAGTATCATCGCTATACACAACCCTGCAAAAAACCACTCCAACACAAAAAGTTGATACTCAAATAACCCGATAATCATAAGGGCAAAAAGTGCATAGCTCAATATGCGCAAAAATGACAAGCTCATCTGTGCGCCAATCACAAAACGCGTTGAAAAATTTGATGAATTTTGTGCGTTATTTGTCTCCTCTGCTTGTCGCAAATGTTTATCTTCACTTGATGTAAGGGTATTTTGTGTGCTTACTCTCTTAAGCAAAGTTACAAAAGAACTAGCCACCACAAATAAAAATCCTAACAATCCTACCTCAAAGCTTACTAAAGATGCTACATTTTGGACAAATGCAACCCCACCACCTATAAACGCAATGATGGCAATTAGTGCTACACTTTTATAAAGCACTTTAATAATATTTTCCATTTTGGGAATCTTCATCTTCATCATCTGCGCTAGGCTTATAAGTGTAGCGGGGGTTATTGGCTAATTCTTGTGCTTCTTTTTGCTGACGTTGATACGCTTTGTAAAGGTTTAAAATAGCCGCAGCCACACCCCAAAATACCCCAAGCCAAAAAAGCCATTTTATCCCACTTAGCTTTGCTAAACCAATGCCAATGCCAATGCCAAGCAAAATAGCTACTACGATTGAAATCCCCACACTTAGCTCATTTGCACCACGCACAATAGCACTTAGACGAGGAGGTTTATCCTCAATCTCCTTGCGATTCTCATTTGTAAGTATGCTCTCATCGTTGATTTTAGAATCTTGTGTGTTGTCCAACATATCTTTTTGCCCTTTTTGAGGGGAGGATTCGTGCTGTGTGTGTTTATTTTGTCTATTCTCACTCATAGGGCTAGATTCCAGATTCCATTTCGTGGGTTATTTCACCAAAGGCTGCCTTTGCTTTCATAATCACCTCATCAATCATTGATTCATTCATTGCGCTACAAATAAAGCCTGTCTCAAACTGCGAGCAAGCAAAATAGACGCCTTTTTCAAGCATCTTTTGATGGAAGAGTGCAAACATTGCAGTATCACTACATTTGGCATCATCAAAATTTTTTACTTCTTTTTTATTGAAAAAGAAGCCAAACATACTTCCCCTACAATCCACCTGCAAGGGAATCTTGTATGATTGTGCTGCTTCTTTTAACCCTTGAATAAGCCGCTTGGCAAGTATCTCTAGTTGCTCATACAATGTAGGATTGGATTTGATTTGCAATAAAGTCGCAAGTCCTGCGCTCACCGCGATAGGATTCCCACTTAATGTTCCCGCCTGATAAACGCCACCAACAGGAGAAAGCATATCCATAATATCTGCCCTCCCACCAAAAGCAGCCAAGGGCATACCTCCCCCGATAACTTTGCCATAAGTAACTAAATCTGCTTGCACATTATATAAACCTATTGCCCCCTTAAGTCCAGCCCTAAAGCCACTCATCACCTCATCAATGATTAAAAGTGCATTATACTCATCGCATAAACTCCTTAAATCGTGCATAAACTTGCTATCAGCAGGAACAAATCCCATATTGCCAGCTAAGGCTTCAATAATCACGCACGCCACATTCTTGCTTTGTTCAAAACACGCTTTCACAGATTCTATATCATTATATCGCGCTACGAGTGTGTGCTTTGATATGTCATTTGGAACACCCGGTGAGCTTGGCGTGCCAAATGTAGCGCACCCACTCCCTGCAGAAACAAGCAAACTATCAGAATGTCCGTGATAGCAGCCCTCAAACTTAATAATGTCATCTTTACCGCTATATGCTCTAGCTAAACGCAAAGCACTCATTGTAGCCTCTGTGCCAGAATTTACAAGACGCATCTTCTCTGCACTCCCAGATAATGCGATAATGTGTTTAACAAGTGTCGTTTCTTTCTCTGTGGGTGCTCCAAAGCTTAGCCCATCTTTGATAGCAAGAGATAAAGCGGATTCTATCATTTCGTTTGCGTGTCCAAAAATAAGTGGTCCCCAGCTTTGCACAAAATCAATATATTCATTGTCATCTTCATCATAAATATAAGCACCTTTGCCCCTAGCGATAAATCGCGGTGTCCCTCCCACAGAGCCAAATGCCCGCACAGGAGAATTTACTCCTCCGGGAATGACTTGCTTTGCCTCATTGAAATCGTTAATGCTTTGCAAAATATTCATTGCATATCCTTTAAAATGTGTTGGTGCATTATAACAAAATAGAATCCTTATTTAAAGGGTTACTACTTTGCCCACTTTAACTTTAAAAGATACCAAACACAAAAAATAATTTAAAAATATTTGTATTTTTAGTTACAATGAAATTCATTTCAAATTTAGGAGAGTGCCGATGAAAAAAATTATCGCAGGTATGATGATTGTAAGCAGTATTGTATGTGCAGCAAGCATTGATGTAGCAAAAGCTCAAGTTAAATGGACAGCCTTTAAAACTCCTGCCAAAATAGCAGTAGGCGGAAGTTTTGATGATGTGAAGTTTAAATTTGGTACGCCCAACAAAACACAAAGCCTTGAATCTCAACTTAATAATGCCACTGCGACTATTGACATTATGAAAGTTAATACTGCTGATGCAGGTAGAGATGAGACTTTGCGTAAGAGCTTTTTTGAGCATTTTAACAAGAAAGACCCTATTAAAGTAACATTCAAAGATGTTATTGAAGGCAAAGGTAAGGGCACAATTTTGGCTAATGTGCGTATGAATGGCAAAACACAAAAAGTGCCTATGCAATATGAGATAGCTGGTGGCAAAATTATCGCAAAAGGTGTGTTGGATTTAAGTCTATTTGGACTTGAAAATGCGCGTGCGAGTTTGCAAAACGCTGTAAAAGATCTCCACGAGAATCTGACTTGGTCTCAAGTAGAAATTGCATTTGAGGCCCCTGTAAAATAGGTTTTTGCAACTTATTTACTCAAAAATATCCGCAACTTTTTCTCTAAGTGCGGGTAGCTCCTTTTAATAAGCCACCAACTTCACTTCCATTTTTTGATACAATTATGCATTAGATTTTGCATCTTTGGTTTATAATTTCTTTATATATTTTTCCATTAGGAGCTTATTATGTTTTATCTTTTGCATTTAAATGGGGGGGGGGCATATAATCGTTCCAAAACAATACGCATTTTTAAAGCAAAAGGCTTAAGATTTGCTCTTGTTTATAATTTAGGAAAGAAAAAAAGAGCTTTTCAACAAACTGCTTTCTATCAACATTTCTTTCAAAAGGTAGAAATGCTCTTTCTTATCTTTATATCTCATAATCCTCATAAATTTGGTGTGTATAAGATTCTAAAGAGATTTCATATTGTAACTACTCATAATCCAACTTTAGTTTTTATCTCTCAATATTATGAGGAGATTAACTCTTGGATAGAATCCATTGAGTTTAAAGAGCAATACCTTGAAACAAATCACCCTTATCCCCCAATGCTAAATCCTAAAAGATTGAGTGCAAGAAATTCTAAGAACAAAGAACAAGAAAGTTTAGAATCCAAAAGTATAGTGGAGATACAACCCTATCCCAATCTAAGCTATAACAATCTCTCTGCACAAATTGCTTGGGATTTGAACTTGCCTCTGCCTCCGTATTATCAATTTGTATATTGGGGAAGTCACGGGAGTGGAAGTTCTGGACTAACCACCTTTTTAGAGTATTGCGGAGTAAATGTGTGTCCTTGGCAAGGTGTATATGGAGGCGATGGCAGGGAAAATTACCTATGCTATTTTCACAAACTCACAGCATTCCATAACGATTCCGCTCTAACTTATCTTTCTATCAGGGAATTTGTAGAGACAGCAAGTAAATTCTATGCTTTGCTCCCTTATAGCAAAGCTTTACTCACTGCTAGAGACCCTATAAGCAATCTTAAATCTTTTTTACAGCTTAGAGTTCCAAAAGAAGGTTGGGATACAAGAGCAGAGAATCCTATAATAATTACCTTACAATCAGAACCAAAAGAAGTGTGTAAAAACCTTGTAGGATATTGGAATATGGATTCCAAAGGCAAACTTTGTCTAGGAGAATTTCCCTCTTTTGAATGTATAGAATATTTTATAGATACGCACAAATACGCTGGTGCTTTCCACGACACCCAACTCAAAAATGCTTTGATTAATCTTCAAGATTCTATTATTATAGATATGTCTGAAATTGTAGGAGAGAGAGCCTTTGAAACAATGAAAAGATTGTCTCAAAGCTTAGGATTCCCTGCACCAAGAGAAGAGGAGAGGGAGAGGTTTAAAACTCAAAGAGTCTTAGAATATATCAATTTTTTACCCATAACACTGAAGGTTAAAATATTAGATACAACGCTTCATTTTTACCTTAGAGATAATGCGCTTAAGACAGATTATCAAAACCTTACCCCTTTTCTTTTTAACCAAGATTGCTTTTATCAAAGAATTATTGTATGTGCAAATAAAGAAGACTTTGAGATTCTAAAACAAGATATAAACACACTAGAGGAAGTCAAAGCGTATCTGTTAAAATTTATTCAAAGATTACAAGAGCAAAAAGACATAGAAGATACAAAGAAAATTACAGAATCTCAAGTGCTAGAGTATTTAAGAGAACATAAAGATTTAAGGATAAGATTTAAACATATCTTAGATGAGCATTTGGCGTATATTAAAAAAGAGCGTCCTGATATAGTAGAATCGTGGAAATATTATCAAGAATTTGAGAGAATGTGTGAAAATGGTGTCAAAGGGGGGACTTGAACCCCCGACCTCCGGCTTATGAGACCAGCGCTCTAAACCAGCTGAGCTACTTTGACCTCTCAATTGAATAACGAAAATAAAACCGCCAATTCTAAGCAAAAAGCAGTAAAAAGTCAAGTGAGACTACATATTAATCTGATTTTGAGTATTGTGTTGAGTGCTTAAAACTCTCTCATAAGCATTTTTATAACGTTGAATAAAATCTTGCATTATAGAATGCTCTACCCCAAAGGCTTTTTGGGCATTTATTTTTTGCATATCCACTTCTGATTGCTTATCTTTATTCTCTTTACCTTGATAAAATGCCGTGAAACGATATAAACTCTGCGCAAAGAGCATCTTTTCAGACTCGCTCATACCCTCTGTCGCCCACAAAAATGCTCTGTATTCCTCATCACTCATCAATTCAATCACTTTAAGTCCATAGGTAATACGATTTTTGTTGCCCTCAATCTCCTTAAATTTTGGTTCTTGTATATCCTGCTTCTCTTTTATTTCACTCACATTTGGAACATCTTGTATCTGTGTAGCATCTTTTGTATTTGTAGAATCAATGTGTGGAGGTGGTGTTTGAGTATCTGTTGTATCTGCTTGATTGGAGTTTGCTTGGAATTTCGTAGAATCATTTTTTATATTTCGCGTGGTATTTGTCTGCATTACTCCATAATGATTTTGTATCTGATTATTTACTTGCACTCCACGCTCCTAAAGCCATTTTAAGTTAAATACATATATTTTTCAAACTAAAAGGAGAGCAAAAATCGCTCCAAAATCTCACTTCTATGAATTTATATTTTTAGGATAGAATCCACTCCACTTGATTCTAAAATATTTTGGAGATACTATGGATTTCGCACACACACAAGCCCTTGATGAAGAATTTGTGCTTCATACTTACGCACGCGCAAATGTAGCTTTTGTGCGTGGAGAAAATGCACGAGTCTTTGATACACAAGACAATGATTATATTGATTTTGGCTCTGGTATCGGTGTGTGTAGTGTGGGACACGCTAATGCAAATCTTGCTCAAGCGATTGCCAAACAAGCACAAACTTTACTCCATACTTCTAATCTCTACTATATACAGCCACAAGCCGCACTTGCTCAACAAATTATCACTCTCTATCGCGATAATACACCATATACTGCGCATATGCGTGCATTTTTTTGTAATTCCGGAGCAGAGGCAAATGAATGCGCCATCAAAATAGCACGCAAATACGGCAAACCTCGCAATGCGTATAAAATCATCACTCTTGATTCAAGCTTTCACGGACGCACTATCGCTTCACTCAAAGCCACTGCGCAAGAAAAAATGCACCTACACTTTGGACCATTTCCTGATGGATTTATTTATGCACAAGACATTGATGATATGATAAATAAGCTTGATGATAGCACCTGTGCAGTCCTTTTAGAGCTTGTGCAAGGTGAGGGCGGTGTCTTGCCTATGGATAAAGAAAAAATCAATACATTAAGCACAATCTTAAAACAAAAACAGATTCTATTAATGATAGATGAAGTTCAAAGCGGCATATTTAGAAGTGGCGAAATTTTTGCCTCCAAAGTGTATGGCATAGACCCCGATGTCATTACAACAGCGAAAGGTTTGGCAGGAGGAGTGCCTATTGGTGCGGTGATTACAAAACTTACTGATATTTTTGAATATGGCGACCACGGCACTACTTTTGGGGGAAATTTTCTTAGTTGCGCAGCAGGACTTGAAACGCTTACTATACTCAACAAACTTTATAAGGATGGCGAACTACAACGCACTATTACACTCTTCCACACAGAGCTTGATGCACTTGTGGCTGATTTTGCCCATATATTTAGTCATAAAGTCGGATTAGGACTTATGTGTGGGCTTTATACGCGCAATCCTGATATGCAGCAAGAGATTATTGCTCAAGCACTCAAACATTATGTGATTGTCCTTAAATCCGGCAAGGGTGTAGTGCGATTTTTACCGCCACTCACGATTACAAAAGAAGAAATACAAGAAGGATTCGCTAGGGTGCGCAATGCTCTCAAAACCTTCTAAAATGTCGCCTATTCCCTTTAGCACCTTTATGCAACAAAGCCTTTATGGGCAAAATGGATATTATACAAATCCTCGCAGAGTAGGCAAAAGTGGGGATTTTTACACATCAGTGAGTGCAAGTAAATTCTTTGGTGGTGCGATTGCTTCTTATATACTCCATTTGGTTGATAAAGGACATTTGAATCTTCCGTTGCATATCGTAGAAATTGGTGCAAATAATGGTTATTTACTCGGTGATGTGGCACTTTTTCTTGATGCGTTAAGCACTCATTTATTATGCGAGTGTGAATTTGCTACCATAGAGCCATTACCAAGCTTAAGGGAAGTGCAAAAAACATATTTTTCTACGCTTAGATTCTCCACAAATATCTCTTTTAATGCCTTTGAAAGTCTGCCTTTGCCCCAAAACCCTTCGGATATTTTTATTTTAAGCAATGAACTTTTTGATAGCTTTCCCTGCGATGTGATACACGATGATACAATACTTTATATCACGCAAGATTCTACACATTGGCAAGGCTTATGGCAAGAACTCAATACAAGCTCTTTGCCGCCACAAAGTGCCACGCTTTTAAATGTTTTAAAAAATAATGCTTATACGCTTAAACAAGCAATTCTACCCCATTGGATACCATTCATTGAGCAGCTCACATACACTGCAAAAATGTATAGACAAAGCTATTTTCTCACCTTTGATTATGGAGCAAAGCATCTTATCAATCCGCTCTCGTATAATCCGAGATTCTATCATTCTCACTCT
Organism: Helicobacter sp. MIT 21-1697; assembly: GCF_026241255.1. Classification (NCBI taxonomy): domain Bacteria; kingdom Pseudomonadati; phylum Campylobacterota; class Epsilonproteobacteria; order Campylobacterales; family Helicobacteraceae; genus Helicobacter; species Helicobacter sp. MIT 21-1697. The sequence goes on along the minus strand of NZ_JAPHNC010000001.1, from coordinate 1,431 downwards.
GTTGTGAATCTCCAAGAGGTTTTAGAACAAAACATCAATTTTTACTCACTCTATCAAAATGCAGATATTACTTATGATATAGATACTTCACTCTTAAATACACTTTTCTCTGATTATGGATTTGAGCTTGTGTTTGAAGACTACCAAGCTAAAGTGCTTATTGAACAAATGGGTATTCTTTCACTTTTAGAATCTTTTCAACGCGCTCAAGGCTTTAGTGCATACCTTAACGAAATACATAAAGTCAAAACATTGCTTCACACAATGGGAGGGAGATTTATAGGTTTGTGTTACAAATCGTGCAATTCTGCCCGCTAATACAAAAAAAAAAAAAACGATTTAAATTTTTTATGGCAAAATATTTGTGCTATATTTAGACTTGGACTTAGAAATTTCCAAAATGGGGGGGGGGGGATACAATGAAAAAATCTTTGGCAACAAGACTTATTAGCATTGTATTAGGTATTTTTGTTCTTCTTATCTTAATAGTAAGCTTTTTTAACTACAAAAATGCTGCAAGAGATATTGGCGAAGTGTATAGAGGCTTACAACAACTCGCTTTAAGCTCTTCTTATACAACTATTAATATCACAATGAATATTGAAGCCCAACAACATTTAAATATGATTGCAAAGTCTTTGGCAAAAATTAATGAAAATGATATAACTACACAAAGAAAACTTCTCCTTGATGTCGCCCAATTAGTGCAATACCCCTCTGTATATGTTACTTATGAAAGCACAGGAAAAACACTCACTGAAGATTATGATGAAAACCAACCACATAATGTTTCAAGTGCTTGGGACAACAAGCCCGATTTGAGACAAAGGGATTGGTATGTGCAAACAAAAAACCTTAATGCACCCATAGTAACGCCCACCTATGAATCTCAACAAGGCAAATATAAAGGCAAAATGTTAGCCACCGCAACAATGCCTCTCCATAAAAATGGGGAATTTGTCGGAGTGATTGGTATAGATATTTTTGTAGATGGCTTTCAAGAGAGATTCAAAAATTTTAAACGAACCGAACTTCCAAGTATGGAAGTTTTCATTGCTGATAGCTCGGGACGGATTTTTTCTAGGGAAAAACCACTCACAAGCACAAGCAATACTCCTACACCCTTAGAAAAAGCCTTAGGTGCATCTCTTAAAAGCAAAAAAGAGAATCTATTAGAATTTGATAATTTTGGCACTGCAAAAACTGCTTACTACAAGCAATTCCCTTTTGGCTGGACAATTGTTGTAGCCGCTGATAAAAAAGATTACGAGGAGGCAAACGATAAAAATCTAATTGGTGCTATTGTTTTGGCATTAATTTTACTTGCTATTGGTGCAGTGCTACTCTTTTTTATCGTTAAATCCTACCTTAGACCTATTAATACGATAAAACAGGGATTGCTTTCTTTTTTCTCCTTCCTTAATTATGAGA